>JACCYV010000263.1 GCA_013696305.1 Nitrospira sp.
GTCTATGAACGCCAAGGCAAGTGGAGCGAGGCGATCGACTGTTACAAGCAGGCTCTCGCTCTCAACCCCGACTACACCTTGGCGAAGAAAGCCCTGGGGCGTCTCATCAGCTCGCTGAATTAGGAACGATCGTCCTATGTGCGTCACCATCTTAGTGGCCGTCACCGACATTTTCTTTTACACCAAAGTGCGCGACGCTTTACGCCAGCAGGGCTACACCCTGGAGCGGATCCGCAGCCAGGACGAGGTGGTGCTGAAAGCCGCTGCAACAGCTCCGGCCGCCATGATCATCAACATGAACGACTTGGGAGTCGATGCTTTCAAAGCCCTTGAAGCCCTTCAGGCCGACTCCGCTCTGCGCGCATTCCCCATCTTAGCCTTTGCCAACCACGAAGAAGTGGACACGTGGAGACGGGCGAAAGAACTCGGCGTGACCAAGGTGGTGTCCCGGAACGAATTTTCATCCCGCACCAAAGATCTCGTCGAGGAACTTATTCACCATCAGCCCTCTGCACAACCGTAAGGGCTGACCACCAGAGAGAGTACGTAGCACAGCATGAAACAATCCCCACTCCACAACCAGCATCTCCAACTGGGGGCCACCTTCGAAGACATCGCCGGTTCGTCGGTGCCGGCTCAATACGGTCATGTGGCGGTAGAACATGGGGCCGTTCGCCGAGCCGCCGGCCTTTGTGACTTGTCTCACCGGGGTAAATTTCGGGTAACCGGCGATGATCGGACCAAGTGGCTGCAGAGTATCATCAGCAATGACATCCTGCCGCTCCAAGCGGGACAGGGTTGCTACTCCAGTTTTCTGACCCACAAGGGGAAAATGCTCGCGTACTTCCGGGTCTACATCCAACCCGATGCCATATGGATCGAAGATGTAGGTGAGGTGGGTGATGCCACGTTTCAAGCGCTGCGAAAGTTTCTCCTTTACGGCACCAAGGCCAAGATGGAGAATTGCGCCGAGAGCTGGGGCTTGCTGCTGGTGAGCGGACCGAAATCGGCTGAGGTCGTCACGGCAGCGTTCGGCATCGACGTCCGTTCTTTGGAACCTTTGCAGACTGCCTCTGCTACCATCGGCGGGAACCAGGCCTTCATCATCCGGACCGAAGAAACGGGTGAACAGGATCTTGAGGTACTGGTGCCAGTCGAGGGCGTCGCGGCTGCCTGGGATCAACTGATGACAGCCGGCGCACCGTTCGGCCTGAAGGCCGTCGGCGCACAGGCGCGGGAAGCGTTGCGGATCGAGGCCGGTTTGCCTAAGGCCGGTCCAGACCTCAATGAGGAAATCGTGCCGCCGGAAGCCAATTTAGAAGGGAAAGCCTTCAGCCTGTCGAAAGGCTGTTACCCGGGGCAGGAAGTGGTGGCGCGCATGGATGCGTACGGCAACGTGCGGCGACACCTCGTGGGATTGATCCTCCAGGACAAGACGGTCCCGCCCCAAGGATCGAAGCTGTTCAGCGGTGATCGGGAGGTGGGGTGGGTCAGCAGCGCCGCCTTTTCGCCACAGCGGAATGCCGTGCTGGCGTTCGGTTTTCCACTGCGAGACTTTTCAGCGCCTGATACGTCATTGACGGTGGAGGTGGCAGGGACGCGCCACTCGGCAACCGTCCATGCCCTCCCGTTCTACGTCCGTCCCTAGCGGGATGTTGAAAAAGCCCGCCAGCTTTGTTCTCGCCTCGCACAGCGCTTCAACGTATCCCAGCGTGGGAAATAGCCTGTCCGGCAACGTCAGGGCGGGCAGGTAAGAACATAACGCCTCGGCAGTGACGATACCCCGCATCTTGGTGCGGCCTGGGTTGGGATGGGTACGTGATCGCCCTTTGGAACATCCTGCGGGAGCCCAATACCATTCAGATCGTTAGCCAGCGTATTCTCAGACGATAACAAAGTGGGAGGATTCGCCGGGAGGTGGCGATGAACTCCCGGTGCTAGCCGTCTCACCCGGCACCGAGAGTACACGATGTGGACGGACCTACTTTTCCGGATTCCGCACGGCTGACACCGCTGATGCGAATCCCAGCAAGCTCTTTCGCTCCTCATCCTCCAGTGCGAGCAGCAGATGCGTCTCTTCGGCGTGCATGAGCCGGAGGCTTAAGAACGGCTCCTCCCGGCGCTTTTCACGATTATCCCACATCGCGTCGATGACCTGTACTTTGTCCAACTGCCCCACAGACAACACATCGTACCGGAAATAGGAGTCGCCGATGACTATGTCGAAGATCACATTGCCGGCGGTCAGGAGGACCAGATTGAACCGTCCTTGATCCTCATATCCTTCGGGTAAGAACTTGTTGATATGGCATCGCGCCACCTTGCGATCGCCCAGGGCCGCCCGAAACTTGAGTTGCAACACCTCGTAATCGATCTGGAGGGCCTTCTCATCCTGATTGGTGGCCGCGGCTGCCGCATCTTTTGCCTTCTCGAATATCTCGTCTGCTGATAATAACCCTGCCATAGTTCCTTGCTCCTTCATTACAAGACTCTCCGATGTCTGTTATGTATCCCGCGATCTCACCGACCGTCACAGGCTGCGCGCGGCACGTCTGGCTCGAACCGCCCGGGCTACTCCGACCAGCGCGATTCCAGCCCACGCGAATTCAAGTAAGACGAATCCCACCCGTCGATCTTCAATCGCAACGATTCCCAAGAGCAGCGAGCCTACGATGTTCAGCCCCAGATACCCCGCGTCCAATTCACGCCAGGTTCCGGCTTGAATCAGGCCATAGGCGACGAGCACCATCAGAGCTCCGACCACCGAAATGACCTGCATCGCCATGGTGCGCTCGGTCCTGGACTATGCGAGAGAACGCGGTACGGTACCTGGCCGCTTGTCACGATTGCAAGCGGAATTTCCCCCTAGCGACGGTCAGACGAGCGGTGCCACCTTGGTTGGCACTATGGTGCGAGGCCACTTTCTAATCAGCGCCCTGAGCATCCCGATGTCGACGCCAGCGGCTGCGCATTGCATTTGCAGATCGATCTCCGGCATACTTTGCCACATTAAGGGAGGCACCATGAGCGGACAGATTTGTTTAATCGAAGGGTGTCAGGGGAGAGTCTATGCGCCGGCCGGAACCCAATCTACCTGCAAGGACCACTTTCTCGGCTTTCTCACCTGGCGGCGTCGACGAGGACCGCAGATGTTCCGTAAATACGCAGGCATGACTATGGAAGAGCGCGACCAGATCACCAGTGAGTGGCGCCAGACCCTGGGCACCAAGGACCTGCCTCATCCCGTTCCGGGATTGTAAGCTTCTTTCACCCGCGCAACTCATCCGCTGCTAGACCGGTTCTTGTAGCCGGTCGCTCCATTGGTCCGGACTTGCGATTTCGGTGAGCCGACACACCACAGTTCTCAAGAGAGAGGCAGGCAATGCCGGCAAGAGGGCCATCGAGTGCTGTTCTGGTCCTTACCGGGCGGATCAAATCACCAGTCTAACAGCCATGCGTCCGTTCTTAGTCTGGCGTATATCGAGTTCGCCATCCCAAAAGAGGCCGTACAACCCCCATCCATCGGCCGTTGAAATCGCCTCGTGCTGCATCTCCGGTTCCGCTTTCATCAATGCGAAAGCCCACCACGCGAGGGACATGGACATGCAGACGAAAGGGAGTCTCGGTCATCATGAGGGCAGAGACGGCAAAGACTCCTTCCGTAAGAAAATTTTCCGGAATCGTGGCCATGGAGACGTACCGACCAGACAGGCGCGGTGTTCGCTGCCATGCCGGGTCGCGGTCATGCGCGGTGAACACGGTGACGTCTTCTTCGTTGTACAGATTGAATACCGGCACAAAGACATGCCCGGGTTTCAGCACATCAAATTCAACTTCAAGTTGAACCGGCCGTCGAATATCGATTCGGTCCGTGATTTGCCCGGACTCTGATTTCACCCGTACGGCACGTATGCGCACCACCTCATTCCCCGGCGCCTGCATCGGGTCCAGCCACTCCTCGTAGGGCTTGATGTGGCCTGCATGCAGATAGTGATTGACGACATCATGCGCCGCCCCTTCCTGCACCACTTCGCCCTTGTTCAGCAAAATCGCCCGTTTGCACATCCGGGTGATGGCCGGCATATCATGCGAGACCAAGATCACCGTCCGTCCATGCTGCCCCACGTCCTCCATCTTGCCCATGCACTTTTTTTGGAACCGGACGTCACCCACGGCCAGCACCTCATCGACGATGAGAATGTCCGGGTCCATATGGGCCAAGACGGAAAACCCCAGCCGGACATACATTCCGCTGGAATAATGTTTCACCGGCGTGTCGATAAACTGCTCCACTTCGGCGAACGCCACGATTTCGTCGAACTTCCGGGCAATTTCCTGACGCTTCATGCCGAGAATCGCCCCGCTCATGTAGACATTGTCGCGGCCGGTCAACTCCGGATGGAAGCCCGTGCCCACCTCCAATAAGCCGCAGAAGCGTCCGTTGATGACCGCCCGCCCCTTCGTGGGTTCCGTCACCCGGGAGAGAATTTTGAGGAGCGTGCTTTTCCCCGAACCATTGGTGCCGATGACTCCGAACACCTCGCCCTTTTGGATCTCGAACGACACGTCGCGAAGCGCCCAGATGGATTCACCGGTACGGGACGAGCCTGCCGGCCGCCCCATCAGCCGGCGTAGCCCGCGCGCCAGGGCACCGGCCAGGGAGCCGTCTTGGGCATGCGTCGCGCCCAGGTGATACCGCTTATGTAAGCTGTCGACTCGAACCGCGATGTCACCCATTCAAATCAGATCGGCGAAGGTTCGCTCCACCCTCCTGAAAAATATCACGCCGCCCACCAGCAGGAGGGCGACCACGACGAGGCTCACGGCCACCATGCTCCAATCGGGCGCCGCTTTGCCCAGGAGTACCCAACGAAACCCCTCGATGACTCCCGCCATGGGATTCAAGCCATAATAAAACCGATACGGTTCGGGCACGAGAGACGCGGGATACAGCACGGGGGAGGCAAACATCCACAACTGCGTCATCAAGGGAACGACGGAGGCCACGTCCCGGTATTTGACATTGAGGGCCGACAGCCACAGGCTTACCGACAGGGCGGTCGCCAGGGCCACGCCCACGAATAGGGGCAGGAACATGAGCGTCCACTGCGGCACGACCTGATACCAGATCATCATCCCGATCAGGATGAGGAACCCCACCGCAAAATCGACCAGATTGATGAAGGTGGCGGCAATCGGAATGATGAGCCGGGGGAAATAGACCTTTTTGATCAGGCCGCCCTCCGACACCACACTCAACGTGCTGCGCTCGAGGCTGCGCGCAAACAGGGACCACGGCAAAATGGCGGCGAACGCAAAGAGGGGGTACGGCAACCCATCGGACGGTACTTTCGCCAAGTAGCCGAACACGAGAGTGAAGATTAACGTGCTCAACAAAGGCTGCATGAGCGCCCACCCGGCCCCGATGGCGGTCTGAGCATAGCGCGTCTTGAGATCCCTCCACGCCAAAAAGTAAAATAGTTCGCGCGACGCCCACAACTCCAGCCATCCCACATGGACATACCCCGTGCGGGGTTCAATCACAATGGAGGACGAAGGGCTCTGTGGAAGGGCATTGTCCATAATCATGCGTTCGAAGGCATCGATGAGAGGAACCGATTCTGCCCCGGGTTGATGGATATTACCATTTTATTATGGGTTCCTTTTCCCGGCCAAAAACCGTTTGAGTTCCCCGATATTCTTCATTTCCGCCAATTCATTGCCCTTGAATCGGACTCCAAATGCCTGCTCGATGCCAAACATCAGATTGATGTGAGCCACAGAGTCCCAGCCTTCGATGTCCGGGGCCATCATCTCGTCGGCCAATGTAAGATGTTCACTGTCGAATACCTGGCGAAACACCTCTTCGAGTCGTTCATGCAACTGCATTTGTCTACTCCCAGATTTCATCGGCATCAGTTCACGGCTATGATGATGCGGTTGGCACACTGACTTATTTCTCTATGATATTTTGCATCAGGCGCTCCTGGCAGAAAGCCCTCACCGTTCACTACCGGCTCCAATTCATCGAGTGACGGGGCATAGGTTCCGGGCACACAGCCGCCCACGAGAAAATTTCCCTCTTGCGGTCCGACGCTTCCATGAGACAAGAGGCCTCTTGAAGTTTCGTCGCTCGCACGCCTGCGTACCCCGGGAGAACGTGAATGTCGCCCTTATCATCAATCGAGCAACATCATACAGTTCACGAGTAGGCCGTGTGACGATGAGGGGGATTCCGAAATTCGATCGAGACACTCTCTAAAATGCGATCATAGCGCTCCTGGAGTTGTCCGAGGATAGCGAACGCACAACATCACAGGCTCCGCCTACTCCGCACGGATACGCAGAGGTCCGATCGTGGCTGGCCACTGACCTCAGTCCCGTGTGGTGAAACACACTTTGGTCCTGCGCTGCGGAGATGATGGAATGCCTGCCGGCGGTTCAGGCTGCTCCATCACCGACTTCCCAGAATTCGACTGTCTTCACAAACTCATTCACGATCATGCCTTTAACAGGAAGACTATACGTCCAGATCTCTTGTCCTTCATGATGACTGCCTCGTTCAAATCCGCATTTGGCATACGCATCTGCGGCCATGGCATTCTTTTCAGTAGGAATATAGGTCCCCCGGAGCGAGGTACAACCGAGCCGTGCCGCCCGTCGACAGAGGTGGTCGAGCATCGTCGTTTCAACGGTTCGACCGATGACCCGGCAGCTCATCAGCCAGGTATCGATATCCAATATTTCGCCTTGATGCCTCGCAATCATCACACTGACCAATCCATGCTCAGCGTAGCGATCCCGCAATCGTAACGCCAGATGCACGTAGCTCGTGTCCCGCACAAATGCCTCTAATTGCGACATTCCGTGACGGTGGGTGGTGAGATTGAATTGGTTCGTTTTTCCGATGAGCTGCGCGATTCTTGGCAATTGTGACTCCTCAAAAGGCGCCACAATCGCTTGCATTTGGAGCCCCCGGTAAAAGTCTTCAATGGACCCGGCTGTCGTCTCGAGCTCCTGGATCTGCGTCCGGGCTCGATATTGGTCGGTTCGCCGGCTGTCGTCGAGCGTAAATGAGCTGGTCTCAAGCAAGAGATACTGCGAGAGTGCGCGGAGATAATACGAGGGATCCTCAGGAAGGGGCAGGACGTCAACCTCGGGAAGGAACCGGCGCACAATCTCGCGCTCCACAGGATTATCATCGACAAACACCAACGAATCCAAACCAATCTGCAGCGTCTTGGCTATCCTGCGGATGTTGTCGGGTTTCGATTCCCAATTCGCAATGAAGAGCGCGATATCGTCCAATTTGAGTCGCATCTCGGAATGCTTCTCGAAAGGCTGGATGGCATCGGCAAAGTTGTTCTTCGAGCAAACCACCAGGATGATGCCCTTGTTTTTGAGCTTCAGGAGATACTCCTGAAAGGCCACGAATGCCTCACCATTTACTCCACTGCCTAATTGGATCCCGGCCAATCCGTCTTCCGCAATGACGCCGCCCCACAACGTATTATCCAGATCCAGCACAAGGCACTTCCGGCTCACACCAAGGTCCGCACCCATGACCGCGGCGGTATGCCGCGCGAGCAAGGGCAATGCCTCGAGCGAAACGGCTTGCTTGGATAAATTCCAATATCGTGGGTCACACCATCGCTGTTTCCCGACGAACGCGGAAAGACGTTCGCAATCAATCACTGACACCGCGTTCGAAGCCGCTTCACCAAGCCGAGCATTGACGGCTTGTGCCATCATGTACCGAGAGCCTGGAAGGCGGGTTGCCAGGTGGCCGGCCGGCACCTCACAGGGCAGTGCAAAGTTATGCTGGACGATGCGTGCGCGCGTCCGTTCTGTGACGATTTGCCAGAGCCCTGTCCAACGGCTGACTTCCCTTTGAATATCCTCCACGGGATTCGAACTGTACTCCGGGAGCCGGAGATCTCCTTCGTGAACCGCAAGGAGGACGACGTCCGGCCCAAAGGCGTACAACGCGCTCGCCGCGTCGATGATCTCCTGCTGATATTGACCATAATGGCCTTCATAGAGGTCGATACCGATTCCGATCCTGTTGGCCGCAAGACACAGCATCGCGCCGAGTTGAGTCGTGGTATAGCTGCCCAGGAGAGCTACTTTGGCCGACCGGACGGTCGGCCTCTCTGTTTTCGCGGCACAGCGTTGAAACAACGCCCAGCCGGTTTGCCACGCGGTAAAATCGTCGCCAGAATCAACGACGGCAAGAGCCCACCGACAGGCCTCTGAATAGTTTTCAATCTGTTCATAGCTTCGCGCAAGTTTGAGGCAAAGAGCGGCCAAGGGTGGATGTGCCACGGCCATCAAATAGGCTTGTATCGCCTGTTCAAACAGTCCCTGCTTGCGGAAGGCGTCGCCCTGAGCCTCAGGCGTGTCAAGCGATGCAGTGATTTGTGTCGG
The DNA here is from genome assembly GCA_013696305.1 of Nitrospira sp. GTDB lineage: Bacteria > Nitrospirota > Nitrospiria > Nitrospirales > Nitrospiraceae > Nitrospira_A. The sequence continues at coordinate 8,428 of JACCYV010000263.1, forward strand.
TTTGATTCTCATTAAGAAGAGCGACAGGTTATTTCTATCCGTACCATGCTGTGACCCGGCGACGGGCGCAATTAGGGGAATCCCTCGCTGCGGACAGGGCTTCACACAATTTCAAGGTTTCTGCGTACTTACCTGTTTCCCCTGTCCTTCAGGCTGCTGGTTGGGCAAGCGTATAAGGCGAGGCGCCTCAGCAAAGACCCTGGCCCCTGCCGGAACATCGGACATTACGACGGCATTCGGCCCTATGACTGCATCATCACCAATCTTGACGCCTGCAAAAATCACTGCGCCGGGCCCCACCTCCACTCGATGTCCGAGCCTTGGGCCCTTATGGAGGGTTTTCTGGCCCCCATATCCAGCTCCTATCGTGGCGTTATGGCGGATCAGACAGTCGTCCCCTATCACGGATTTCCAATGGAATACGATGCCGTGTTGGTGCACCAGCAACAATCTACGCCCGATCGTGGTCGTTAGTGGAATTTCAACGCCATAATGATTTCGCACGTACCGATACATGACACGGTACAGCGCAAGCAGTCCCGACTTCAGGAAACTTCCGCGTCTGTTCGACAGCCAGGTGCCCACGCGATGCACCGCGAGCGCTCGAAAGCCTGGCATAGTCCAGTCTCGACTGTTCACCGACCAGTCCTCCTGAATCTGATTCATCAGATCCTGCACACTCCTATACAACCTGGTGAGCCTCCCCATCATCGGCATTTCGGCAACTTGAATATGCATAAATCGATAGCTCACGAGCAATCAAGGCCATCCGGCTGACGCATCCATGTGGATGCGGCCAATTTATCATATGTCCAGCAGTACTGGACAGACAAAATGATATTGATGCGTGACAATGACTCTTTTTTTCGCTGCACATGTCCTCCCCTCACTCTATCTAGGATCGATGTCAGGCAAGCGCACTCACCGCGGCGTGTCAGAGCAGTGATCTCGCCTGCGCAGTGTTATGGATACCTGATCCACGCACCCGTCTCGTGGGGATAGCTGTTAGGCTTTCTCCTGCGCGTGATTACCGAACACGTACTGCCCTATTCATTGCGACAGAACAGTCTACGGCATCCTATGGGGCGTGAAGATCGAGGTGTCTGGAAAGGCGGAGGCATGCGACCTGACGGATGCAGATCGTGATGACTCTTTCTATCCCATCACCGGGCTTCCATGGTGATGGATCATCAACCACTCATCGCCGATGCGCTCGAACAGGTTCGTGGCGAGCACGCGGGTTTCTACCGGCTGGTCGTCTTGGCGGCTGGTGAGATGTTCGGTGCAGATGACCCAGCCCAGATCGCCTGCGACCTGAATCTGGACGTCGGTGAGTTCGAATTTCATGGAAAAGGTGTTGTTGAAGATCAATACCCAGGAATCGCGTACAGCGGGCCAATCGCTGCGTAGGTTCCAGCCTGGATGGATACAGGTGACATACTCAAGGTGAGCCCACACCTTGTCCATCTGGAGCATGTCCAAACTTTCAAAGGCAGCGTAAAAGGCGAGATTCGCGCGCGTAATTTCTTCGATGCGTTGTTCGACCACGACTGACTCCCTGCAATGGTGCGGCATTTTACTGCAAACACTGTCGTCGGCGCGAGCCTCATTTGCACTCTAGGAGGAGTGTATAGGCGGGATGTTGTTATGCTGCAGGGAGTGGGACTTCCCCGAAGAGCGCAGGTCGCCTCGAATCCGTTAGCCCACATGGGTGGCGAGCAGTCCCTCTTCCAGCGCCGTCTTCAACAATTGTGCAATGTTGGAGACACGAAGTTTTTTCATCATGTTTGCGCGATGGGCCTCCGCCGTCTTGATGCTGATATGCAGTTGATCCGCAATTGTGCGATTCGTAAGTCCGGCCCATACCAGCTGTAAAATCTGGTGTTCACGAGGGGTCAAGTCTTCGGGTCGACGTTTGGCCACCGGCGTCCCGGTGGGCATGTGCCCGACCACGGGCAATGATATTCCCACGTTTCCCTCACGGCCGAAACGCAACAAATCTAACTTCTCATTCCACATAATTCTCTCCTTGATTCATAAATGCACATTCACCGATCAATGTTTCACGATCGAACGTTCAAGAGATCGTTCGTAGGTCCTGAAGCGAAGGCAGTACGGCAGCGACCTCACAAGTCCACCCCAGCCATGCGCCTGTCGGAATGTCGGCAAGCCTTACAGCGCCATCCCTTTTTCATTTTCGATTCATAGATGGACATCACCGAAGATTGATGGTCGGGCCTTCCGACCGATGTTGCCCAAAAAAGAAATCTGTGGCGTTCAAGTGTTCGTTCCCTAGCGATCCTGACATCCAGCACAGCCATGGCATTTAGCATCAAGGATCATGCCACGCGTCCACAGGTACGGTTAATTGCAATACTAGGGACTTATGAAAAACGACATCCTAAATATATCAGGTGGACCGTCAAACTCCTGGCACTGCGTGATGTCCTACTTGTGTCACTTATCCCAAAAGTGTCGCGGACGGCACAGTCACATACAATGAATCGCACTGGGCGGACGATCGAAAAGGTTCGCCTGAATTGAGAGCGCGTACCACCGCGTCCACATTCGTTTGCAGAAGTGTCTGACGGGATCCCTCGATGGCGGTGGTCGTTGACGCATGAAAGAGAAGAGACCCTGATATCATGATCTATCGCACAGCGGCGTATGAAAGTAGGGTATCAGGGGAGAGGATACTGCGGGAGCGCACCAGAAGCGACCAGCTCGGAACCTTCAATCTAATCGTCAGGAAACGAAACAATACCGGTCAGGCAAGTCTCTGCATATTCCAGCTGTGATCGATGAAAATCCCTTTTCCACGCCATCCGTCATGAGGGTACATTCTTCCGGTTCCATAGTAGTCGCCGTCGAGCACCTGTAGTTCAGCCGCATATTGAATCCAATCCTGCGTCAGTGCATCGGTTTCGATGGCGACGTGCAAAAAATATCGCCCTCCGCAGAGGGGGAGATGGGGCACATGGAAATCCACATAGCCGCTGCCTTCGAGATTCAGCGTCGTCCGATCCACGAGATCGGTAGAGAGAATACACGCGGTGCGCTCATCCCGGCTTACGACCACCATGACTCGCATATCGTTGAATACCTTTGAGACATGACACGCATAGGTCACGCGGATGATGAGATGCTGCCCCGATATGGCAGGTTGCACGGTCTCCAGTTTCTCGTTGAGAAACGTGACGGCCTGAACCATCAGTTCATTTTGTGTATACCGATCTGTGCGATCGACTAATGACGCCCCGCTTCCCGTAAATGCCTCACTCATATACTGTTCGATAATCTGCTGGGGACGGCCGTCTCCCACGACTCGTCCTTGACGCAGAAGGATGGCGCGCTGACAGAGATTGGCGACGACCGGCAGGTCGTGACTGACCAGAATGACGGTTCGCCCGTCACGCCGCGCGTCATCCATTTTCCCCAAACACTTCTTTTGAAATGCCCCGTCGCCGACCGATAACACTTCATCGACGATCAGGATCTCAGGGTTCAAATGCGCGGCCACGGAGAATGCCAGGCGAACATACATGCCGCTGGAATAACGCTTCACAGGCGTGTCGATGAATTGCTCGGTCCCGGAAAAGTCGATAATCTCTTCGAGCCTGCGATCGATATCGGATTTGCGCATACCCAGCATCGCCGCATTCAAATAGATATTCTCCCGGCCCGTGAGTTCTGCGTGAAAACCCGTTCCCACCTCCAGCAACGACGTCACGCGCCCGTAAATATCCACTTCGCCGGCGCTCGGCTCCGTAATGCGGGACAGGATCTTTAACAACGTGCTTTTCCCGGCCCCATTGTGGCCGACAATTCCCAGCACCTCCCCTTGTATGACATCGAACGACACGTCCTGTAAGGCACGAAACACATGACTGCCGGTCTCCTTCTTGCCGGTCCGGCCCAGCAGAGAGCGGCACAGATGTGCGATCTGATCTCGAAGCGTGTCATGGCCGACGGCCGCAATGACATACTCCTTCCTCAAATTCCGCACGGCGATCGCAATTTCAGCCATCAAATGACATCCGCAAAGGTTCGTTCCATTCGTTTGAAATACACCACGCCGCTCACCAGGAGGACCAGGACAATGCAGATACTGGGCAGTATCGTTCCCAGAGCCGGCGCCTGCTGCCCGAGCAG
>JACCYV010000270.1 GCA_013696305.1 Nitrospira sp.
AGGAGTATAATGATCGTGAGGTGACGGATGCCTCAGGTCTTGGTACTCGGAGCTGGGAAAATCGGTTCTCTCATCGCCGGGCTGCTTTCAGCGGAGGGACAGTACCAGGTTCATCTGGCTGATCTGACCCTAGATGCTCCGAAGCGGCTGGTAGATCAGTTATCGCTTTCGACAGTCACTCCCTGTGCGTTGGATGTGCGCCGGGCCGACTCGGTCGCGCACTATGTCACTGCCCACCGGTTTGATGCTGTCATCTCCAGTCTGCCGTACTTTTGCAATCCCGCTGTGGCGGAAATCGCGCGCGCGCATCGCTTGCACTATTTCGACCTGACCGAAGACGTCGCCGTGACCGGTCGCGTCAGGGCCATCAGTGAGGACTCAGAGCGGGTATTTATTCCACAGTGTGGTTTGGCTCCGGGGTACATCAGCATCGTCACCAACGATCTGATCGGCCATTTCGAATCCATTGACTGCGTGAAAATGCGGGTGGGCGCGTTGCCGGTTCATCCGAGCAATGCGCTGAAGTATTCCCTCACTTGGTCCACCGACGGCTTGATCAACGAGTACGGAAATATCTGTGCCGGGATCGAAGGTGGACAGAAGGTCCAGCTGCAACCATTGGAAGGGTATGAAACAATTGAACTGGACGGCCTTCTGTACGAAGCATTCAATACGTCCGGCGGGCTGGGCACACTGGCGGATACCTATCGTGGACGGGTTCAAACCATGAACTATAAAACCCTCCGATACCCGGGACATTGCGAGAAGATCCACTTTCTCATGAAAGACCTCAAGCTGAATGAGGATCGAGAGACGCTCAAACGGCTTCTGGAGCGGGCCATTCCTCAGACGCACCAGGATGTGGTGCTGATCTATGCCGCGGTGACGGGGACCCGGCAGGGAGAGCTATTTGAAGAGACGTACGTAAAGAAGGTATACCCGCGGACTATTCTCGGACGCCTCTGGTCCGCCATTCAGGTCACGACCGCGTCGTCCCTCTGTTGCGTCGTCGATCTTGTGATGGCCAAACCAGCCGACTATCGCGGTTTCGTGACGCAGGAGCAATTTCAGTTGCAGGACGTTTTGAACAATCGCTTCGGGGCTTGTTTTCGAGCGTAATAGAAACCATGACCGTACAGGATATTTTCAAGAAATTGGGGCTAGAACAGGAACAACCGGGAGGCTGTCTTTCATCGGCCAGCTGGACCTCGACGACCCATGCGGGAGTGGTGGAGTCACGCAATCCCGCCACGGATGAGCCGTTGGCACGAGTGCACAGTTGTTCAAAGGCGGACTACGACAGGCTCATGGCGGGTTCTCAGAAGCGCTATGCCTCTTGGCGGATGGTGCCGGCACCCAAGCGCGGCGAGATCGTTCGTCTGATCGGGCAGGCACTCAGAGAAAAAAAAGATGCTTTGGGCACGCTGGTATCGATGGAGGTGGGCAAGATCAAAGCCGAGGGGGACGGAGAAGTGCAGGAGATGATCGATATGGCGGACTTCGCCGTCGGGTTATCTCGCATGTTGTATGGGCAGACGATGCACTCGGAACGTGCGCAGCATCGGATGTACGAGCAATGGCATCCGTTGGGCGTCGTCGGTGTGATCACTGCATTTAACTTTCCCGTGGCGGTCTGGGCCTGGAATGCCTTTATTGCGGCAGTGACAGGAAATACGGTGCTGTGGAAGCCTTCTCCGAAGGCTCTGCTCTGTTCGCTGGCGGTCCAGCATCTCTGCAATCGCGTAATGGAGGATGCCGGGTATCCGGGTGTCTTCGCGTTGTTCACGACGGACCGTATTGAACTGGCCGACCATATGGTTCAGGACGAACGGTTGCCGCTGATCTCGTTTACAGGTTCGGTGCCTGTCGGAAGGCATGTGGCGGAAGTGGTCGGGCATCGCCTGGGGCGAAGCCTCCTGGAGTTGAGCGGGAACAATGCGGTCATCGTGGACGAGACAGCCGATCTCCAATTAGCGACCAGAGCGATTATGTTCGGCGCGGTCGGCACGGCGGGCCAGCGCTGTACCAGTACGAGGCGTCTCATCGTGCATGAGTCACAGTATGCGAAATTAATGCCCCAACTTCTGGCGGCCTATGCGCGGGTGACGATCGGTGATCCGCTCGAGCCAGGCGTTTTGATGGGCCCCCTCATCGACGCGGATGCGGTGACGCACTATCGCGCGGCCCTCGAAGAGATCAAACGGGAAGGCGGTGAGGTCTTATGCGGCGCGCGCGTGCTTCCTCGCCAAGGGCACTTTGTGGAACCGACCATTGTACGGGCGCAGAATCACTGGAATGTCGTCCAGCGGGAGACTTTTGCGCCGATCCTCCATGTGATGACCTATCGGACGCTGGATGAAGCGATCCAGATGCAGAATGCCGTTACCCAGGGCCTGTCGTCGTCGCTATTTACCACGCATCTCCGGCACAGTGAGGCATTCCTGGCGGCGGGGGGGAGCGACTGTGGCATTGCCAATATCAATATCGGCACGTCCGGAGCGGAGATCGGCGGAGCATTCGGCGGCGAGAAGAGCACTGGAGGCGGGCGAGAGGCCGGGTCCGATGCTTGGAAGGCCTATATGCGCCGTCAGACCACGACGATCAATTGGGGAACCGAACTGCCGCTGGCGCAAGGAGTGACATTTGAGGGAGGAGAGAAGGATGGGACAGGAAGCTGACCTTGACGCGATGATTGCTCGAATGACCGCCGACTTTTTGGCGCACAATAGCGCGGCACGGGTACTTCGTCATACGCTGGATGAGACTGGAGTAGGGTTTGTGCCGGTGATGGACCACCTCACTATTCGGACGATGAATATCGATCAGCGCGCGCAAGAATTCGTTGTCCTAGGTTATGGGTACGATGAAACGCTGAATTATGAGGATTGGTTTGCCAAGGTTTACAGACGGGCCGGATATCCCGCGCTGTTTGTCGATCAGGCCTACCCGGACGAGCGGGGGAAAACCAGCATCATTCCCCGCTGGGTGCAGGAGTTTGGCGATCAGGTGTTTCATCATGTGGCGGTTAGAGTGGAAGACATTGAAAAGGCCATTCTCAAGCTGACGGATAAAGGGGTCGTCTTTGCCGGTGAAATCGTCGGTACTCGAGGAGGAGTTTTGCGACAGATTTTTACGGCACCTGAGGTGATCGACGGTCAGCCATTTTCAGTGCTTGAATTGACGGAGCGACATCAAGGGTATCAGGGATTTCTTCCGCCGCAAGCCGATAGCCTCATGCGCTCTACGGTGCGTCGGTCGTGAGATAGCGTTCCGCCCCTGAGATCGATTTGCCTCGTGCGCCTACCATTAAAAGTCTTGTAAGACTCTCTTCTAAAAACGAAGTGTCGACGTAAGCGGCCATCCTGGATAGAATGGTCGGCATCGTTGGCATGCATGCGACTGGTTCCTTCTGATACGGTAGGAATGAAGGGGAGGAGAAAGCCGACTCAATGTTTTTGAAGGTGGGCCCGGTAAAACTTTACCGTTCGCCATGCCACCCGTGCCCCAATAAATCACGAATCCTTTTCTGCGGGCAGTAACTCTTAGGACTAATGGGTTACTGAACAGTCCGCCTTTGCGAACCTTAGTGTGCTCCACCCACCACGACAGGAGGCTTTGCATGTTCCGAAATATTGGTGTGCTCGGTGTATCCACGCTCGCATTCGCCATCGGCGAGCCTGGGTATGCGGCGGATATGAAGCCTGGTCCGGCCGGTGCATGGGCCCTACCATCACTACTGCAAAGGCATTTCTTCTGAAGTGCTGCAATGCTTATTGTTCGAATCAAGTGATCCCAATGCGCTGTTGACCGACATCGAGTATTTCGTGTCGAAGGCGGTGTCTCGCTCGTCTGTGCCGATGGACGTGTGGAACAAGTTCTATCACGATCATGATGTGGAGATTGCGACGGGACGTGTGCGAGTGCTCGATTTGCCGGAGGGGTAGGCCAGAGACGTCGCGGCGGTCGCAGCAAAGACAGACGGCATCATTTTCCATTTGTGGCCGACAGGCGCCAAAGCGCCGGACGGATCGGTCGGACATCCGACATCCGTCGGGCATAAGTCGCGGACGGAGTAGTCGTGTCATATAGGAATTGTGAATTTTGTGTCCAAATTGAAGGAGGCCCCTATGCGAAGCGCGATTGCGGTCATCGGATTGTGTGTTGCCTTGACGGTAGCAGGCTGTGCTGAAACCCCTCATGAAGTAAAATCTTCTTCGACTGTGACACCTTCCGCGACGGTAGCGGCAAAAGCCGTGTCGACACCGGCGCAGGGGTATACCATTCACGTGGTGGCGCCGCATAAATTCGAGGATGGTTCGGTACATGGTCCCTATCATCACTACTGCAAACCCATCTCCTCGGAAGTGCTGCAGTGTTTATTATTTGAATCCACAGATTCGAATGCGTTACTGACGGACATCGAATATTTTGTCGCGAAGTCCGTCGTACGGGCGAATGTTCCACTGGAGACTTGGAACAAGTACTACCATGACCACGAAGTTGAGATTGCCACGGGCCGGGTGCAGGTCTTGGATATGCCTGACGCGCAGGCCAAGGAAGTTGCGGCTATTGCGGCCAAGACCGACGGCATTATTTTTCATCTCTGGCCGCATGGAGCGAAAGCGCCAAATGGCGAAGTTGGGCATCCGCAATCAGCAGGCCACAAATACCGGACAGAGTAGGACAGTCGAGGGCGTTCCATCAAGCGGAGGAGGCGTATCGCGCCTTCTCCGCCTCTCTCTTGTGGTGTGGAGAATGAAGAGCTTGATGCGGGGTGGCCGCCCATGCCTTGTCGGAGCGGTATTGGTTTCGGCAGCGGCGGTGGCCTGGTCGGGAGATTCAGAAGTCTTGCGCCCGCGTGTCCCACGTGATCAGATCGAGCCGGCTCGCGCCGTGACCAATCCATTATCCGCCACTCCAGAGACCCTCCAAAAGGGAAAGGCGCTTTTCGAAGGAAAAGCCTTCTGTCGCGCATGTCATGGATCGGAAGGAAAGGGATTAGGGATGGAGCTGGATTATTCCACCTTCAAGGGGCCCTTGCCACGGGATTTTACCGACAAGATGTGGCAACAGGCGCGTACGGATGGTGAATTGTTTTGGATTCTGAAAAATGGCAGTCCGGGGACGGATATGGCGTCATTTATTCCTATGGTTTTGACTGAAGAAGAGGGTTGGCAGGTGCTCATGTATGTCCGCTCGTTCAGTGGACGATGACGTGTGACGCCTAAATCACAGCGACGATCCGAGTCCAGGAATGGTGTTTTGTATTGTGTCTGGTCAGTGCTTGCGGCGGCTAAGGGGTTTCCTGCAGACAACCTGTCCGAACTTTACGAAACCCAACGCTTCATTGCGTGGGTCTTTAGTCTTGGTTTAGAGGAGTTTAAATCGACGCCCACCCGGCGTACGTTCAATCTCTGCCGGCAGGCGGAAAGAGGATTTATCCGCGCTGATGATGTGCCAGGAATTGCACAAGGCGGGCTCGTTCCTGGGCAGGCAGCCGCAGGAATTCTATGCCGAAATACCGTTCGCGAACCCAACGTACAGCGGCGAGATCTACGATCAATGAACGACCATGGTTGGGCAACAACAGACGCACAGTGATGTAGCTGCCTTGCAGCACGGTTCGGGTACACTCTACCCTGCATCCAGTCTGTGACAGGTTGTGAAGTACAGCTTCTCCGATGAAAGGAGCGCCTGCGAACATGACTGGACAGACAATGCCTAATCGGTCTCGCACGCGTTGAAAGGTGAGGGTGACTTCCGAAGGGGAACAGTGGGTCCGTGGTGTGACTGATGCTGGCACATATGAATGCATAGGCGGAGTGTAGTCCTGCGCAGTGCCAATCAAAATCCCGCCTTAGAGGGGGCAGGGCCTCGCACGGTACGGGCGACTTAAAACCTCAGAGTTCCACGTGGCTTTGGAGAAGGCTGAGGGTATTAGTGGGCCTGCCATGACATCGACGCAGCGGCAGGGGGGAGGCATTGCCATGAGTAGCGGCCTAAGTAGCACAAAGAAAGGTTCGCCATTCTGTCATTCAGGCCGGGGGATCGCTCTGGACAGGCTGGCAGAGAGGGGAGATCGGTGGTTAATTGTCATTACCCCATCCATCCTGGAAGGACGAAATCGTGAATGGCCGCTAGTTCAGACTATCTTGCCCGCGATGCCGGTTGAGAGAGGGACTGCTTATGCCTGAGTATCGTTGCGCCATGGCATGCAATCGTTCCCGGTAGGGGACGGTGAGCAGGCCGAAAGGATCGTAGAGCATGTGGGTCGCGATTCCATGTGGACAGTCGATTGACATCTCACTATGCAAGGGATTCAGCAATGTCATCTGATTGGACATTATTCCTGCCACCATACCAGACGAATGAAATAGATTCCAACCACATAGGTTCCCAGAACTGCGATGGTCCAGAGCATGATGTGACTCTCCTTGTGTGTATGATTGAGTAACCGCTTCATCGTTTCCTGACAGCTGTGTGTGGGTAAAGCAACTCGCGTACCAAATTTTAGGTGCGTGCAGGTCGAATCGAAGTTATTGGTTTTAGGCGAAGAATGGGAGTAGGGATCATTGTGAATTGAGTATTGACGAACTTTGGAAAGTGGGCATTTTATCTGATTCGATAACGAGAGAATCTGTTCGGATAAATGTGCGATGAGTAAACTCCGACATTCGCGCCCTGACAAAATTGTCGACGACTTCAAAAAATGGGGTTGGAGGAAATAGGAAAAGAAGTCACACGTGAGACAGATAGACAGTCGAGTGCCATGCGTCTGCTTCTATTCCGCAAAAACGGGAGGCTACGTCGCACGCGAAAGAAGTGAACTGCTCTGCCACGAAATGGAGAGTCAGGGCCGGCAAGTCTATCGCTCGTCAACCGCTCAGCCACCGATAGCGCCCATATTCATTACGGTTGATCTGAAAGGTCTTAAGGGGAGAGGGAAGGGGAGGGCAATTGCCTTGGGGGTCCTAGCCCGGCTGAGACCAAATCGTCGGTCTTCAGAGTGACCGTTTTTTTACATCGTGGGCATCCCCAGTCATCGAGGTCTAATCTATTTCCGAAGCGGCCTAGCTTGGCCTTTTGGTAGGAGCGGCTGTAGAGGGGCTGTTGGCACAGGGGGCAGGGAAACAGGCGCGCCTCTGGAATGATCGCCAATCGATTTGATCCGGCATCTCCTTGTGTTGTCTCTACTCTAGAATAGGTGAAGGTGGCCCGCTT
>JACCYV010000304.1 GCA_013696305.1 Nitrospira sp.
TGGAAGCTCATTTTCGCGAGATGGTCGCACAAAAAGGCGGTATCCCAGAAAAAGAGCCGGACCAGGTTGCTAAAGTCGATGTGTTGGATGCCATTTTTTGCCAGCCACCCCATCGGTTGTTCGTTGAATCCATGGCTAAATGTCTCAAGACACTCATATAGCAGCAACCAGTGATATTTCGTGACCTCATACAGGCGGGCATCGTGATGGACTTTCTGGATCGCCAGCAGCTGCTCTTTCGCCTGAGGTGCAGTAAAAAATCTGGCCGCTCGCGGCATACAGGCACACAACCAATCTTCCTGATCGCGCTGATCGTCAAAGTTCAGATAATTGTCGATGGCGTCAGTAATGGCCCAATCGACGAGATCGAAAAAAATGCCATCAGGTTTCATCGCAAATCGGATCATGGGGCTCTCCAGTGAGGGCAACTGCGGGAAGATCCTCGCCCGTTGCTCCTGCATCGATCTTCCCAATTATCTTCCGCTTCAGTGAGGCCTGGCTCTTACATTATGTGACAGCATGTCCTACCTCGGCGCACGCGCCGCCTACGATGGGGCGCAATCCGTGAAAGCCGTATCACGAAGACTTGTGGGTGCTCATTATTACGACAAAGGAGCGGCTCACGTTCATCCCTGCGGGCGTGGGCATCATGCCACGGGTCTGGATCGAGACCCATTCATGGCCCCGATCATGCGTTATAGAATGGCGATGGCCGATTTGCGAAAGAAATTGGAGTTTCTGCACTGTTGACTGGACGGAATTTGCTTGAATACCGGTTCTCGTCCGAATTCTCGCGCATAGTCTTCTGCCAGCCTGGGCGTCCAGGATCCAGGGTTCGTATGGACGTGAGACGTGGGACTATCTATACCCGACTGAGCCAAGCGGGGCACTGACTCCTCGCAAATGCAGAGCCGCCTCAGGCGCCATCTACGAAAAGCAGTGCGTGCAGGAGCAGACGGAGGCGGACCAGGGCAATGGTCCAAGGGTCGTTGCGCATCTTGCGCGCGTGCCCAATCACATTCATGGAGGATAATGGGACCTTGGCGGTTCACCCCTCCCATGACCGGCTCAATCACAATCCTCAGTCTTCTTGGGTTGCGTGTGGATGAATGTAGATCGGCAAGGAGGGATGGCTGCCCCAACTAGGTACTTTCCTAGGTGCTGCAGATGCTATTAGCCGTTACGTTGATACGGAAGAGATTCAAAAAAGGATGTCCGGCACGGTGATGGGCACGGCGCTTTTGTCAGTGTGACTTCCACAGTCTCCGAGAGTTGGGATGGAGTGTTCACATATGACCGTGAACCGTCTGGCAAGGGCACAACCTGAGCGGGAGGTAGTATGTGGCAGATGATGTCTGCAATGACGGGACCCGATCGACATGAGGGAAAGAAAACGGCATGTTTCGTTCATTGGACAGCCCGAATAACTCTGATGCTGTGTGCCACATTCCTCGGCAGCCCCTTCCAATCGGCCATTGCGGAGGAGGAGCCTCACGTGCGCGAGTCGGCCCGTCTGCTAGCGGTGCTATTGGATTCTGGTCGTGTGGCCATCGGACGGAACCAGGAATTGATCAACAATCCTGATAAAGGAGACAAAGGCTTCACTCCAGACGTTTTTGCAGAGCAGACGATCGCTTTGTTCAAGCAACGGACGGGCCACGATTTGAGAAATCTCTCCGCAGCGCAGATGCCTGCCATGGCGAAGCCATTGCTGGAGCGACTCCTAGAGGAAAGCAAGAAAACCGTGGCGACGTATCAGACCGTCATCAACGTGAAGGGCATTAAATACAAAGGCTTGATACCGGCCACGTTCGGCACAGAGACAGGGTCTCGATTCCAACTCTGGTCCGGTCTCTACCTGAAACAAACGGCGCCCGAACATCTCCTTCGTAATTTCAAGAATAAGCCGGATGCGTTTGAGATTGCCGCCATGCACAAAATGGGAGATCCGACGTTCCCTCGCGATGGCGACCAGCTATGGAGCGAAGTGGCGGAAGGAGGAAAGAGTCTTCGTGTCCTCCTTCCTTTATTCTATGGAAAAGCTTGTCTCAGCTGTCATGGTGACCCCAAGGGCGAGCGAGACCTGACGGGATACCCACGAGAAGGCGCACAGGAAGGGACCCTGGGAGGAGCCATCAGCGTCAAGCTGCCTCTGCCGTGATGTGGGAGAAGGTACCCGTCTGTCTCTCGCCTACTGTCTATCGATGCAGGCGGTGTTGACCCTCGTTGAACCATCGGGTCTAGCCGTCAATGGGACCCTACCACTTCTTCAAGGGAGGTACACTCGCTGACCGTTAATGCCATTACTTTCGTTCCTCCATACGCCACGGCTTCCCCCCCCGGGCCCCTCGGTCTGGATGAAGCCTTTCCCCGTGCCACGATCGGAGCCAGCGAAGGCGCGGTGATTTCCGGCATCCTACTCACGCCGCATTCTTAAATCTCCTCCGACGACCTTCAGCTTATTCTGATCGGCCTGCTGGTATGTGTCTTTGATTGTAGGTCGAGGGCGAGATCGGAAAGGTTCACGCGCGGGTCCCTGAGGCAGGGAAGGAGAGAGAACTGAGACGAGCCGGCGCGCCTTAAGGCATCCCCACGCGGGCCGCAGTGTTACACCTAACCTGCAGAAATTCTCCCCTTGCCTTTTATACACCGTTCTTCCATGCTGGCCGCCGTTTCTGCCCTGAGAGGAGCGCCCAGACCGCACGGCAGCTAAGGATAGGCCCGGTATTTTACATTGGAGGGAAGCCCACATGATCGAAGATCTTCACACCAGACGGATCGACGTGCTGGCGATCGGCCTTTTCGGCCTAGCGGTGGGCGCCCTTACTTTAGGAGTCGGCCAACTAGGCTGGATTCCACCCAAGAACATGGTCGGCGCCCTCGTAATCGCCCTTAT
>JACCYV010000323.1 GCA_013696305.1 Nitrospira sp.
TGGACGGCCGAGAACTTCATGGACCTCGCGCCCTATATCAACGATGCCCGCGCGATGGATCTGATGCTGCTCGGGGGCTTCACGGGAAAAGAAGTCGATGCGCATGACTGGAACAATCTCCTCACCACGCTCGATTGGTTGCAGCAGGACCATCGCCTGGCGCACCTGTCCTATGGCATCGGGACCGTACTAATGGTGCTGGCGCTGGTCTGGGGTGCAGTGCTCCTGCGCCGGCAATACCGGCAGCTGGATTGGTAGCGTCCCTCGATCCCATCCTTGAAAACCTCCTGGACATCGGGCACACTGCCATGCGATGGACACGCTGACGAACCTCCTTCGATTCTCTGTCGGTTCAGTCTTGCTCTGGGGTATCGCCATCGTGGTGCCGGCCCAGGGCGATGAAGGCGGCTCGCGCTTCTTGCCGGTCTTGAACGGCGAGGCGGTGAAGGATGCCGTGAGCGGTCTGATCTGGGAGCGGGAACCCGATTACATCTTCGACGTGTGGGATCGTTCGATAAGTCGTTGTGCGACAAAAACTATTGGCGGCAAACAAGGGTGGCGCGCACCGAGCATCGACGACATCAAAACCTTGGTCGATCTGGATCAACAGGATCCTTCACTGCCGGCGGGTCATCCCTTTCGCAATATCAAATCCGGTATTTACTGGACGTCTACTGCCCACCCGACCGATGACATCGTGGCCTGGCAGGTGAGTTTCTTCTCCGGGCAGGCCGTCACCGATCAAAAGTCCGGCATGCGCCGCCTCTGGTGCGTGCTCGTGCAACCAACACAGTAGCCACATGCCCGACTGACCAATAGGAAAGTCGGGGTGTAATACTCATGCGCCATAGGCAACGACACTTAATGTGATGTCGTATCCTGTCCGTGGTCTGCCTTCCACACGTTTACGAACGCGGCGAACTTGCTCTTTGACGACTGCCGCTCGTCGGCCAATATCTCCAGCCAATCAGCCAGCCGCCTGGACTTCAGCACCGTATAGAGGGTGATGGCCGTGCTCGGAACGAGGACAAGCAGAAAGTACGCCACCTTGGTCGGCAGGGAGCTCTCAGCCGCTGCGAGGAGGTTCATGCCCAGGAAGCTCATCGTCGTCACGCCGATCAATCCGAAGGTGGTCACCACGGTCAGACGTACCATCGTCTCGCCCTGTCGGCGCAACGCCTCGCTATCGAGAAACTGATTCATATCCTCGATGGCCGTTCGTACCTCGGTATACAGCCTCGCTGTGCCCAAATGTTCACTGATCATACGAAAGAGTTCCTTGGCTTGCGTATGGTCCGACACTTCATGAAACCAATAGCGCTGGGTGAATCGAAGGAAGACGCCGAGCGTATGGCGAATGACCCGCCTAAACTGCCGTACGGATTGCGGCTTACTGATATCCAGCTGGTTCATCGCATCGACCAGGCGGTCTTCCAACATAAGTAGTGCCGCCCGATGAAAATGCGGAATGAGGAACAGCAGAAAGTATTCATGCCGGAATTGTTCGAGGTCTGTCTTGCGATCGACGAATACGCGGGGACTGCGATCACTCACCATAGTAAATGTGCGGCCATTGCACATGAACCGGGTCCCGGGCCGATCCGAATCCTGCCCGTTCCAATAGCGGTCGTAACAATAACGATCTTCGAAATCGCTCAAATGACGTTCCGAATAGGGTAAAGAATCAGGGGTGCCTGGCGAGGCCGCTAGCCCTAAGCGGATAAATTCAGCCCGGGTCAGCGCGCCGGGATCATCCACCACCACATAGGCCATTTGCGGCAGGAGGTGGGATTCGATCTGCCGATAGCGAATCAGGCCTTTCTTCTCTGAGTGGTGAAGCACCAGCGGCTCTAATAGCCATTCCCAATGCGACGCGAAGCACTGGGCCCGATGCCGACAGATGAACGAAAGATATTTCTCCCGATTTTCATAGTCAGACACAGCTAGGACTGTGCCATCAGTTGAGAGCCATTCCACATACTTCGGGCAGTGGCCTCCTCGCCCTTCTGGTTCCCAATAGGTCGGATAGCCACGGCCGAAACGAAAAAGCGTGTCTTGCGCCCGCGCAAGAGGGAGGTCATCGGCGTACATTTCGATTGTGAGAATCACGACATCGATGTCGTAAAAAAAATACAGATCCGCGTGCGCCACCTCAAAGGTGACCGGTGGGGCGAGCGGGTTAGGGTAGGTGAGCCGCATTTTGGCGACATCGCTGCGACGAAACACGCGGAAGGACGACGCTTGAACGATGTCAGGGTTGTGACCCGTTCCTTCGCCATACAGAAAGCGCTGAACGTAAGGCAGAAACGTGACGAATTCGCTGTAATGCCGCTCCTGAAATAAGGCCGGGTCTCCCGTGAACTCATCCAACACCTCGCGCCAAGGGTTGTCGGCGCCAGGTGTGTCCAGACTTTCCCAATGCTTCTGAATTTGTGCGCCTTCCCGGATGGGCATGAGTTGCAGCGGCCAGAGCAGAATCTGCCTGAAGTGTCGGACTGTCTTGTCGGCCTGAGTGAGAGTTGAATCCGGCATGAGCCTCCGAGTCGCAGTCGCTCGTCTAGGCTATGTGGTGGGAAGAGGAAAAGCAAGATACGCGATGCCTCTCCCACTCCATACGTTTCTTTATGAAATCCTTATGCCGCGTCTTGCAGCTTTAACCCGCTCTTGACACAAAATCGAATACAGTCTGTCGGGTATGGCAAGCCTTTGAGAGAGTTTTCTTGTCTGACGCATAACAGGCCGAAGGGCCCGACCACGACTTGCTAGGTCATTTCTCAGGGAAGGAACCATATCCATGGATATGGTGATGATTGCGCTGGCGGCAGGATTTTTTATGTTCTCCGGCTGGCTCATCTCGGCGCTGGATCGACTCTAACAGGCTGCGGAAAAATTTGTTGGCACACGATAAATTCAACAGGCCGACACATGCAGCCCAATAGAACAACATTCACGCAGGATGCTCAAAATGACGACCTTCTTACCCGCCCCCCCGCGCCGGTTAAGACAGGCGCTTTTCCCATCGGGGTACGTTGAGATGTGGATGATGCGAGAACGCCGCTGGCGGACGTTTTCAGCATCCTGCTAAGGGGGTGTGGTCATGAATTCGATGTACGTGCTCGGCGCAGTGTTGTCATTGGGGTTATTGGTCTACCTCATGATCGCCCTGCTGAAAGCGGAGTGGTTCTGATGACGATGAACGGGTTAGTTCAAATCGGACTCTTCTTTCTCGTGCTGGTGGCATTGGTCAAGCCGCTTGGTTGGTACATGGCCCGTGTCTACACAGGTCAGTGCTGTGGAATGGACCGGGTGGTGGGCCCGTTTGAACGCCTGATCTATCATGTCTGCGGCGTGCGAGAAACCGAGGAGATGAACTGGAAAACGTACGCCGTCTCCATGCTGTTGTTCAACGCCATAGGGCTGATGGCACTCTATGCCTTGCAGCGATTGCAAGGTGTCTTTCCGTTCAATCCGCAGGGTTTCGGGGCGGTGGCACCCGATCTCGCGTTCAATACGGCTGCGAGTTTCGTCACCAAT
>JACCYV010000327.1 GCA_013696305.1 Nitrospira sp.
AATTTCACCGGCCAGGCATCACTTTTTACTTCGACCTGCTGCACCTTTTTTGTCCCATCCAGGCTGGCGGCCTTGGAAAGCAGTTCGGTCGCCTTTGTCACTTCTTGCATCGGCTTCTTGAAGACTCGAAGCTTGGATTCAGCTTCGAGAAATGCCTCAGGCACCCTGGCCGCCCAGTCGGATGCCGGCTCCGCCAATCGCCAGACCCCGCATCCAAGGATGGCGATCAACAGCGACAACAGAATCGCCGCGCCCAGAGGCTCAGGAATCTTCACCCGTTTCAAATGACGCAGAAGAGGCGCAAAGAGAACCGCAAATAAGAGCGCGATGGTAATAGGAAGAAAAATCGCCCGCCCGAGGTGGAGGGTAAAAAGGACCGCCAGAATGAATAAACCTGTCAGCGTCACCGAGTGCACGTGGAGGCGTGGGCGGGCTTCGCTGTCGATCAGCGCTGGATCAGTATCCGAAGCAGGGGGTACTGTGGGAACCGTCGGATCGATGGTGGTCATGTCGTCGCGTCTTGTGACGACTCCTTCCGATTCAAGGTAAGTCGCGCAGAAGGCTGTGTTTGAATGGAATGCCTGCGTTCAGAATGGCTCCCGCCACGGGTTGACGCGGCTCCCGGTTGGGCCACAGACGCTCCAAACGCGTCATCCGGCTCAGTCCCGAGAATCTGTCTGAGCAGATGGTCGAGTCGCTTGGCCGGCTGTCCTGAGGCGATCAATGCGCCGAGGCGACCGGCCCGCAGTCGATAGCGGGAACTCTGCACCATCAGCTTCGTAATGCGCCTCAATGCCGGGATCGAGGCTTCCCCGGCACGCAGTGATTCACCTGCCCCGTACCGTTGTACGTACTCCATCATCAGGTACTGATCGAGATTATTGGGAATTCCCAGAACGGGCGCTCCCGCCGCGAACGCTTGATAGACCGTGGCGCTGCCCCCATTGCACACGACGAGGTCCGCTCGCCCCGCCGCGCTGAGGCCGGGCAGGTAAGGCGCGATCCAGGTATGGTCGGGAAGGTTCGCAGGCGTGCTTCTTCCGGCCGTCGAGACCAATGCGCCGATGCCGAGACTATTCAATGCCCATAACACAGATGAGAGGAGTTCCGGCCTGCCCGAGGTTCCGAGGGTGACATAAGCCAGCGGCCGAGTGCGCGGCACAGAGTCCCACCACAGAGGTGTTTCGTCCGGAGACCAGAGCACCGGACCGAGGTACTGATGGTGTGGGGGGCGATCGAAAGTCGGAACTAACTCGGGGAGGTCCGCGTACAACGTTTCATCGCCTTCCATGAAGATCCGCGGAAGGCTGTAGCCGATGGCCGGCAAGCCATACTCATTGCGCACCTTGTTCACGGCGCACGCCTGTTGGGCAACTATCACCGTCCTCATCAGGGTGAATAATGTCTGCCCCAGGCGCGATCCGAACCGCTCGGTCAGGGCCAGTTCCGGCACGATGAAGCGTGTGTTGGCGTAAGGGCTCCAATGGGCGTTCGTGACCGTCACATAGGGAATGGCCGTCACACGCGCGCTGATCGAGAGGGAAAGGCGAAAGTCTCCAATCACGGCGTCAGGATTCACGTCGGTCAACAGACGCACATCTTCCTGCACATAGGCTCGCAATTCTGCGGCAGTATACAGCGGACTTCCCATGAGCAAGCGCCGCTGAAATTCCTCGCTCGCGAGCGAACGGATTGAATGTACGGGGAACAGTAAACCCTCGAACAGGCGAAGGTATCGTCGGTCGCACGCCAGATGCACGTCGTACCGCTCAGGATCAAGCGCGCGCGCCAGCGCCGCGGCTCGAGCCACATGGGCGAGGCTCACGGCTTCGGCAATAAACAGAATCCGGTGTCGGCGAGGGAAAGGCGGATCTCCGGAGGCGACACGAAGCTCCGGACGATTCGAGGGTGGAGTCACGAGATGTCGGCTCCTGAGCAGGCCCGGTACATCGAGCCACCTGGCGAGGAGCTTGCGGGTGACCATGCCGGTGATTCGCAGCACGTCGGGCACCTGCCTGAAGTGACTCTGTCTGAGATGGCGGCCGTAAATAGCCGACACCGGCACCGTTCGAATCAGGACGCCGATCCGACCGGCCTCAATCAATACTTCACTCTCGAAGGCGAAACCGGACGTCGTGTCGCAGCGCGATCCCACCGCCTTCAGCACCGCGGCCGGGTACAGGCGGAATCCCGATTGACTGTCTTGAATCCGTGATCCGGCGGCCCAGGAGATCCAAAAATTCGCCACACGATTGGCGACATACCGGAGCCGCGGAATGGCCTGCCTTGCATGCAGCCGCGCCCCCACGACAATCGCTGAGGGGTCGCGCCGGTGCATGGCGAGAAGAGCCGGGATATCCCCCGGGTCATGCTGCCCGTCCCCGTCGAGCGTGATGATATCGATCGCACCCCACTCCATGGCATGTTGCATGCCGCGCCAGAGCGCGGCCCCCTTTCCCAGGTTGCGGGGATGGCGAATCACTGTGACCGGCAACTCGAGAAGCGCCTCAGCCGTCCGATCGCAGGACCCGTCATCCACGACGATGACGCGGTCGATAAAGTTCAGCGTGCGGGCCGCCACGGCGTGAATCGTCCCAGCTTCGTTGTAGGCGGGAATCAGGGCGATAGATTCCCGGCTCGGCTTCTTCATGCCTGTGCACCGTTTATCGAGATGATCTGACCGGAGACGTAGGCTGCGGCATCGGAGATTAGATATGTCACCAGACCAGCGACTTCCTCAGTGGTGCCGGCACGTTTCATGGGAACCAATCGCCCGATCGTGTCCGGGTCGAACAACTCCTGAGTCGCCGGCGTGGAGACGAGACCGGGGGCGATGGCATTCACGGTGATGTGTCGCGATGCCAACTCCAGCGCGAGGGCTTTGGTCGCTCCATGGAGGCCCGCCTTCGCGGCGGCATAGTTGACCTGGCCCCGGTTTCCGATGAGACCGCTGATCGAGGTGATAGTGACGATGCGCCCCCAACGGGTGCGGATCATGGGCAACAGGAGCGGTTGCGTGACATTGAAGAATCCGTTCAGTGACACATCGATCACCCGCTTCCATTGCTCGCGAGCCATGCCCGCCATCGGCCCGTCGTCGTGAATGCCCGCATTGTTCACGAGCACCTGAATGGGACCGGCTGTCTGTATCTGGTCCAGCATCTCCCGGGTCTGATCGAAGTCGGTGACATCGAAAGAGACGGCCTCAGCGGCTCCACCCTTGTCACGAATCGACTGCGCGACTGCCTGGGCGCGGTCGCCGTGCGTGCATCCATGGACGATCACCTCGAACTCCGCCGTGCCCAGCGCCAGGCAAATAGCCCGACCGATGTCTCCGCTGCCTCCTGTGACCAGTGCCCGCTTTTTCATGCAAGCCTTTCTGTGGAGCTCTGTTGCGGGACGTGAGAGCCCTCGCCCGGCGCCATCACCGAGAGACGCCCTGTCATCACGGTCCGGCCATCGCCGGTCACCGTCACGTCGTAGATCCGGCCCTGGTCGTGGGTCATGACGACGTGCGCGCGGATCGTGAGCGCCCCATCGAGTTCGTGAAGATGGGACAGGGTCGTCGTGACATCGCGTATGGAAGCCAGCACCCCCCCTTGAATGTGGCCCCCATTCGGCATTCCCAGAAGCGCCGCGTGGGCTGCAATGGCCTGGGCGCCGTATTCGATGGCGCAGAGGGCCCGGAGGCCGCTGTTATCCCGCAAGGGATTGTCGAGGCGACGATGACTCGTGGACCGGCAGACGATGTGATCGTCGTCCCAGCTCTCAATATTGTCGAGCAGGCACATGGCGCCCTGATGGGGGATGAGGCGGGTTATATCTGTGCGGGCGTGCATCATCGATTACGCTCCAGGCTCACACAAGACCACCAGATCGCTGTCGTCCGAATAGTCGAGTGACAGGGTCGCCGCCTCCTGCCTGGCCAATATCGCGAGCAACGGCAGACAACGTGCTGCGGGATTACTGCGCAGGCTGTCCGGCAAGCAGGCAGGAAAGGCCGTGGCTGCGTGGCGTGGTTGGAGGCTGATCTCCCAGCGCATGAGGGGAGCACCGTCCGATGTCGGCGTGAGGAGCACCGCCGCGGCAAAACTGTGTTCGACCGGACGGATCCGGTTGAGGGGCGCCGGAAACGGAAGGTCCGACGCGATCAGCATGACCGGCTGCCGTTCCACGGCGGCATGACAGGCGGCTTCGAGCAGTCCGGCTGCAAACGAGACATCGTGGGCGCAGACACTGGTCGACGCCAGTCGGGAACCGGTGGCGATGCTCCAATAACCGGCCGGCGCATTGTAGACAGAGTTGTGAAATGAGGTCGGTGAGACTTCGCGCGCGGGGCCCGCCAGCGCCTCGCAAATCTCCTGGGTGATGTCGCCGTCTCCATCCGACGAGGCGAACACGGTGGCAATCTCATGACCGCTCAGGCCTCCGGCCAGCAGCGCTTCCTGCGCGACGGTCACCGCAAGCCGTGCCGCATGACTGCTTCGACGACGTTCAGTCGCCGACAGAATATCCGGGATCGAGCGGAGAGTCGGCGCCATCCGGTGTGGCGACAGTCCGGCCAGGACCGGTCGGGAAGCCGCCCACCCGTTGAGTCCGGGGCCTGCGATGCCGACACCGTGTACAAAGACCTGCATTACGGCGTTTTTCCCAGAATGAGGCTGCAATTGTTGCCGCCGAAGCCGAACGAGTTGCTCATGACATGCCGTAATGGATGGCGTTCGCTGGAGAGCATGATGTGGCTCTTAAGTCGGGAATCGAGACGGGTCGTGTGCAACGTGCCCGGAATGAATCCATGTTGCAGGCAGAGCGCCGCCAGAATCGCTTCCGTGATTCCCGCCGCGCCAAGGGTATGTCCGGTTCTCCCTTTGGTTGAACTGCATGGCGTCCTGTCTCCGAACGTGTTCCAGATGGCGTGATCCTCCGCGAGGTCATTCGCCGGAGTGCCGGTGCCGTGCAGGTTGACGTAGTCGATGTCGATCGGTTTCATCTCCGCGCGCCCGAGAGCCCGTTCCATCGCCAAGGCGGCGCCGATGCCTTCCGGATGGGGCGTCGACATGTGATGGGCATCGCTGCTTTCGCCGTATCCGAGCAGTTGGAGATCGCCATCGCTGTATTCCCGGCGCTCCAACAATATGAAACCGGCAGCTTCCCCGATCGAGAGCCCGTCTCTATCTGCGTCGCCGGGGCGACAGGGACCGGAGGAGAGCAGTCCCAATGAGGCAAAGCCGTAGAGCGTCATAAAGCACAGACTGTCCACCCCGCCGACCACGACCGCATCACACAGGCCTGCTGCCATCAGGCGGGAGGCGCTGGCGAACACTTTGGCGCTGGAGGAACAGGCCGTGGATACCGACGCGACAGGACCCTGCAGGTTCAGGTGGCGCCGGACGACCTCGCTGACCGAAAATAAATTTTGTGTCTGCCGGTAGCGAACGGTCAAGGGCAACAGCTCGCCCGACGGCGTCCGTCGCCGGTAGGCCAATTCGGTTTCAAGAATGCCGGACGTCGTCGTGCCGATCAGCACGGCGATGCGATTCGGCCCGTAGGTGTCTCGCGCCCGTGCGACGGCCTGCTCAAAGCCGTCCTGCCGTAAGCCGACGACTGCCAGCCGATTGTTCCGGCAGTCGAAGTCTGCAAGATCACCGGCGATGGCCTCCGCTTCAAGACCCTCGACTCGTCCGATCCAGGTCTTGATGGCGGCGTCCTCGAAATCGTTCGCTCGTAATCCATGCCGGTCCAGGCGGAGTGCGTCCCACGTCGCAGAGAGGCCCCGGCCGAGAGGATTGGCGGTGGCCATGGCGGTGACCGTCAATGCCGTCATCATGTGGCCACCCTGGGCCTGCCCAATATCGCGGCGACGACGAACGACACCAGGGCGCCGAGCCCGACGGTCAAGCCGATCGCATGGAGGACAGGAGTCCGCGAGAACGCCAGCGCGCCGAATGCCGACAGCGTAGCAAGAATACAGACGGTGAGGGAGAGCCATGTTCGCCGTTGCTCGTCTTCATCGGCGAACGGACGGTTGAAGAACAGGGCGTAGTTGAGCCCGACGCCCAAGACCAACAGCAATGACACCACATGAAACAAGGAGAGCCGCTCGCCGATCAGGGTGAGGAGGGTCATCACGAACAGAACGGCGATGAAGGGCGGAAGCAGGACGCGTCCGACGAGGCGGACATCGCGCAGTCCCCACCACAGCACGGCGGTCATGGCCAAGACCCCGAGGGCGGTGAGTCGCAGGGATTGATTGCGGTAGCCGCTGACCAATCGGCCGGCCTCCGCCTTGAGATCGAGAAACGTCACGCCCGGAGCGGCCTCCCGCGCGATGCGATCGGCCAGGGCGGAGGCCGATTCGATACCGCGAAGCGGCGCCAGCCCGGTCCATCTCCCGCCGCTGCCCAGCAGGAGCGCGCGGACCTTCAGGGAGAAGGCGGATTGTTGCAGGTTGACGATGTCCATCAACTCTCCGGTGCGAGCCTGTTCCACGTCCTGCAAGAACGGCTCGAAAAGTCCCGTTCGAAACGGCAGCCCCTCAAGAGCGTGGCTCAATGATGCGGTCAGCACGGCGGGAGGGGGGAGCGCAGCCCGGCGTTGTCGTTGCATCTCCTCCGACGGCATATACAGACTGGGGAGATCGAAGCCGGTCAACAATTCGTCGTCTATCAGCCGGCGGAGCAGGAGCGCGGCAGATTCGCTGCGCTGCAGCACCTCTTCCTGGCCGGCGCCGTTGATCACCAGCAGATAACGGACATCCGGGGCGCCCAGATCTTTGCGAAGTTGCTCGTCTGTGACTTTGGCGGACGGGGAAATCGGACTCAAGTTCGCCAGATCGTCATCCCACAGGTCCTGATGACGGACGATCAGTATCAAAACGGCTACGATAACCAGGATCCAGACGATCGGGCCGGCCTTTCCTATGGAGGCCGACCATGAGGTGACATTCGAAGGCAGGATCTGGTGCGGGACTGTCCGCATGGTCTGTGGCGCGAGGGCGGGCAGGATCCAGCGCGTAACCATCCCGGCGACGAACACTCCCACGACCGTGAGGACGCCCAACTGGGACAGGCCGGTCATACTTGAGAACAACATCGTGAAGGCGCCGAACACCGTGGTCATCACCGCGATTTTCAAGGTCGGCCAGACCCGTGACACTGTCTGCCGGAGCGGTTCCCCGGCCATAATTTGCGTGAGAACGTAGGCCGGATAATCGATGGCTTCTCCGATGAGCGTCGCGCCGAATCCGAGCGTGATGCCATGCACGAAACCGAAGACCAACTGGACTGTAGCCACTCCGACCAGCAGGCCGGTCAAGACCGGCAACAGGCTGAGCACGAGGGGAGACCACGTCCGATAGACGCTGAAGAGCAACGCGGTGACGATCACACCCGCCACCAGAGACAAACGCCACGAGTCGCGCTGGATCGTCGCCCGGGATTCGACGGCAAAGACGCCCGGGCCGCTCATCAGAAGGCGACTGCTCTCCGGTAAGCCGGAGGAGGTGAACGCCGTTCGGATGGTATGCACCGCTTGTCCCTGCCGGTCGAGATCAAACCCCGGCGCGCGCGTCTCAGCGACCAGTTGTGCGCGTGCCTCATCGCGGGAAAACCACACGCCGTGCAACACCGGGGGCTGTTCACCTGCGGTGAACTCGGAGAGAATATGAGCCAGCTCACCGGTGGGATCGGTCGGCAACGCCGCTTTCATCACCGCCCCGGCCGGCGAGCCGAGCAATTGGAGTTGTCGTTCCAGCGCAGCCCGCAGGGCCGGTGCCGAAAAGTGTCCGGGGGCTACGGCCGAGCTCAATAGGTAACGGTGACGCATCAGGACATCGCGTTCAACCATGAAATTGGCGGGATTGCCATTGTTCACGGAAGTGAAAAGTTTGCTTTCCCGGAGACTGTGAGCCACCTTGTGGCTGGCTTCGGCCAGGGCTTCCGGAGACGCGCCTTCGAGCGCGATGAGGATAAGCCGCCCGGCTACGCCATCACGCAGTTGAGCGACCAGAAGCTCCTGGGTGGGGTCTGCGGACCGGGGAAGCAAGGCCGTCAGATCGGTGGTCACCGTCATATTCGCGATCACTCCTCCGCTGACGAAGAGGAGCATCACCCATAGGATGACCGCTGGCCGGGCATCCAGGGTCACGATGCCGGCTCATGGATTTGCATCACGGACCGATCTCCACCAGGTTCTCGTATGTCGACCGTGGCCAAGCGATCGCCATGACCAGAAAGGGTGATCGACGTGAGGTACTCTGCCGCCTGCGCATCCAATGGACGTAGTGTCAGCATCCAACTCTTCCGGGACCCCTGAAGTTTGATGTGATACAGCCGCCTCAGCACGGCGACTTCGCCCGCCAGGCTGGCCCGGATGGCTTCGATGAACGAACGAATCAATGGATGACTGTTCACCGCGATGCGCTTCGTGCCCTCGTGAGTCGAAAGGGTGAGCTGATCGCCCTGTACGATCAGATGTTCTTCATAGGGTGAGGTGACATGTTTTTCGAGGCGGTCAGGACGCGCATACCCGAGTGTTCCCTGCAAGACCAGTGGCTGAGTCAACATGGCCACGGTTTTCGTTTCGATAAATCGATCCGTCCGCGAGGTCACCTTCGCCATGAGGTCCATGAGTTCGGGCACATCCAAAGGCTGCGCGCTGGTCTGCTCATCGGCGGCAACCGGCAGCCAGGCAAGCAGACTACACAACAGTGTGAGACGCGCGAGCGTCGTCAGAGTGGTCATAGAAATTGAACCAGTTATAGGGATACAAACGGCAATAATGTTCCACGCGACTGACGTAGCGCTCGACCCACGGACGAAGCGAGTCCGATCGCCGGCCTCGGTCCAGATGGATGCCGTCCGCCAACGGCTCGAAATGAATCTCATACTGCCGGCCGCCCTGGTAGAGCCCGAAAAACAGCACGACCGGGACTTGCAGCAGAGCGGCCAGCAAAAAAGGACCTTCAGGAAACGACCTCGGCTTGCCCAGGAAGTCACAGGTTATTCCCTTTTCGCCGCCGAAGACACGATCACCGAGGATACCGACCATTTCTCCACGGTCTAACCGTTCCTTCACCGCAAGCATCGTATCCGGCGTGCCGGGAGGGATGATGCGCTCACGGATGTCCGGGTGAAGGCTATGAAGGACGGCATTCAGGTTGGAGGCCGCCGCTTCATGCATGATCACGGTGATCGGCAACTGCTGGTCGAACAGTCCATGCGCGCGAAGCACCTCGAAACTTCCGAGATGAGAACCCAGCAGGATGCACCCGCGCTTCTGCGCGAGCACGGCGTGAAGGGCCGACGCGCCTTCCATGCGAATGTCAAAATAACGATGGCGTCCGGAGAGGAGATACACCCGGTCATGAATGGTGGAGGCAAATGCATGGTAATGGCGAAAGACATCCTTCCAGCCAGGAGGCCGCTTGAGGATGCGTTGTAAATATTCACGCGAGATGCGTTGAGTGCCGCCGGAAAAAACGAGGAAGTACAGACAAATGGGATAGAGAAACCAGCGCGTCACGGAACGGCCCAGTCGGAGGGTAATCCAGGTCATAACCTGGATCAGTCTGCGGCTGCCGCGTTCCGGTTGAGCGCGCCAGCCGGTGCTCATGGTCGACCCTGTCCGATAACCTGGCCGTCCCGTCGAAGAGTGCCGGCAGCGATGCGGACGTTCTCGCGCATGACGGCAAAGGACACTTCCCCCTCCGACAAGCGATCCAACAGGAGCGTGAACGGTTCGCCCGGACGTAAAAGTTGTATAAATTTCACCGATGTCACCATGACGGCGCCGCTCGCCCAGTGAAGCCGTTCTTCCACCGCTCGCAAAAGTTCGGTCAGGAGGACGACTCCCGGCACGACTGGGTTGCCGGGGAAATGTCCTGCCAAGGCCGGATGATCGGGGCCGATCAATCCGTGCACCGCTGTCCTCATTTGTTACCCCCGAAGATGTCGAGCGGAATGCCTGACACGGTCGGCGAAGGTTTCCAGCTGCTCATGCGGCAATTTACCCGTGGCGTTTCGAGGCAACGTGGGGACCAGGTACATTGGACGGGGCAGAAAGACGGGATCAATCCGTTTTCTCAGATCGGCAAGAATCGCGGCAGGCGTGACCCCGGGAGCCACGACGAACGCGCTCAAGCGACCGTTACCGGACCGGCCCTGATCGGGCCAATAGAACGTGCCATCCAGCACCCCGTTGACTCGGCTCAAGGCGGTATTGAGCGCCGCCAGGGACGCGCGTTTGCCGGCCACTTTTACCAGATCGTAGTTGGGACCGAGGAGGAGGAATTCACGGCTGTTCTGCATGCTGATGCGGTCCGTCAGCTGGAGCCATGCCCCCACATGCCCACCCATCACCGACGTCGTATCACGCTCATGCTTCATCCGTAACTCATGACAGAGTGTCCATAAGTCTCCGTCCGCGGTATGGCGCGACGCGAGCATTCCGCCTTCTGTGCAGCCGTAGATTTCATGGACCGGCACATGCCAGAGGTGTTCTGCTTCCTGCGCGACCGAGCGGGCCAGCGGCATGGTGGCGGAAATAATGCCTTCGAGACCGGGCAGCATCGTCCGCTCGCTGAGATAGGCGTTGAGATGGATAGGGGTGGTCATCAACCAAGCCGGTGACCCCAGCTGTTCAAGGTCGGTGCGGATGTCTGCGGGCAGAATCGAATTGCCGGCATGCAGACTCCACCCCCATTGCAGCGGGAGCATGACGGTGGTTTCCAATCCATACATGTGTTGCGCCGGGACCGTTCCCACAGCGGTTCGTGCGGGATGACTCGAAAGATCGAACTGCCGACCCAAGGCCTTGGCTCCCAGAACCAGAGAGCCCCAGCTTTTGGCATGGGCCCGAGGGAACCCGCTGCTGCCTGAGGTAAAGGCGATGGCGGCGATCCGGTCGGTTGGAATCAACGGGATCCCGGAGGCGCCTGACGCTCCTCCAACGTGTTCGGTAATGCGCAATTGAGGTAAGGTGATTTCCGTCTCGTCATGGTCTGTCAGAACATAGGCGTCGGGGTAGCGTTGAGAGAGCTGTTGCGAGGGTTCGGCCGCCCGGCATGTGGGCAACAGGCTGATATGCCTGGCCACCAATGCAGCCGCGAAGCCCACGGCAAAATGATATCGGTCCCTGCATAGATTGAGCGCATATTGTTTCGCCGGAAGCTGTGAAGCCAGCGCCCACACGGACCGGAGGAACTCTTGCACAGAGTAAGCCCGATCCTGACGCCACGCTATCGTGCACGTCGGAGAATCATGGGTGAGAAGCGGATAGACAGCAGGGGTAGAGCGCGCGCGCGTGTAGGCTCGTCGCCCGGGAGCCGGTGCAATCTGACTGTCTATCGAACGCATCATCGGGTCCGGTGTTGAGCAATGTGAGCGGTCAATGCGCGCAGCGAAGCCAGGGCCGCCCGGTTTTCCGAGCGCAATTCCACTCCATAGCGTTTGGACAGTGCCAAGGCGATTTCCAGCATGTCGATTGAATCCAAGCCCAGCCCTTCGCCGAAGAGGGCCGCAGAAGGGTCAATGCTCGCGGGGAGCACTTCCAGCCTGAGCGACTCGACGATCAACCTGGCAAGGTCTTGCTCGAGTTCATTTTGCGTGCTGGATCCGGTTTCCAATGGGGGTGCCATATCACTGTGCCTCTATGAGTGTGGCTAGGTGGTGGTCGGCAGAGGAGTGGGGCATAGCACGTCGAATCCCGGCCTCCAAGAGTTCATGAGGATTGTCCAGGAATGGTTTGTGATGCAGCGGGAGCCCCAACCGATCGGCTTCATTTACCAATAAAGTGAGATACTCCTCCATGTGATCAGCCGTGAAAGCGTTTGTATCGTGAAAAGTCACCACGACCGGAATGCTGTGATGCATGACCGGCAGGCCCTGTCGCAGGAACCTGGGTCGAAGGCTTGCCAGTTGAGATCGAAAATTCCATCGCCTGAGTAAGTGGATGCCCCAGTTCACTCCATCGAAGGCCTTCACATCGGACAACAACATGTGCAGTCGATGCCGGCCATACCGGTCGAGTGTGGACGCATTGAACAACCAATACGGGGGCCTGACCAGCAAGGTTGGCCGGCCTGTGATGCGATCGAGATCTTCCTTCCCATCCAGAAGTGAGCGATCCAGGTCACTCGGAGACATGCCGGTGTGACTGAGGTGCCCACGTGGCGTTCCGGTATGCAGGCCCAATACGTGCCCTTCGGCATGTTGGATCGCCAACATAGATCGACCTTCGGCTGATCCTCCGCCCTGCGGATGCCTGGTCTGGACGAAGAAGACTGCCTTAATATTCTGTTGCACCGGGTTGCGAGCCAATTGTCGCAGAACCTTGCCGGTATTGGCGTGCGGCCCATCATCGAAGGTGAGGAGGAAGCGCAAGGTGAGCCGGGAGTCAACCCAATCGGTCGATACGCCGTTCATCTCGCTGACTTGTTCTGCCCCAATCAGGGCCGCATTCGCATTCATGATGCCGCTGCCTAGGATTTCTTCATCACCACTTTGCCCGTGCAGACATAATCGTTCGAATACAACCAGGAAATTGGTCCCGATGTGGATTCATGGTGCACATCCGTCAGACGAACTTTGACGTTCAACGTTTTGGCGTCTTCCTTAAGATTGTCAATACAGCCCTGCGGAGAACGGCCGCTCGAAATGACCTTCTCGATTTCATCCGTTTCATAGTTGGGAATCGTATAGTGAGGCCCGCAACCTGCCAGCAACAATACTGTCCCGAGTGCCCACAACCTTTTCATAACGGTGCCCCTCTGTTGGCGGTAGATGAAAAACGCTGTCTCCAGGTTGACTGTAGTAAGAGGTAGCACAGTTCTACACTAGTGATACCCCTAGTTGCACCTGCTAAGCGACCCAGTTGTACGGACTCCGGTCGAGCGCTCGCTTGCGGCGATAAGCGGTAGGTCATACAATGCCGTGATTTTCCCTCATTACTCATCGTGGTCTCCGCAGGGGAGCAACCTATGCCGAGCAAGAAAAGCGCACCTCCACGTCAGACCGCATCATCCGATCACACACCACCGGTGCAGGATTTTGAAAAGCTTGGAGTCTTCTATCTCGGCCGACCTTACGATCTCGCCACCAAACAAGCCAAGCCGGGATGGCTGCTCTATGATTCCAAGGATTTAGTCACCCATGCGGTCTGTGTCGGCATGACCGGGAGCGGCAAAACCGGCCTCTGCATCGGCCTGCTGGAAGAAGCGGCTATCGACGGCATCCCGGCCATTGTCATCGACCCCAAAGGCGACCTTGCCGACCTGCTGCTGGCCTTTCCGCAACTCCGCGGAGAAGATTTCGCTCCCTGGATCAATGAGGACGACGCCGGTAAACAGGGACTCTCCCTGTCTGACTATGCGGACCAGCAGGCCGAAGGATGGCAGAAGGGCTTACGTGAGTGGGGGCAGAATGGCGAGCGGATTCAAAAATTGCGGGATGCGGCGGAGGTCGTCGTCTACACGCCGGGGAGCACT
Organism: Nitrospira sp.; assembly: GCA_013696305.1. GTDB lineage: Bacteria > Nitrospirota > Nitrospiria > Nitrospirales > Nitrospiraceae > Nitrospira_A. The sequence continues at coordinate 13,484 of JACCYV010000327.1, forward strand.
GCCGGTCTGCCGGTGTCGATTCTGAAATCTTTTGCCGCCCCCTCACAGGAGACACTCGACGATGTCGAACTCTTGCGCGAGCGCGTCAGCACGACGCTCACCAGTTTACTCGGGCTCATCGGGGTGCAGGCCGACCCCATCAAGAGTCGTGAACACATCCTCCTGTCGTCGGTCATGGACAGCGCGTGGCGGAAGGGACAGGACCTTGATCTGGCGATCCTCATTCAACAGATTCAGTCCCCGCCGATGGCGAAGGTCGGCGTGCTTGACCTGGAATCGTTTTTCCCATCCAAGGAACGGTTTGCCTTGGCCCTGCAATTGAACCATTTGCTCGCGGCTCCCGGCTTTGCCGCCTGGATGGAGGGGGAGGCACTGGATATCGGTCAGATGCTGCATGGGTCATCGGGGAAGCCGCGCATCGCGATTTTCTCGATTGCCCATCTCAGCGATGCCGAGCGGATGTTCTTTGTCTCGCTGCTCTTGAACCAGACGTTAGGCTGGGTGCGTGCTCAGTCCGGCACCACCAGCCTGCGCGCCATCCTTTATATGGATGAAATTTCCGGCTATTTCCCGCCGGTCGCGAACCCCCCGTCCAAGGCTCCGTTACTGACCTTGCTGAAGCAGGCTCGTGCATATGGGCTTGGCGTTGTGCTTGCCACGCAGAACCCGGTCGATCTGGACTATAAGGGCTTAGCCAATACCGGCACCTGGTTTATCGGCCGCTTGCAAACTGAACGCGATAAGGCACGAGTGATCGAGGGATTGGAGGGCGCGGCCGCCGGTAGCGGGAACAAGTTTGATCGCCGGCAGATGGAACAGATTCTCGCCGGCCTCGGGAATCGCGTGTTCCTGATGAATAACGTCCATGAAGATGCTCCGGTAGTCTTTCAGACTCGTTGGACGCTCTCATACCTTCGCGGCCCGCTCACTCGCACGCACATCAAAATGCTCATGGATCCTGTGAAGCGTGAGATCTCAGAAAGAAAGGGTGGCCCGGAGCATACACCTGTTTCCTCGTCTCACGCCGCACGCGCGATCGCTCACGCGCAGCGGCCTGTGTTACCGCCGGATGTGCCGCAGTATTTTGTTCCGGTGCGAGGCACGCAGCCGCGTGGGACCTCGCTGGTGTATCAACCGATGGTGCTGGGTGTCGGGCAGGTACGCTTCGCGGATGCGAGGGCGGCAGTTGACATGCTGGACGTGCGAACCCTCCTAGCTCCCATCAGCGAGGGAGCGGTACCGGTGGAATGGGATGGAGCGCTAGCCGTGGATCTGGTCCTGTCCGACCTGGAACGTGATCCCATCATCGGCGCGCAGTTTGGCTTCCTCCCCGGCCCGGCATGCAAGACCAAACAGTATGAAAGCTGGAAAAGCGACTTATCCGGCTGGTTGTTCCGCACGCAGAAACTCGACCTGCTCCGCAGTCCGAGTGCCAGGGCGCTGTCCAAGCCGGGTGAATCAGAGCGGGACTTCCGCTTACGGCTCCAGCAGGCCGGCCGCGAGGAACGTGATCAACAGAGCGATGGCCTGCGAGAAAAATATGCCCCTAAGATAGCTGCTCTTCAAGATCGTATTCGGAAGGCCGAGCAGATGGTCGAGCGGCAACAGGCGGAGTCACGGAGCAGTCAGTTGCAGACGGCGATCTCGGTCGGTGCGACCATCTTGGGGGCCTTTCTCGGGCGCAAGGCGATCAGCGCCACCAACATAGGCAAAGCGACGACCGCGATCCGAGGAGCCGGCCGGATCATAAAAGAATCGAAAGATGTCACTCAGGCCGAGGACAATGTGACGGCGCTCCAACAGCAACTGGCTGACTTGGAGGCTCAGTTCAAGGCTGAAATCGCAGCGCGGACTGCGGCGACCGATCCGTTCACCGAGGAATTGGAAGGAGTGTCGGTAAGACCCGCCAAGTCGAATATCACCATCAAGCTCGTCGCCCTCGCCTGGGCTCCGCATTGGCAGGATGGAAGCGGGACGCAGGTGCCTGCTTGGGTATGACCGCGGCTTCGGGAACCTGATTCTAACGAGACCAGCCCGCCCACGCGACTGCCGGCGCTCAACTCGACGTCAGGATGGGGCCGTGGTTTTTTCGGGGGAAGCTTCTTTTCCTCCACGGGAGGTGCTGCCTCGGGGAGCATGTAGCTCCTGGCACAGGGTTGAAAAATCCTGCTCGCCGCGTTGGAGCGCCGGACTCAGGACCTCCCACGCCACATGTTCACCCAATCGGCGATACGACTCGAATTGCGCCTCGTCGAAAAACTGATCCGAGGTCGGTTCGTGAGGAAACACCGGATGGCGTGCGGCATAGTCTTGCACGTCCGAGGGCTCGTCGCCGGTCAGGGAGGCCTTGAGATACAGCAGGGTCCCGGCGGCGGCGTTCGCGTCGACGGTGTCATAGCGGATCATGCCGACCGTATAATGGCGACCGCTTGTCGTCCCGCCTGGCTGTCGCCTCAGCTGGTCGAGATCGATCTCGATGTCGATGCCTAGATCGATGCGAATCTTCCGGACGGCGTTCCCGAGATCCTCGAAAGTCCCGTGCGGGTCACACCCCGCATCGACGACAAGAATGCAATGACAGCGGCGCAACACCATTTCATACAATCCCAGATTTTCAAAATGTCCCCCGTCCGATAAATAAAATGTTCGTCCCTGAGCGCAAAACATATGGTGACCCGCCGTTCTCCCTGGCGTTGAGCGCTATCAGGAGTATGTCCGGCCAGGGCGGGCTAGTGTCTCCGGTCCCGTTGCATCATCTTATC
>JACCYV010000070.1 GCA_013696305.1 Nitrospira sp.
CCAAAGGCGTTTCTGACTACATTATGGAATCCATTGTTGAGCCCAGCGCATACGTCGTGAAGGGTTTTCCGGACAACACTATGCCCAAGGTGTTTGGCCAAAAGCTCAGCGCTGGAGCACTGAAGAAAATTGTGGATTACCTCTCGCAGGTGCAGGAAGGAAAAGAGCCACCCAAAGCCTCCTAATTGAGGTGATTAGGTATCTTATTGCTACTGCGGAACAAAGGGAGATGAAGAAATGAAAGCTTTAATGTCAGTCGGGGCACTGATCGGAGTCGTCGGACTACTCATGTTGATCGGTATGATCTTCGGAGTCGTTCCCTCGAACTACGTCAGGCTTGTCGAAGGCTACATGCCCATGCAGGTCTTAAGTGAGCTGGCTATCTTCGTGGCTGGGTTTGCCGGCCTGAGTTATCTACTCAATTCAATGGGAATTGCCTTTCCGCGGTTTTGGCAAGGCATTTTGTTTTGGGCGTTCATTCAGACATACCTCAAATTTCGTATATACCCGCCCATCCCATTCAGTGTGCGGGCGATGTATGGAACTGTGTCCTTTGTTGCGGTGTTTATGTGGGTATCGGCGAACGAAGAAGATTGGAAGAAGTTTAAGCAGCCCATATTAAATGTGCTGGATGCCAACACCGGATTTCACAAAGCGCTCCGCACGATGTATCTGATTCTCTTGCCCCTCCTCATCGGCGGCTTCTCATTCCTCACCATGAAGCCGAGTGTTGATGAGCCGATTGAGTTGCGAACGGTGCATCCGGCACCGCCGGCCAGCACCAAGGTGCATGGCAAGACCTACACATTGCAGACGTCACAGAATCCGTACCGTGTTAATCCAGAAGGAAAATACGATCAGGCCTATAGTAATAAACTGATTGTCGAACAGTCGATGGGTCGTTTGATGGCTCCAAATGCCAATCCTTGGGATGACAAGGCGGAAGGATATTTAAAGTACGTTCGGGAGGGTGGGGAAATATTCTTCCAGAACTGTCACTTCTGTCACGGTGACAATCTCAACGGTCGTGGTCTTCACGCCTTCGCATTTAATCCGATTCCAGCGAACTTCACAGACCCGGGAACCATTGCTCAGTTGCAGGAAACATTCATCTTCTGGCGTGTTGCCAAGGGCGGAATAGGTTTGCCGACGGAAGGTTTCCCTTGGGCATCGGTCATGCCTCCATGGGAACAGCACCTGACCACGGATGAAATCTGGAAGGTGATCCTCTTCGAGTATTGGCATACCGGATATTATCCTCGGACATGGGATTAATCGGGAATCTTACAAACAAGCTGGGAGAACAGGTGGTGAGGTTAACAATGAGCAAATTTCGTATGAACGTAAAACCAGCGCTGGTTATTGGTGTGTCACTCGGCGCCTTCCTCTGCTCCCTGAGCGTTGGGGGAACGGTCCGTGCTGCAGATCTTCCAGCAGGTTTCAAGTCCGGTGAGCTGTCAGCAGCACCCCCAGCAGACATGATCGAGGCAGGGAAACGCGTCTATTTTACTAAGTGCGTGTGGTGTCATGGAGTCGATGGAGCCGGCGATGGTCCGGGCGCCGATCGGTTGTGGCCACGTCCCAGGAACTTCAACCAGGGGACATTCAAAATTCGCCACACCGCGAGCGGCGAGTTGCCTTTGTTTAACTACAATGAAAGGTCAGCGGATTCAGGCAAGAATGACCTTTTTGACACGGTGACTCATGGACTTCCTGGTTCTGCCATGCCGGCTTGGGAAGGTATTTTAAGCGAGGAGCAGCGCAGTCAGGTCTTGTCGTTTGTGACCACTCAATTGGTTAAGGACCGAAAGTTTACCGACAAGCAGTCTGAGACGCAGACCATTCTTGACATGGGCGCCCTCAAGCCTGTGGAGGCAAATGAGGAGAGCTTAAAGAAGGGCGCCGCGCTGATTGTCGATAAGAAGTGCATTGAGTGTCATGGTGTCGAAGGGCGCGGAGACGGAAACGCCTTCAACCTGAAAGATGACTGGGGCTTTTCGATTCAGCCGGCCAACTGGCATAAATGCTGGAATTTCCGTGGCAGTCGCCAGGATCCCTATAATGTGCGGAATATTTTCCGCACCTTCTCAACTGGGGTAAACGGTACCCCGATGCCGTCATTTGCTGACAACACAACGGTTGAAGAGCGATGGGACATTGCCAATTTCGTCAATTCGTTGTGCGAACGCGATGTGGAAGGGAAGGCGCTGAGCATCGATGGGCAGACAGATAAGCCGAAAATTAATTTCGTGGTCCCGTCGGCACCGATTGAAGGGGAAATATCAAATGACCCCGAGAATGAGATGTGGAAGAAGCAAGGCCGCCGCTATATAGCCATGGGCGGTCAGATCACCCACAAGCCTCGAAACTTTGTGAACCGAATTGATGATATCTGGGTGAAGTCGCTGTACAACGAAAAGAATGTTGTATATCTCATCCAGTGGGATGACCGGACGAAGAGTGTCGCCGAGGGAAAACTTCCATGGGCACCTACTCAAGTCAATGTTGAAAACTTCGGCGTGAAGGAACAAGCGCCGAAAACGGGGGAAGAGGGATCTATCGCGTCAGCACAGAATAACTATGCGGTCTATAACGATGGCATCGCCTTTCAATTCCCCATCAAGTGGCAGGAGATCCCTGCTCCCTTTAAGCCTCGATATTTGTTCGGCGATGCCAAGTTCAATGCCGACATTCTCAAGTGGGAAGCGGATGGCTCGCTACGATCATTCAAGGGAACTGGGTGGGATCAGGACTTCGAAGAGCGCGATGATTTTGAAGAAAAAGTTAAGCTGTTGAAAGCCGAGTGGAAGAACGGTCAATGGACCGTCATGATCTCTCGCCCTCTGAAGGGTGACAAGGATGATTATGACGATTACACCCGCTTCGATGTCGGAAAGTATATTCCGATGGTTTTCTTTGCCTGGGATGGGCACAACGGTGATGCTGGACGTAAGATGGCTGTGTCGGCCTTTTATTACACGATTCTACAGCCACCGATTCCGCAGGAAGTGTACATTTATCCAGCCGTCATTGCGGTTGGCGTGGTCTTTCTGGAAGGCTGGATGCTGACCCGCCGTGCCAACAAAAAGAAGGGCAAAGTGCTCTAGGCGTCAGGCCGAGGCAAGCTTTGATCGTCGTGAGGGGGTGAGGAAACTCACCCCCTCGTTTTTTTACTCTGTTCGATCAGAAAATCTAGCATGGTATCAGGGTCAATCACGAAGAACGTCTCAGGTGTCTTGATCGCGGGCGGAAAGAGCCGACGAATGGGTCAAGACAAACGCTTTCTCACCATTGATGGCGCACGTGTGTTTGATCGGACGTTGGACGTCTTGGGGAAATTATTTTCAGAAACCATTGTGGTGCTCGCAGCACCCATTGATTCTCTGGATGTGGGGGAATGCCGCGTTGTATATGACCTCATACCAAATGCCGGCAGTCTGGGTGGGCTCTATACAGGTCTGATGGCCTCCTCCCGGCCCCGCATATTTGCAGTGGCCTGTGACATGCCGTTTCTTGCCCCGGATGTCATTCGTTTCATGGCTTCGTTCGATATGACGGCAGACGTGGTCGTCGCCGAACTAGCGGGCAAGTTTCAACCCATGCACGCCGTGTATTCACAACGTTGCCTGCCTTTTCTCCGGGCTATGGCGGATGAGCAGGATTTGAAGATCCACAAATTGTTTCTCAAGGAAGCGCTGCGGGTTGCTGTTCTAGGCAAGCCCCAGTTAACCGTACTCGATCCGGGGCTGCGGTCGTTTCATAATATCAATACGCCGGAAGACCTGGCGCGCGCTGAGACACAGTTCTGACCAGGCGTGACGAACCACGATAGGCCGTACAGTCACAGACGCGGGTTCCTTGTCATTCATCCTGGGACGGTGGGTGATGTGCTGTTGGCCCGTCCTGCTCTAAACCTGCTCCGGCGACAATTTCCGCAGCATGAGATGGCGCTCTTGGTTGGGGCGGCTGTGGGCTCGGTCTTGCGCGATGGAGGGGAGACTGATCGAGTCCTTCCTCTTGAGTTGACATTTTTGACAGAATTATTCGCCGGGGGCGACAGCGTTCATCCGGCATTCAGGACGTGGCTGAACACCTGTGATTTCGCGGTCGGCTGGCTACAGGATACGGAGAGGGCAGTTCTGAATACTCTTCGGACCCTGGGCGTTCACCGCCTGTGTGTGCAATCCCCTTCTTCTTCTGATCTGTTGTCTGAACATCAAGCGGCTCGGTATCTTGAAGTACTGGATGCCACGAATGTCAGTAGGGTGAAGAACCAGCCTCTGATCCTCTTACCCTCAGTGCGAGAACGTGGAAGGCAGATACTGTATAGGCTGAACCGGAGCCATCAACAGCGTCTGGTAGTAATTCATCCCGGCAGTGGGAGCGTGCACAAATGTATGGAGGCGTCACGTTTCGCGACTGTGATCGAGTGGTTGTCCAGCGAAGGAACATTCCCGGTGCTGCTCGAAGGGCCGTCGGATGATGAGTCTGTCGGCCAGGTGCTGCGGTCTCTCCGTATGACTGTGCCGGTCCTACGCGACCTTGACCTTTCTATGGCAGCGGCTGTCCTCTCTCATGCAGAGCTCTATCTTGGGCACGATTCGGGTATGACGCATCTTGCCGCCGCCCTATCCATTCCGACCATCGCCTGCTTCGGTCCTACGAATCCGCGACGATGGGCTCCACTCGGGCGCACGGTGTCCATTCTGACCGGAACGCCATGCAG
>JACCYV010000348.1 GCA_013696305.1 Nitrospira sp.
GTTGGGTCTTGCCTTCCATCCGGACTATGCGCGCAACGGGCGGTTATTTGTGAGTTATACCAAACAGCCGGATGGCGCAACGGTCGTTGCGGAATACCGTCGTGGCTCCAAGGCCGAACTGGCGGATCGGCTGGAGCGGGTGCTTATTGTCGTCCCTCAACCGTTTGCCAATCATAATGGAGGCATGATCGCGTTTGGGCTTGATGGCGCACTCTACATCGGACGGGGCGATGGAGGCGGTCGCGGTGACCCGGATAATCGAGGCCAGAATTCGTACGATCTGCTGGGCAAGATTCTCCGTCTCGATGTGGACCGGGGCGAGCCCTATGCGATTCCTGGCGACAATCCCTACCTGTCAGGAGGCGGTCGCCCGGAGATCTATGCTCGCGGGTTGCGCAACCCTTGGCGGTTTTCGTTCGATCGTGAGACCGGTTCTCTGTGGGTCGGCGATGTGGGACAGCACGCCTGGGAAGAAGTGGATGTGGTTGTGCGCGGAGGGAACTACGGTTGGCGTCTCATGGAAGGGCGGCATTGTTTTCTTCCCAAGACGAACTGCGACGGGCCGGGGCTCCAACTGCCGATTCTGGAATATGGGCATGAAGCCGGACGCTGTTCGATCACCGGCGGTTATGTGTACCGAGGACGGAGCCAGCCCGGGCTCAAAGGTCTGTATGTCTATGGAGATTACTGTAGTGGAGAAATTTTCGGAGCGAGGGTGGAACCCGAGATACACCCCGGCCTAGGGCAGAACCCTCAAGTCTTACTTCAGTCGGGACTGAGAATTTCTTCGTTTGGAGAAGATGAAACCGGTGAAGTCTATGTGGTGGATCATGGGGGAGGAATCTATCGCGTCGAGGCGGGTCGTTAGACCAGGCCTTACAGCTTTCCAGCGATCCGATAGACCAGTATCCCGGCGGCTTCGTCGACGGCCTGTGTGGTGAGGAGCAACGATTTAGCGGTGGGAAGAAAATCAAACAGGGTACTCTCTGCCCAGGCCTGTGACGGCGTGTGTTTTGACTCGTAGCCGCAGGCCACGGGCGTTACGACAAAGCCTTGTTTTTCGAACAGACCCACTGCCCGGGGAAGATGGTAGGCCGCGGTCACCAACAGGATGTGTCCTGCACCCAAGATAGCTTTGGTTTGTAGCGCGTTTTCATATGTGGTTCTAGATTTCTCCTCGACGAGGATGGCCGATTCCGGTACACCAAGGCGCTGGGCCCACCGTTTCATCGCATGGGATTCGATTGGGCCAGTGTGTAGCACGGTGGCATCTCCGCCCGTGAGCACCAACCGGGGGGCCAAGCCCTGACGCCACAAGTCTGCGCCGCAGGCCGTACGCTGGCGCGATGCATCCGAGACATCATCGGACGGCCTGAGCGACCCCTTCGCAAAGACGCCTCCTGCCAGCACAACGATGGCGTCGACCTTCAATGGGGATGTTGTCTGGAACGGCGGATACCACCCTTCGAGCCAGGCGATGTACGTGGTGGAAAGGAGCGGTGTGGCGGTCAGGAAGAGGAGCAGCAGCGTGAAGAAGGCGAAGCGTCTGACCCAAGTGGTTCGCCTGGGTGTCACCGGAAGACTGGCGGTAATCAGCCCCAACAGCCCCACGATTGCTATCCAGGACAATGGATATAGTGCATATTTGGCGGCCTTATAGATACCAAACCACATCGGAGAAAGATCCATTGACGCTCCCGGTTGACAGGCCCGACCGAGTGCTCAGCATACACTGAGGCTCGATAGACACCAAGTGTTCGCGAGGAATCGATGACCGAGGGACAACAATATTGGTTGGTGAAGTCGGAGCCCGAGGCGTTCTCCATCGACGATCTCGCCCGGTCGACGAGGCAGAAAACGTCTTGGGACGGTGTGCGGAACTATCAGGCTCGCAACTTCCTACGGGCCATGAGGATGGGGGATCAGGTGTTGTTTTATCACAGCAATGCCAATCCCCCGTCGATCGTGGGGATCGCTGAGGTGGTGAAAGCTGCCTACCCCGACGCCACTCAGTTCGACAAGCATGCCACGCACTACGATCCAGGCAGCGATCCTGGCCGGCCTCGTTGGGATATGGTGGACATTCGGTTCGTCCGCAAATTCACCGCACCACTGTCGTTGAATCTCTTGCGAGAACAGGCCGTCCTCAAGAGAATGGAATTGCTTCGAAAGGGTTCGAGGCTCTCAGTTCAGCCGATACGCGCATTGGAGTGGAAGGAGATTATCCGCCTTGTCGAGCACATAGCCGGTCGGTACGCGGTCTGAGGAAAGCCCTCCAGAAAGGTAGGCCTACGGCATCGACCAGCCAAAGAGACCTATGTGCGGGCTTTCCCGTCATCCAGATAGCGATGTTGCCAGTCGAGCCACGCATGTCCCAGTTCATGGGCGAGGATATATCTCCGTCGTGTTACGGGAAGTCGTTTGCGGATATAGATCGTTTTGGCCTCGTTATCCCAAATCCCATCTGCATTCGCGTCTTGCCTGTCCATTTCTGTATCAGTGACCTGCCGTATCATGATGTGGTAGCCGAAAGGAAGGACGACCTTATTTGGTATTCGCACCGTGCCCTCATACTATCGACGATGAACCGAGCCTGACCATCATTCCTGTTTCCCGAGTAGCCTACCATATTTTACATTTCGTCTTCCGGTTAAAAAATCCATTCCAATCATAAGCTTAGGCACATCATCCGACAAAGTGTTGGTGCCGTGAAAGTCTCGCGCCGATCCGGCAGCCGTTGAAGATTCAATTCCAAGAGCTGTTGGTATAGTATCCCGCCCATGGTCGATCGACACCTCGCTCAAGAGCTCACGAAATCCTATTCCTCTGCCGTCCCGGTGGTAAAAATCAAGATCCGTGACCTCGGCGAAGTCAAGAAATTCGATGCAGGGGAGGCCCGTGCTTGCAATTGGGGATCGCGTGCTGCTCGATGTAGCTGGAGATTTAATTTATGGGGCAGTATTTTACGGAGCCCCTCAAGTGATGCCTTTTTTCCCGCCTGGGCGTGTGAGGTAGACGATTGCCAGGAAGGCCAGCAGTGAGGATGTCTCCGCCATCGATCGGTACGAACGGCTGGCTTCTGAAGGGATGAGAGCCTGTCGAGAGCAGGCGGCTGCGCTCGGGCTGAAGCTCAAACTGGTGGAAGTGTTCTGCCACTGCACCGTCGGAAGGACATTCGTGAATACCGCTGACGATCGCATTGATTTCCGCGAGGTGTGCGGCTCTATGGTCGGCGGGAGTGTGGCCTCTTGTTCGAGGCCATGGACAATTAAGCCCTTTTCCCGGTTCTTCAAAATCGTCAGGGTTGATCTCCCCTTCGCGTTCTCGTCGGGCGTCGTCCTAGGCGACGATCTCCTGAACCTCTCATGTGTCTGCCGCACAGGTTCTCAGAAAAAACGTCTCCATTGGTCTGAAGGAGTATAATGATCGTGAGGTGACGGATGCCTCAGGTCTTGGTACTCGGAGCTGGGAAAATCGGTTCTCTCATCGCCGGGCTGCTTTCAGCGGAGGGACAGTACCAGGTTCATCTGGCTGATCTGA
>JACCYV010000366.1 GCA_013696305.1 Nitrospira sp.
GGAATCCGTGTCGCGCGCGTGGCATAGACGATCGGTTTCAACCGCGTGATCGTCTCTTGCAATTCGTCGGCAGTGATCCCCAGTTCTTTGGCCACAGCCTCGACCGACCGGGGGGTATGCAGGACATTGTGGTGTTCCCAATTTCCAGCCGGTGTGACATCGTAATAGGCGCAGAATCGGCGCGCGTCCTCGTCGGTCGGAACCGCCGCGCGGACTTCTTCCGGAGTCCACACAAAAAACTTCCCTTCGACTCCTTCGGAATCGGCATCGGTCGCGGAGAAAAACCCTCCTTCGGGCGACGTCATTTCCTTCAGAATATAGTCCAACGTTTCGCAGGCCACGCGGCGATAATTCGGATCATCGGTCACCTGGTAGGCATCGACATAGACCCGAGCCAGCAGGGCATTGTCATACAGCATTTTCTCGAAGTGCGGCACCAGCCAACGTTCGTCGGTGGAGTAACGCGAAAATCCGCCCCCGAGCTGGTCGTAAATGCCCCCGGCTGCCATGGCATCGAGCGTCGTCCGCACCATGGTGAGCGTGTGGGCGTCTTTCGTGCGGTGGTAACAATGGAGTAGCAGCGACAGACCTGTCGCGGGAGGGAACTTCGGCGCGCCGCCGAATCCGCCGAGCTTGGCATCGAAGTCTTCGGCAAACTGCGTCACGGCCATGTCGAGTTCCGCCTCGCCGACCGTGGTCGGAGAAGGGGCATGACCTCCGTCCTGCAGACGGGCCGTGAGAGTCGTCGCCTGTGTCACGACTCCGTCACGATCCTTCGCCCAATGCTCGGCAATTTTCTTCAGCAGGGTAGGGAATCCCGGTCGGCCCCATCGATCTTCCGGCGGGAAATAGGTGCCCGCAAAAAACGGCTTCTGATCGGGAGTGAGGAAGACGGTCATCGGCCAGCCGCCTTGATTGCGGTTCAGCGCCAGCGTCGCTTGCATATAGATCTCGTCAAGATCCGGCCGTTCTTCCCGATCCACCTTGATACAAATAAAATGTTGGTTCATCAACCGGGCAATCGACTCATTCTCGAACGATTCCCGCTCCATCACGTGGCACCAATGACAGGAGGAGTAGCCGATCGAGAGGAGAATCGGACGTGCTAATGAGGCGGCTTGCGCGAGCGCCTCCGGTCCCCAGGGATACCAGTCCACCGGGTTATAGGCATGCTGCAAGAGGTAGGGACTGGTCTGGTCGATCAGGCGATTCGGGGCGCGGCCGGCAGATGTGCTCGTCATGCGCAAACCGTATCACGCACGAACTTCAGGGGTCAATGAAGCGCCACAGGGCGGACAGGGGAGACCGGGTGATAAAAAAATTGGCTCGCGCCGGCCTCCGGATCGCGAGCCAATTGAAGACTTCAAAGGAACGTTGGAAACGGAGATCAGTGTCCGCCCTTCTTTTCGTCTTTCTTCTTTTCTTCGCCGAACACAGTCTGAGACAGGTATCCACCCTTCTTCTCATCCTTCTTCTTCTCTTCACCGAAGAGGGTCTGTGAGAAATGTCCGCCCTTCTTCTCGTCCCTCTTCTTTTCTTCCCCGGCAAATGATGGGGCGGTGAATGCTACGAGGATGGCTGCCGCAACGACTGCAAATAGAGCGCGCTTCATGGGAACTCCTCCTTGAAAAATTGAGAAAGTAAAATGCCCACCACAAGGGCGCCAGAGGGTATCCAACCGGCAGAAAAAAGTCAAACATGTCTTGACGTCATTGATTGTTTGCCCTCTCGCATTGTCTGCGGCCACTCTTCGGCGCACCCACCGTCTCCCGTTTCGGCTGCGACGGAGGCTATTCCATCATCACAGCTTGCAGATCAGGTGCCTAAAGATCAGCCTCCGGTGTCGCTTCCAGGCAAGCTTTTCCTTTTTCCACTATCCGGCCCAGGTCGCACGGAGCCCTCTCGAAATGGTCCGCAGGCTCAGGGATCGCGTCGGCTGTGATAAACTCTTCAGAGAGCTTCTATCGTGGGCCAGTGACCATGACCACTGATGACGTCGGACCCTATTCTAACTACCGCCTCACCGTTCGCCTCGCGCTGCTGAACAAACCGGGGATCTTTGCCAAAGTTGCCGCCCTGCTGGCGGAAGAGGGGGCCAACCTCGGGGCCGTGGATATCGTGTCCGCGAACGCCGAACACATGATCCGTGACATGACCTTCGATGTGCAGAATGAGATCCACGGAGAGCGGGTCCTCGAACGTCTGGAAGCCCTACCGGAAGTTCATGTGCTCTCCGCTTCCGATCGTATTTTTCTCCTCCATCTGGGCGGGAAAATCAGGGTCCAGAGCAAAGTCCCCGTCAACACACGCAATGTTCTCTCCATGATCTACACGCCAGGGGTCGGCCGCGTCTGCCAGGCCATTGCAAAGGATCCAGGGAAAGCCTTTGCCTTCACCATTAAGAGCAACAGCGTGGCGGTCGTCACTGATGGTTCCGCCGTGCTTGGACTCGGCAATCTCGGCCCGGCGGCGGCGCTGCCGGTGATGGAAGGCAAGGTCATGCTCTTCAAAGAGCTTGCCGGGATCGATGCCTGGCCGATCTGCCTGGGGACGCAGGACGCGGAGGAAATTATTCGCATCGTCCGGGGCATCGCCCCCGGTTTCGGTGGCATCAATCTAGAGGACATCAGTGCCCCGCGCTGTTTCGAGATTGAACGCGCGCTCAAAACGTCGCTCGACATTCCCGTCATGCACGACGACCAGCACGGCACGGCCGTCGTGTTGCTGGCCGCGCTGACCAATGCGCTCAAGGTGGTCGGTAAGCGGATGGAAGAAGTCCGGATGGTCGTGAACGGGCTCGGCGCGGCCGGCACCGCCTGCTGTCGCATTTTGCTCGCAGCCGGCGCCTGCCATCTCGTCGGATGCGACAAGGAAGGGATCGTGCTGGCGGGAGAGGCGGAAGAACTCCGCGCCTGGCGTACCGATCTGCATGCCTGTATCCGGCGTGACCGGCCCCGTGGAACCTTGCACGACGCCTTGAAAGGAGCCGACGTTTTTATCGGCCTCTCCGTAGGCAACGTGCTGAACAGGGACGACCTCGACCGGATGAATCAGGACCGCATCGTATTCGCCATGGCGAATCCGGATCCTGAGATCGATCCGAAAATCGGCGATGAAGCCTCTAGAATTTTCGCCACCGGCCGTTCAGACTTCCCGAACCAGATCAACAATGCCTTGTCGTTTCCGGGAATTTTCCGCGGGGCACTCGACGTCCAGGCCAGCGAAATCAACGAGGCCATGAAGCTGGCGGCGGCCCGGGCCATCGCCGAATGTGTTCCGACTGAGGCTCTCTCAGAGGACTACATCATTCCCAGCGTGTTCGACCGCGAGATCGTACCCCGCGTCGCAAAAGCCGTCGCCGCCGCAGCCCGCGCAACCGGTGTCGCCAGACGCCGCATCAAGATCGACGACGATCTGTACTAGTCCGATCCTCTGCGATCCCTCATCTTTTCTTTCGTACTTGGCGCACGATGCGCGAGCCATGTAAAGTACGACCTATTCACGGGCTGCTCAACGCGGTCTGCGAGGAGCGAAGTTATGTTGATGTCAGGGGGAAATCGAGGTGACACCAACCACCATTCAATTACTCGGCGCAGGGCTCTTTGCGGTCGCCATCCTGCATACCTTTAGCACCTCGTTTTTCGAACGCCTGGCGCATACTCAGCCGGCGCATGCGGGGCTCTGGCATCTGTTAGGCGAAGTCGAGGTCGTCTTCGGCTTCTGGGCCTTCGTGCTCATGGCGGTCATGTTCGTCACCGATGGCTCGGTCGCCGCCACGCAGTATCTGACCTCTCAAAATTTCACCGAACCGATGTTTGTGTTCGTGAGTATGGTGATTGCGGGAACCAGACCGATCTTGCACGTGGCCATGACCGCTGTCCGGCTCGTCAGTCAGACCATCCCTGTGCCGAAGAATGTTGGATTCTACTGCACCCTTTTGGCGCTGGTGCCCCTCTTGGGGTCATTGATCACTGAACCCGCTGCCATGACTTTGGCGGCGCTGATCCTCCAGGACCGCTTCTTCAGAAACGGACTTTCGCCGCAACTGAGATATGCGACGCTGGGCGTGCTGTTTGTGAATATTTCGGTCGGGGGAATTCTTACACCATTTGCGGCTCCTCCGGTGCTGATGGTGGCCGCGACATGGGAATGGGACGTGGGATTTATGCTGATCACCTTTGGCTGGAAAGCGGCGTTGGTCGTCTTGGTCAACGCGGTGGCGGCGACCGTGCTGTTTCGGAAAGAATTGTCCGCGCTCTCATTGGAATACCCTGACCTGAGAGAGAAACACGTTTCCCTACCTCTGATGGGGATTCACGTGGCGTTTCTTGCCTTCGCCGTCATCTTCTCCCACCACCCTGTCATGTTCATGGGTGTATTCTTCTTGTTTCTGGGCCTGGCTCAGGCGTATGAACGCCAACAGGACCGCCTCATCCTTCGCGAAGGGCTGCTGGTCGCTTTTTTTCTGGCCGGCCTGGTCGTTTTGGGTGGCCAACAACAGTGGTGGTTGCAACCGATCCTGGTCGGCATGAGCAGTGATACGGTGTTTTTCGGGGCCACTATCTTGACCGCCTTTACCGATAATGCGGCACTGACGTACCTCGGCTCGCTCGTCGAAGGTTTGTCCGACGAATACAAATACGCCTTGGTGGCAGGCGCAGTGGCCGGCGGAGGGCTCACCGTCATTGCCAACGCGCCGAATCCGGCCGGTCTTTCAATCCTGGCTCGTCATTTCAAGGACGGGGCTGTGCACCCCGGGGGACTATTCCTCGCTGCCTTGCCGCCGACGATCATCGCGGTGTTGGCTTTCAGATATTTATAGATCATCGACGACGCCGTGAAGCGGATATTCAATTCTTATCGACGCACAAACCGTTGTGCTAAGATGCGACCGACCCTCCCGCGAGACGGTTCGAGCGGTCGCGCTCAATGAGGACCCGTGGCCTTTTCAACCAATCGACTATTTAAATTTCAGCGGGGCATGCGGCGACGGATCGGCATGCTGCGCGCCAAGAATGCAGACAGCGTGGAGTTTTCGGTTGACTTCATGATGCAGGAGCGGGTCGACAGTTATTTCCGGATCGAACCGGGACTGGAAGAGGTGGAACTATCGCTGAAGCAAATTGAAGAGGAATTGGAGCAGGTGCGGGATGTGTCCGGCGCCATTCGATTAGAATCTCGACTGGAGTTCGTAGAGGACCGCTGGGACGAACTGGATAGTGAAGTGCGTGAACGCCCGCGGCGGCGGCGGCGCAAGATCAATCTCGCTGATTTCTTGAAAGCGGCTGGAGGGGAGGGAAATCCTGCCGGCACGACCAATGAAGTCACCAACGCCTATGACGCCTACCAGATTCTGAGTCTGGAGTTCGGCACCCCGCTCGCCGATGTGACCACGGCCTTTCGGCAACGCGCCAAGGAACTGCACCCCGATGCCCGCAATGGGGACCGGAGTTCAGAACCGGAGCTGCGGCGAATTCTCGAAGCCTATCAATTTTTGAAGGAATATCTCAGCCTCAGCAATACCGAACCGCCGATTTCACGCGGGGCGGAATATCGTCCCACCGAGTAACCCATGCCGACGGCACAACCTGACCAGACGTTGATTACATCCCACGAATCGCTGGATGCGCTCTGCGACCGTCTTATGGACAGCCCGGTCATCGCGATCGATACCGAATTCATGGGAGAGGAGCACTTTATCCCCCGCCTGGAACTGATCCAGGTGGCATCAGAGGGCGTCGGCGCGGTCATCGACTTTCCTGCCGTGCAGGAGACCGCTTCGATCGTCAGGTTTTGGGAAATTTTATGCGATGCGCGCATCGAAAAAGTACTCCATGCTGGACGACAAGACCTCGAATTGTTTGCGCATCATGCCGGCCGCCTGCCGAAACCATTTTTCGACACGCAGATTGCGGCGGCGATGGTCGGCTACGGTGCGCAAACCGCCTATGCCAACCTGGTACAGCGTGTCCAGAGCGTCAAACTCGACAAGGCCCACACCTTTACGAATTGGAGCCAGCGCCCGCTGAGTCACGAGCAGTTGGTCTACGCCTTGGACGACGTGACGTTCCTCTTGCCCGTCTACCGACATTTGCGGCAAAAACTCACCGTGATGAGCCGCCTTCAATGGGTGGATGAGGAGTTTTCTCGCCTGGAGGTTTCACTCGGAGCGCAGGCCCGGGACCCGTTGGAACGGTATCAACGTATTCGCGGCTGGGAAAGTCTCAAGCCCCGTGCCGCCAGTGTTCTGCGCGATCTCGCAGCCTGGCGGGAGGGGGAAGCCCGGCGTCGTAATGTGCCGAGAGGCCGAGTGATGCGCGACGAGGTCCTGGTGCAGTTGGCCCGCCAAACACCGCGCACCCTCGATCAGCTCCGCGGCATGCGAGGCATGTACTCTTCTGAGGTGGAACGCAACGGTCAAGTCCTCCTCGCCGCGATGCAATCGGCATTGGCGCGACCCGAATCGGAATGGCCTGAGGTTCCGCGCGATCGCAAACCGGATCCTGAATCCACGGGGGTACTGGAACTTCTCCAGTCCGTGCTCAAGTCTCGAGCCTCCATGGAAAACATTGCCCCGACCCTGATTGCTACCACCGGCGACCTGCAGGCCCTGCTTGAACGGCCCTCGCCGGAAGAAGAAGTCGATATTCCGGTATTACGCGGATGGCGCCGCCAGGTTGTCGGCGACACCCTACTCAGTGTCTTGTCAGGACACCTTACGGTGTGGATCGACCCGGAAGGAAATAAGCTTCGGTTCGGCCACCTCGATCATCCCGCCTAAGCGAGTGATTCGCCTCTCTGGTCGCGACAGTGCGTCGCACAGCGCTTATTTGGTGGCGCCTCGAGAAAACCCTGCCCGGCTGTGGATTCGACGGTCTTTCCACAACCCCAACAGCAGTGTCAGCAATGCCAGACCGATTTCATCGGCCAGTGGAATCACGTCCGGGATGACGATATCGGCCACGGTGAGCGCGGCGAACAACACAAATAACGACGGGAATCGCAGATTGAGCCGTTGCAGAATCCGCCCCAAGAAAGACACTCGGCCAAAAGAATTGAACGCCGACATGAGTCCGGTCCTCCATTTGTGTTACGCCGGCGCCGGCCACGGAAGTGCTCTGCGCCACACTCGGTTAGAGCAGCTTGGCGATCGTGTCGGCCGGGCGCGCGAGCAACGCCTGGTGTCCCTTTTCCACGAGGGGGCGCTGGATCAAGTCCGGGTGTGTGACCATCAAATCCAACAAATCGTCATCGCTCATGTTGTGGTCTGAGAGCTTCAGAGACTTGTAAAGATCTTCTTTGGTGCGCAAGACATCGCGTACAGCGAGCCCCGCCTTCTTCACGAGCGTCTTCAGCTGGCTCTTGGTGAAGCGCTGCTCATAATAATTGATCGCCTTGAACGGCTGCCCGCTTTCACGCACGAGACGGACCGCCTCGCGGCAGGTCGAACAGGTGGGTTTCTGATAGATCGTGATCTCCGCCATGTCTTCGGCCTTTCGCTTCACGCAAGGTTTCCTTGACGCAATTTTTTCACCTGTGTTACATCACTGCACGACACGCCCGCACAGTACCGACCAATTATGCCGCTTTTCGGAACCGACACCAGCGACCAGACAGGCAAGTTTTCCTGCGCCACGCCGGCGCAGCGCACGTTGAAAGACTTGCGCACCAAGCGTAGAGGGCAACCGGTCTTTGTGGTGGGCCACCGCCTGGAGCGGAAAGGCAAAGAAGCCACGTTCGAAGTGTTCAATGACCGCCTGGCCATCATTCTTTTCGAAGACGACGTTCGACTGGGCTACGATCCCCTTGAACTCTTGTTGCCCACCGAGATCGACGAGCAAGGGATCGCGTACTTCGAAATTCGCCCTTGTCGACGGTGTGAGCACTTGTTCCCCCTCACTGCCGACGAATGCGACGCGAAAGATGAACCGACGCTCTGCCCCGTATGCGCCTCAGAGATTGAGCCGGCTCAATCTTGAGGGGGGGCAAGAGTCCCTTCTACGTCTCCGCTAATCCACCAGCGGTGCAATCTCCACGGCTTTCTTGATTAAACAATCTCCTGCATATCCCTGCAGCGCCATCGGCAGCATGCTGGCATCGAGCACCCGCGCCGAATGAACCCTGAATCCATCCCCTGACTTCGTGCCTTCGAGCTTGAGTGCATGACAGACTTCGAGCGTGCGCCATACCGGATTGCCGAGGACTACATCCGCCGGGAGGAGTTTCATATCGGACACGGCACCGTCCAGGAGCGCCTTGGCAGTCACGCGCGTCTTGTCTTTCGGTGGATCGCTGACGACGGCAAAGACCGTCACGTCCTCATCGGCCCACACCGGAGTAGAGAGCGCCAGCAATGTCAGCACCGTGAGGGCCAACCGGTGGAAGAGGCTCATGCCTTACCTCTTGGTCGCATAGGGAGACTGCTCGGGGGGCGCATTCTGATCCAGCCTGAACAATCTCTCTTGTGCGCCAGGAGAGGAGCCGACACCCGGACCGCCATGGCTCAGCGTGCTACGCCCCGGTCGTTGCTCTCCTGCCGAAGTGGCCGGCTTCTCAGAAGAGACAGTGCGTTCATCCAGTCGAAGTATCATGAGTACCGCGCCAAGCACCAGCAACCCGAACACGATAAGAACACGCACTATTCCCGTCACGTTCTACCCCGCATTCGATCATCACATCCCGGTCAAATCAGTTTGCCAAGTGAGTCTGATCACTTCAAGGTGATGGCTGAGTCGATGCCATGGATTCAAGGATCATGGTAAGCTGAGCCACATCTGGTTGCAATCAACGAGTACCGAAGCGTGCGCTCAGTAATGACACCTGAGGGTGGACGCGTAGTGAGAGAGGAGACAGCATCATGCCGCATGACTTCATGCCGGGCCTTGCCGGTGTACCCGCCGCAAAATCAGCCATCAGCGATGTGGACGGCACGCAAGGAGTACTCGAATATCGCGGCATTCGTATCGAGGAGCTGTGCCGGCAGTCGTCCTTTCTTGAAACCAGTTATCTACTGCTTTTTGGCCGGCTGCCGACGGCCCCTGAGCTCACTCGATGGGTCCAGGACATTACCCACCATCGACGGATCAAATTTCGTATCGTGGATCTCTTAAAAGTGTTGCCGGAACATGGGCATCCCATGGACGCCTTACAGGCGGCCGTCGCGGCCCTGGGAATGTTTTATCCGGGGCGTAACGTCAAGGATGTGGAAAATAACTACTGGTCGGCGGTGCGACTCATCGCCAAACTGCCGACCATCGTGGCCGCTTGGGCCCGCCTCAGGCGCGGAGACGAGTACATTCCCCCGCGGGATGACCTCCCGTTTGCCGATAATTTTCTGTATATGTTGACCGAAACCGTTCCGCATCCGCTGTGGAGCGAAGTGCTGGACGACTGTCTGATCCTTCACGCTGAACACACCATGAATGCCTCGACCTTCGCCGGCATGGTGACGGCCTCGACCTTGGCAGATCCATACACCGTGGTGGCCTCGTCGATCGGGGCACTGAAAGGCCCGTTGCACGGGGGCGCCAATGAGGAAGTCGTCACGATGTTGAGAACAATCGGAAAGCCGGCCGAAGCCCGTGCGGCGCTGGAGACCAAGCTGGAGGGGAAACAGAAACTCATGGGATTCGGGCACCGCGTCTATAAGGTGAAGGATCCGCGCGCCACCGTATTGCAGGATCTCTGCATGCGGCTCTTCAATGCCTGCGGCACCTCGCCGCTCTATGAAGTGGCGGTGGCGGTGGAGCAGCTCGCGAGCGAGCGCTTGCAGGGCAAAGCCATTTACCCCAACGTCGACTTTTACTCCGGTATTGTCTATGACAAGATGGGTATCGAGGTGGATCTGTTCACTCCGCTGTTTGCCATGGCGAGGGTAAGCGGATGGCTGGCGCACTGGTTGGAGCAGCTACGGGAAAACAAACTTTACCGACCGGACCAAATTTACTCGGGCGAGCACAACCGATCCTACGTGCCGGTCGATCAGCGGTAACCGGTTATTCGGTGCGACCAATGAACCACCACAACACGATGGACGTGACCAACATCATCCCGCCGAGTACTGCATAGGACATGAATTCCAACATAGGGCTTCTCCGTGGTCAAAGGGGCTCATGAATAATGCCCTGAGCCTTGAATGTCAAGGCCCAGGGGCGGACATATCTCTTCGCAACCCTGCTCTTGACTTCACCGGCGCCGAGCTTACCTATCCTCTATGAGAGAATGTATCTTAGACAAACCCACTCAGCACCTTCACAGAGGGGGTCGTACCATGGCTATCCTGAAATGGGATCCGTTCCGCGAATTGGAAGAGATGTCCGAGCGGTTGAATCGCATGGTGTCCCGCCCGGGGATCAGCCCGGCCGTCGGTCAGGCGAAGGAAGTCATGACTGTCGCCGACTGGACGCCGACCGTCGATATCAGTGAAACCGAAGCCGAATATGCCATTAAGGCCGAGCTTCCGGAGGTGAAGAAGGAAGACGTGAAGGTCACGGTGGAAGACGGCGTGCTCACGATTCAGGGCGAACGGAAGCATGAGAAAGAAGTGAACGGAAAAAAATATCACCGGATTGAGCGATCATACGGCCGATTCGTTCGTAGCTTCACGCTTCCTGACACGGTTGATGAGGGCAAAGTCAAAGCGGAGTATGCGGAGGGAGTGCTGAATCTGCATCTTCCCAAATCCGAAAAGGCGAAGCCGAAACAGATCGACGTCAAGATCGCCTAAAGACATAGGACCGCCCGAAGAAAGGCCCGCCTCATGCGGGCCTTTCCTTTTGTCGCCAATGCGCTGCTTGCACCCCGGACACAATTCATTACCTATACGCTCCGCGCCCCGGACCATAGCGTAGAGGGTTGTCTTTCAGTGTGTTCGTCATCGCTTCGCGGACGTCAGCTCACCTCATTCACTGTCATGCTCACGCCTTCAGCGGCATGCGCCGGGTCTTTTCATGACACCGGACCGCGCTTGTGCTTCAGCAAGGGGACCGTTAAGATGCGCGGCTCCAGCATGTCCACCGCCAGCTATCCGAGGAGACCCGAGGATGAAGCACGCTTCACGCACGACAGGCCGTACCCACGCGACAAAAACCCGGCAGACATCTTTGACGACTCATACCCGAATGGAACGGGATACGATGGGCGAATTGCCGGTTCCCTCGCAAGCCTATTATGGTGTCCAGACGGCCCGCGCGATCGAAAACTTTCCCATCAGTTCGCTTCGCATTCCTCGCGCCATGATCCGGGCCATGGGACTGATCAAGCGCGCAGCCGCCACCGTAAACCATTCCTTGAAATTGCTCGACAAGAAGCCGGCTGAGGTCATCACTCGCGCAGCCACCGAAGTGGTGGAGGGGAGCCTCGATGCTGAATTTCCTGTGGATATTTTCCAAACCGGTTCCGGCACCTCGACCAACATGAATATCAACGAAGTGATTTCAAACCGTGCGACCGAACTCCTCGGTGGGGCCAGAGGCAGCAAACTGGTACATCCGAACGACCATGTGAACTTGGGGCAGTCAAGCAATGACGTCATTCCGACCGCCATTCACATCGCCGCCTCGGAAACAATTCAGCGACAACTAATCCCTGCACTCATGCAACTCCACAAAGCGCTGAACGGGAAGGCCCGTGAATTCGACAGGATCGTCAAGATCGGTCGCACCCATTTGCAAGACGCCACGCCGGTCCGATTGGGACAAGAGTTCGGGGGCTACGCCAGACAAATCGAGTTGGGCATTGCACGGATGAAACGAGCACAGGCAGCCCTGAGCGAAGTGGCCCTTGGTGGTACCGCCGTCGGAACCGGGCTCAACTGCCACCCGAAGTTTGCGGCTAAAGTCATGGCCTTGATCTCAAAGGAAACCGGCTGCCCTTTTCAGGAAGCCGTCAACCATTTTGAAGGGCAGTCGGCTCAGGACTCGCTGGTTGAAGCCAGCGGTGAATTGCGGACCTTGGCGGTCAGTCTCATGAAAATCGCCAATGACATACGCTGGCTCGGCTCAGGCCCGCGCTGCGGACTGGGCGAGATCACGCTGCCGGAAACTCAGCCGGGCTCTTCCATCATGCCGGGGAAAATCAATCCAGTTATTGCGGAATCCGTCACCATGGTCTGCGCCCAGGTGATCGGCAATGATGTCACCATCACAATCGGGGGCCAGGCGGCCAATTTCGAGCTCATTGTCATGCTGCCGGTGATGGCCTACAACCTCCTGCAGTCCATCGAATTGCTGGCGACGGCGTCCACAAATTTTGCCGTGAAATGCATCGAGGGAATCAAGGCGAACGAAGACCGCTGTAAAAGCTTGATTGAAGAAAGCCTCGCGATGTGCACGGCACTCGCTCCTGTCATCGGATACGAGGCTGCCGCCACACTGGCCAAAGATGCCTATAAATCAGGGAAAACCGTTCGAGAGGTGGCGCGCGAGCAGCAGGTGTTGCCGGAAAAGCGGCTCACTCAACTCCTTGATCCCTGGCGCATGACCCGAGCGGGCGGACCGGTCGGGAGCGCGGGAGGATAAAGCTCATCGCGATCTCAGTATGGTTGGATTATGCCTGTTCGCATGACGCTGTGATCAGTCTTCGCCGCTTTTGACAGCCTGCGGACCCCTGTGCTAACGTGCGGAAAATTTTCGACACTTCCTGCGCCGCGTGGGGGCGCACGTTCAATATCGATCGAAGGGTAGCCGATGAGTGCAACGGGTTCGGAATTAAGCGGGCATGTCGTGATCGTGGTCGGGGCCGGTCCCGCCGGAATGGCGTTGGCCAAGAAAATGGCGGATGCAGGCCATGAGGTCATTATTCTCAATCGCGACATCAAGTTCGGCGGGCTGGCCGAGTACGGGATTTTCCCCAGCAAACTCAAGCTGCGCGGCGGCTTGAAAAAGCAATATTGGGACATGCTCGAGCAACCCAACGTTCGCTATTTCGGCAATGTTTCCGTCGGAGAGGGGAAAGATCTCACGGTTGAAGACCTGCGAGGACTCGGGGCCAGCGCTATCGCTTTTTCCATCGGTGCCCAGGGCACGAAAGCCATCGGCGTCGAAGGGGATTCCGCTATGGGTGTGTTCCACGCCAAGGATGTGGTCTATCACTTCAATCGTTTACCGGGCTTCGGCGACCGCCCATTCGACATGCGCAAACATGTGGCCATTATCGGGGTGGGCGACGTGATGGTGGACATTGCGCATTGGTTGATTCGATATAAGAAGGTGGAGCGGGTGACCGCCATTGCCCGGCGCGGTCCCGCAGAACGAAAATACAATCCGAAAGAGATTCGCGCGGTCTGTGCACATATGGACCGGGCAGGAATCGAGCAAGAGTTCGCCCGCATCAAGGACCGGCTGGTCGCAGTCGGACAGAATCCTGATGAGGTCCTGGCAGGCATGACCTCTGAGTTTACCAAGTGCGAGCAGACGGGCAGCCCTTCCAAGATGGACTTTCGATTTCTTGCCTCCCCGAAGCGGGTATTGGTCGACGCGAACAATCGCGTGCGCGCCCTCGAAATGGAAGACAATAAGTTGGAACCGAAGGGCGACGACACCGCCGCAGTGGGACTCAAACGATATTACGAATTTCCGGTCGACAGCGTCGTGTTTGCAGTAGGCGATCGTGTCGATGAAACGGTCGGCCTGCCCTATAAGAATGGGGTGTATGTCACCAACCCCAACAAGACCGGCAACGATCCCGACGACGCGCTCTTTCAAGCCTATGATGAGAAATCCGGGATGATCATCGATGGCTTATTTCTGGCAGGCTGGGCACGGAAAGCCAGCGAGGGTCTCGTGGGTATCGCCAAACGGGACGGAGACTGGTGCGCCGAAGTCATCAATCGTTATTTAGCCGTCAACACTTCCCGGTCAGGCACGGCGATGGATGACATCATCGGCAGACTGCAGACGGTCCTCAAAGCGCGAAAGAGTCAGCCGGTGGACCTTGATGGCCTCAGGATATTGGAAGCGGTGGAGAAAACTCATCCTGGATCTCCCGACGCCATCGGGGAATTCAAGTTCGCGTCGAATGCCGACATGCTCGCCCATGTTGAGCGCGGCCGAGGATAGCCTCTCAGAGCGTTCGGGTCACCCGTCTCCCCATTTCAGCTTCTCACGCAATACTTCATAATAACTGCTCTCAGGAAAACGGATCAGTCGGGTCAAATGCTCGGATGCCTGGATTTCAACGGTGTCCCCCTGCGTCATCGCCACCCCCACCTGGCCATCCAATGTCGCCATAGCCCCATCGTCTTTGCTGGTCAGGACCACTTCAATTTCGGCATTGGCGGGGACGATCAAGGGCCGATGCGTCAAGGTATGCGGACAGACTGGCGTGAGGATCAAGGACTGCACGGCCGGATTAATAATAGGTCCGCCGGCCGAAAGAGAGTACGCCGTCGATCCCGTCGGGGTACTGACGATCAACCCATCTCCTCGCAGGTTCGTCACGAACTGTCCTTGAATCGCGATTTTGAGCTCGATCATGCGGGCGAGCGTCCCCTTGCTGATCACCATGTCGTTGAGCACGACGCCACGAGCCACCGTTTCCCCATGCCGGTGCACGTGGGTTTTCAGCATGAGCCGCTCGTCGAGCACAAAATCGTTGGCGAACATCCGCTCAAGAGATGGATACAGATTCTCCAGAAGGACTTCGGTCAAGAATCCGAGCCCGCCCATGTTCACCCCGAGAATGGGAATGCCTCGCTCCCCGGCCAATCGCGCGGCATTGAGCATGGTCCCGTCGCCGCCCAATACGAGCAGCACATCGGCTTTGCTTGCCAATTGTGTTTTTTGAAAGCCGCCCTGCTCGTTGAGCAGCGTGGTCGAGGTGGTGTCCAGGAGTACGTCGATGTTGCGGGAGCGAAGCCAGGTGACGACTGCTTGTACGGTCGTCTTTACTTCCGGGAACTTTGGTTTTGTGAGAATCCCAATGCTTTTGCTTTTCATTATGGATGAAATTGTGGCGGTGCCAGGATGAGAGGCCGCTGAAAGGTGGAGGATTGTATCGGGATGGTTCTTTGACTGTCAAACAAGATGCTTTGTGCAACGGAGGTCGTCACAGTCGCTCAATCACACGATATGACCACGCGCTCCGACTCTCTCGGCGATTTGCTCAATACCTTGACACTCAAAATTGCTCTAGTTAGAATCACAATGTTAGATTTTTTGAGCCTTTGACGCGTATTTTACTCACTCACTTAAGGCTTCTGTTACAGGCCCCATCACCATAAGGAGGCGGGATGTTCGAACGGTTCACGGACAAGGGTCGCAAGATCATCATCCTGGCACGTGAAGAAGCCGAGCGCCATCAGAACGACTATCTGGGCACCGAGCACTTGGTGTTGGCCATCCTTCGAGAGACGGATGGAATCGCGCTGATGATCCTCAAAAAAATGGGGCTCTCGACGGAACAGATTCGCCTCGAAATCGAGCGGAATCTTCCGGGCGGCGGTACGACCATGACCTTCGGGGAAATTCCCTTCAGCCCTCGCGTCAAGAAAGTCATCGAGTACGGGGTTGAAGAAGCCCGGCTGCTCGGTCATAACCACATCGGCAGCGAGCATCTATTGCTCGGTCTGCTCCGGGAAGAAGAGGGGATCGGCGGAAAGATTCTCCGGAGTCTCGGCGCGAACCTCCTTACAGCCCGGCAACTCACGGTCACCTTTCTGCGGAAGTCCGCACCACGCGAGCGGGACCGGAAGAGCAATACACCGGCACTCGATGAATTCGGCCGCGACTTGACTCAACTAGCCCAGGAGGGACAGTTGGATCCCGTCATCGGACGGGCCGACGAGATCGAGCGCGTGCTCCAGATTCTCAGTCGTCGCTCGAAAAACAATCCTGTACTCATCGGCGAATCAGGCGTCGGCAAGACCGCTATCGTCGAGGGGCTTGCCCAGCGCATCGTCGCGTCTGAAGTTCCGGACAATTTGTTGTCCCGTCGCGTCATCGCGCTTGACTTGGGCTCGCTTGTGGCCGGCACGAAATATCGCGGGCAGTTTGAAGAGCGTTTGAAGGTCGTGATGAAGGAGATCGTACAGGCGGGCAATATCATTATTTTCATCGATGAATTGCATACCTTGGTGGGCGCCGGAGCGGCCGAAGGGTCCATTGACGCTTCGAATATGCTCAAGCCGGCGTTATCGCGCGGTGAAATTCAATGTATCGGAGCCACGACGCTGGACGAGTACCGTAAACACATAGAGAAGGATGGAGCTCTCAAGCGTCGCTTCCAGCCGATCCATGTGCAGCCACCCAGCACCGATGAAACAGTCCGCATCATTCAGGGTTTGCGGGATCGGTATGAAGAGCACCACGGGGTGGAGATCACTGAAGAAGCCATTGTGGAAGCGGTCAAGTTGGCGGATCGATATATCACCGACCGTTTCCTGCCCGATAAGGCCATCGACCTGATCGATGAAACGGGCTCCCGCGCGAAGCTGCAAACCTATGCGCTACCGTCAGAACTCAAGGCATTGGAACAGGAACTGAAGAAAATTTCCCGCGAGAAAGAACTGGCAATTTCGATGCAAAACTTCGAGGAAGCCGTCCGCCATCGCGAGGAAGAAGAGCGCCTGCGGAAACTGCTCGATGAATCCAAACGCGAATGGAAAAAGAATCAGGAGAAACATAAACCGACCATCGGCAAGGAAGAGGTTGCCTATGTCGTGTCAAAAATGACCGGCATTCCGCTTTTCAAGTTGGAAGAAGAAGAATCCAACAAACTACTCCGGATGGAAGAATTCCTTCACAAGCGGGTCATCGGACAAAATGAAGCGATCTCGGCGGTAGCTCGCGCCATTCGTCGATCCCGGGCAGGTCTCAAGGAAGCGAAGAAACCCATCGGGTCTTTCATTTTCCTCGGCCCGACCGGTGTCGGAAAAACGGAGCTGGCGCGTACCCTCGCCGAGTTCCTGTTCAATAGTGAAGACTCGCTCATCCGAATCGATATGTCTGAGTACCAGGAAAAGTTCACCAGTTCTCGGTTGTTCGGAGCTCCCCCTGGGTATGTCGGCTACGAGGAGGGTGGGCAGCTGACCGAGAAAGTACGCCGTCGGCCCTATTCAGTGGTGCTGTTCGATGAAATCGAAAAGGCACATCCGGATGTATTCAACGTCCTGCTGCAAGTGCTCGACGATGGCGTCCTGACGGACAGCCTGGGTCGGAAGGTCGACTTCAAGAACACGGTGGTCATTATGACCTCGAACATCGGCACGAAGTTGATACAAAAGGGGGTTTCGCTCGGATTCCAAAATGATGAAAATGGCGGACAACTCCTGCGAAAAAAAGAAGAAGTAATGGGAGAACTGAAACGTTCTTTCAGTCCGGAGTTTCTCAACCGGATCGATGAAATCGTCGTATTCCATTCCCTTGAGAAGGAGCATTTGATCCATATCTTGGACATCCTGCTGCACGAACTGAATCTTCGTCTCATCGAGAAGAGCGTCACGATCGAAGTGGAAGACGACGTCAAGCAGTGGCTCATCAAGGAAGGGTACGAACCGCTCTATGGCGCGCGTCCAATGCGCCGTATCATTCAACGAGCGATCGGGGATCCACTGTCCGAAGAGCTCATCAAAGGCCGCTTCAAGGACAATAGAAAGATAAAAGTAGTCCTGCGCGACGGTGCCCCGGCCTTTATCGAACAGGAAGCCATGGCGGGCGTGTAGCCTGAGTTAGTATATTCTTCAAGGATCGAAACACTCGTGAGATCCTTTCGATCACCCGGCAACCCC
>JACCYV010000369.1 GCA_013696305.1 Nitrospira sp.
CGCGAGGCGTATTTTTCAGCACGCTCGAGGCCACATTGATCGTCTTCTCGAAGATCTTTGTGAGTAATCCCTTGTCCTTGTCTTGCTCGGGATCGTAGGCGGTCACGTCCTTGAACAAGGGTTTCAAATAGCCTTTCACTTGGCCGTGTTTCACGGTTATCTCACTAAACACCGAAAAGACGCCCGCCACCACGTCCGTTCCGCCATAGGCCCGCAGCAGCTGGTTCATGGACTTCACTTGGGTCTTGATAATTTTGACGCTCAAATCAAAGTCTGGCGATTTCGTCTCCGGCCGGAACGCGCCTGTGATCTGGGTCGTCCCACTGCCCATCAGCAAACCGTTGAGCTTGACCAACGCGGTTCCTTCAGACAGCTGGTTGCTCCAATTCTCCAGTTCAACATCCGTCCCGCTGATAAACATGCGGTAGGAGGGGTTGGTGGCCTGATTCACGAACCCGAACTCACTCTTCTCGATCTTCCCGTGGTCGATCCGCAATAAGAGCGTGGGATGATTGGCGGCGTGCTCGGCCGCCTGCGCTGCCTTCTTGCCAGTCTCCTTCACTTTCTTTTCCGTCCGGGCCGAGTGGATAAAATCCCCCTTCACCTCTTGCAGCGTGAAGGTGCGGAGCCGCACCTCTTGCACCGTCGGGGCATATTCCACATGCCCCGTGGCGGACAAGCGTCCCTGCGAGAGGTGCACCTGATGCTGCGCGGTGAGCGGGAGGAGATTCGCGAGCTCGATGTCGGTCAGGGTGAGGTCGGCGTTGACGGCCAGGGTAGGTTCGGCAAAAAAATCGGCATGGCCGTCTAATTGGAAGCGACCCTTCTCAAAGACCACGGCCTCGATATGCAGGTCCGAGGGATATTGCTGAGGCTTCGAGCGCACGTTACGAATGTTCTCCGCATGGACGTTTAGCTCCGTGATATGGAGCGGCTTGGAGGTCGCATTTTCACGATAGGTCACATCGCCATTCGTGATGCGGACTTCGTTGAGCTGGACCTCATGCAGGGCAAAGAGGAGTTCCTGCCAGCTCTGTCTCTTGGCCGGTGAATCCTCAAGTTCCTTCGCCGCCTGCGGACGGGTGAAGTGAATCACCGGATGCTCGATCGACTGATCGGTCACGAAGCGGCCGGACAATAAAGCGCTCCACTGGATGCTGCCATGCATCTTTGAGACGGCGGCGATCGGCGGATCGGGGTGGTCCTTTTGCCTCACAATGACGTCTTCGAGATCAAGGGACAGACTGATGGGATGGAGGTCAAGCGCCCCGATGCGAACGGTATACGCCGGGAGGCGCTGATTTATCTGGCGTTCCGCATAGGCGCGTAGGGGCTCATTGAGGAACGAGAGCACGATTATCACGAGGACGAGTAACCCCGCCGGGACAGCTATAAGCCATACCCAGAGGGGGCCACGAGAACCCGGCGAAGAAGGTGCAGACGTGGGCTCAGGTCGGCTGGTCATGACGAGCTTCGCTCTCTCGGATTCGTGCTGTCGACTCTCGTCACGAGGCACGGGAGGCATCCCTCCACCGGCTCACCTAGCGGTGTCATACCAAACGTGGGAGCGCGCACGCGGACCTCCTGATCTGGGCTCACGGGCGACGCCTGCGCAAGGGGGTAAAGGGAGAGTCTGCGAACGGGGAAGGGCGGGCGCGCGTCTGCAGCCGTCCGATGGCGTACCCGGCGCACAGCGCCGCCCCGAGCATTGTCCACGGGTGTGCCCGTGTCTGGTGCAGCGGGCTCAACGCCGTGGTCGTCTGATCCACCATCCGGTCGACACCGTATGTTGTTTTTTTGAGCATGCGCAAATACGTCGTGGTCAGGTCCTCGGCCGCTTCCAGGATGCGACGTTCGAGCCCGACTAACTTCTCAGTGATCGTCACGCCTGGGCGACCGACAGGGGTCACGTCTTCGCGGAGAACACTTGTTCTTTGATCCATTGGATGTCTTCTTTCAGGGTGTGGAGGGTGCGGAAGGGCCAGAGCCGTAGGCTCGACCCAAGTGTCATCACGCGATAGGCCAGTCCGGCGGCGCCGGCGGCCGCGAGCAGCGCCACCACTCCATAGCTGGCCCACAAAGACAGGCCGGTGACGCTGTGGAGGAGATACACCAGCATCAGACACAACAGGATGACCGTCATGAGGCTCAGGACCACGGCGACGCCGGCCTGTATCGAGGCCTTCAGGAGCTTGGTCAGCTCCTGCTGCATCTCGTGCTTCGCCAGTTGAAACTCTTGCGTGAGGAGGCGCCGGAGATCGGCGAGCAGGCCGCTCGCCAAGGCGACAATGGGTGTGCGTGGTGACGATTCCATCATGCATCCTTCCTCGCTAACGGTTAGCTGCGTCGCCGGCGGGACAAGAGGTATCCGCAGCCGAGTCCAAGTAAGAGCGTCTGCACCGGATACCGCCGCGCGATCGCGACCACATCCTCAACCATCCCCCCGAAGCCTTCCTCCTGCAGGCGCGTCGCGGCGTGCTTGACACCACTGGTCACTATGTCGGCCACCTCGCCGGCCATGCCACTCTCCGGCGCGTGCGCACGGAGCCGGTCGGCGGCGGACTTCAGCGTCTCCCCGGCCTGTCTCGCGATCCGATCGGCCGCCGCCATCGGCTTACGAGCGGCGTCTTGAATCGCAGACGCCGCTTCATTCACGGTGTCTTTGGGATTCTGTTTCTCCATGGGGTGCTCCTTGTTCCTTGAATGTGGTGTTTCAGAAGTGCGCTCCGCCCCTGTGTGCGCCCTGCAATTTCTAATATGGGGCGCGTTGAGGTCAGCCTAAGGAACCGAAGGGATGACTTGAACTGGGAAGAGCCCTTGCGGGGCGCATCCCCCGACTTGCCCATTCGTGCACGAATGCCGCAACGTCTCAGGGCTTTTCCCAGATGTTCTACGGCGCGTCGTATGGGACAATGA
>JACCYV010000007.1 GCA_013696305.1 Nitrospira sp.
GTTCTCTCCGCGCCCCGCCGGACTCAGAAACTCGATCACGGGCATGTGCCGGACTTCATATTGCGTAAAGCTGGGGCTGACGGTTGCCGCGGAGGTCTGAGCGATGTGTTGTAGGTGGGCGATGCAGACTTGCTCCGTTGCCTGGCCGGTAATCCTCTCCAGCGTGACCGAGAGAGTCATCGAGGTCACGGCATTGGTCGCAAAGAAGTAGCGTCGTCCGTCCGGTGTCACTCCATCGAGATGAATGCTGTATCCGGTGATATCCAGTGCCACGGCCCAGGGCTTTTCGACGAAGGCCACAGCCGCTATATGTCGCGGCTCTTCCGCAAGAGCAATGCCGAGGGACATGACGGTGAATCCGAGCGCTCCAAGCAGGATGGATTTCGTCGATGAAGGCATAGGGGGCTCCTTGTCGCGCACCGCTCACCATGCAGAGGAGGCGTGTGCTGTAGTCTAGCGCTCACACCCCATCGACCAAAGAAAAAGCACGAATCGAGCATGGCGCCGGTCCGTAAGCGGCTGTCTGGAACGTGACGATTTTTCTTAGGATCGGCTATGCCGCGTTGACGCTGGTCTGTTGCGTCTTTGCACCTGTGACGCCCGCGCGGAGTGTGCGAGGTGAGGAGATTCGACATCCGGTTCGGGAGAAGAGCGGCCGGCGATCTTCACCATGAGTGCGACGATGCCGGGGTTCAGGCAGCGGCTGCGGTGCATGCTGAGCTGAGCAGTTTTTTGACACTGGCGTGGGCAAGGACGACATCCGGCGTTCGTTGCAGCGCTTCATAATAACTGCGTTCGAAGCCATCACCTTCTTCCGAAGGACGAAGCATGGCGCGGGCTTCTGATAGCAGTTCCTGCGCCGCTTCGACGGTGGTGTCGTCTTGATCTTCCAGGACGACATCGATGCGCACGACGAGATGTGACAGAGGGTGAAGCCAGGCGAACCACGGATCGTTCATCACCAGTTGCAGCAGCTGCCCGGCCGAGGAGACGCGTCCGCAGATGCGTTCGTAGGTGAGCTGTTCAGAGACGATCAGGGTTTTGTGCAGACCGAGCAGACCGTGGCGAAGATCCTTAAGACTGCGGCGCAGGCTGTCGGGAATCGGATTCGGAGGCGACCAGGAAGAACGTGACATACATCACCAATTGTAGCAGATGCAATTATGAAGCGACGGCTGTCCCCACACAGGAATGAAGCCCCTCTCCGGGGCCGATTCTCCGTCCTTCGTAAATACTGTATCGGCGGGTTTTTGTCGGGGTTGAGCGTTACGCCCGCTAAGAGAAGAAATTTCCGTGAGAAATGACGGGAAGGCCACAGACGCTCTCCGCGCTCTTGCAGGTGGGATCCGGCCGGCTTCCTGAGGCGGAAAATATTCGCAGTCGTCTCACCTTGAGCCGACGAATGAGGATTGATGGGGGGGCGTGGAGTTTTGCCCTTTGTGGTCATGGGATTGTGGAACGCCGGCGTCGAGTGCGGGAGCCTATGAATGACTCGCGCTAGCGTGCGGGGGACGGCGCATTCCAAATAGTGCTGAGCGGGCGGGCCTGCCGGCTCATTCCTACCGGTTGTGCTCCGTACATTTCTTCGATCGTGCGCACCAATCCATAATGATCGATTCTCTCATCGTAACGGCCGCGACGGACCATCGGTCCCACGACAATCATCGGGATATGGTTGTCTGATTTCCCGTCATCTTCATCCCAGGTGACGATCAGGAGGCTATTGTGGGTTTCCGCCCATTGTACATAGCGGTTGAGATGGGTCTTCAGCCACTGGTCTCCCCGCTGGATACGATCGGGGTCTTTCCCGTCGTGCATATCGTTCTGCTGGTTGGGCACCACAAAGCTGACGGTCGGAAGGGTGCTGAAGTCCGTCGGGAAATCCGAGAAAGGCCGATTTTCACTCGCGGGGACATGGTTGATAGGAGACGACTGCCAGTTGACCCAGGGATTATGCTTGCGTGCGTATGAACCCGCGACGCAATCCGTCGAACCGACCGCCGGCAGGTCTTCCGAATAGCCGGCGAAGGATCGTCCGGCCTCGGCCAATGTGCTGCGAAGATTCGGGACGGTCAACGCAAGTGGACATTGGTTGGCGGTATCCCCTTCGGTGGAAGCGGCAAACAAAGCCAGATAGTTGGGTTGGCTGGGATGGACGATGCCGTAGGACCTTGTCACCAGCGCGCCGTCCTGCATCAATGCATTGAGATACGGGGCGGCCGGCGAGTCCATAATTTGCGCGAGCGAATGGTTCTCTTCAATCACGATCACCACGTGATCAGGCCGAGGGAGTGTGGTTTGGATGGAAAGGGAGTCGGACGGGAGGAGCCCTGTCGCCCCCAGCATGATTATCGCCGCGAAGCCCGTCGTCATCGGAAAACACCGTGAGGTCAAACAGGCAACTCACTCAGCCGCAAGGTATAAAGGTAATGGTAGAGTCCCTGATGTTCCAGCAGCGCGGCATGAGTTCCTTCTTCCACGATTCTGCCCTTATTCAGGACGAGAATTCGGTCGGCCCGCTGGATCGTACTCAGCCGATGCGCGACGACGAAGGTGGTGCGGTTGACCATGAGACGCTCAAGCGCCTGCTGCACCAGCCGCTCTGATTCGGTATCCAGGGCTGAGGTGGCCTCGTCGAGTAAGAGAATCCGCGGGTTCTTCAGAATGGCCCGTGCAATCGCCACGCGTTGCCGTTGGCCCCCCGAGAGATTGATGCCTTTCTCGCCGACGATCGTCTCATAGCCGTCAGGAAATCCTACGACGAACTCATGGGCATGCGCCGCTTGGCTGGCGGCGAGAATGTCCTCTTCGGGGGCGTCCTCCCGCCCATACCGGATATTGTCGCGGATCGACCCGCCGAACAAGATCGTTTCCTGAGGCACCAGGGCGATTTGTCGGTACAGGCTGTCCAGGCGTACGTCTCGCATATCATGACCGTCCACGGTGAGCCGGCCGGCCGTCGGATCATAAAATCGATGGAGGAGGTTGATGATTGTTGTCTTACCCGAGCCGGTAGGGCCCACGATGGCAATGAGTTCGCCCGCTTTTGCCTCGAATGAGACGTCCGAGAGCACAGGCTGTCTGTCGTCGTAGGCGAAGGTGAGGCCTTCCGCGCGCACATGCCCTTGGACAGGCGGCAGTTCGACGGCTCCGGGGGAATCGGCTATTTCGGCATGCGTGTCCAGGATTTCGAAGACGCGTTGCATCGCACCCTGGGCTTCCTTGATTTGCGCAAACACACGGGCTGCGGATCCGAACGGGCCGATCAGAATCCCCGCAAACAGGACGAAGGCAAAGAGGTCGCCGGGGGACACACTTCCGTCGATGACCTGCCGTCCGCCATACCACAATACGGCTGCGGCGGCGGCAAACGTCACAAAGGTAATCGTCGGCACGAACCACGCCATAATGGTGGCACGACGGAGCGCCAACTGCATGGCGGTGCGCACTTGGGTGACAAATCGCTGCTCTTCGCGTCTGCCTTGGACGAAAGATTTCACCACACGGATTCCCGCGATCACTTCCTCCACCAGCGTGCTGACGGAGGCAGTTTGGTCCTGAATGGTGGTCGACAGGGCCCGCAGTCGCCGCCCGAAGAGTTTCGCCACGACGACCAGCAGCGGGAGCAAGACCAGAATCAGCAGGCAGAGTCGCCAGTTCATGGCAAAAAGGAAGCCCGCGCCGCCGATGAAGGTGACGACTTGTTTGGCCGCATCGATCGGGGTGTCGGTCACGACGTTTTGAATCACGGTCACATCGTTCATGAGGCGGGACATCAGTTCTCCCGTCCGGCGCTTCGAGAAGAAGTTCACGGACAGGGTCTGGAGATGGGCGAAAAGATGCGTCCGGAAGTCCGCCATCACCCGTTGCGACACCCAGGCCGTCAGGTAACTGTGCCCCATCGAACAGAATCCCTGCAGCAGCACCAGGCCTAAAAACAGCAGAATCATCTCCGTCATGCGCGCGGCATCATGTTGAACGGTGATGACATCCCACAGCGATCCTGCCAGGCGAAGCAACGCTAGATTGACGGCTGCGACAGCCATGACCATCACGGCAGCGGCGACCATCCTGGGGAAGTAGGGCTTGAGAAAGGGGAAGAATCGTTTAAACGAAAACATGGGTGTTAGGACAATTGTTTCAGCGGGGTCGCGTGCGGAGCGTACCGCATTGCCTGCGGTGCGCGAATACGACACGCCTTTCGCGATGAGGTGGGACCGTGCTAGAGCTGGGCGATCGACTCGATCAAGTTCTTGTTGATCGCCACGAAGTCGGACCGATCCTTGTCGTTGATCAACACATCAGTCAGGCTGATGAACAGCCGCTGCTCTTCGTTGATCGCGTCGGACACGCGATTACGCATGGGCGGGATGAGAAAATCCCCGACATAGATACAGTTCACCGTTCGAACGCGGATGCGAACTTTTTTTCCCTCGGGCACGGATCCCTCCGTCCAGTATATCGTGATGGTCTCAGCTCTTGCGACGCAAGAATTTCTGACGCCGGCGCAATTTCTTGTATTTGTGCTTGCGCATCTTCTTCCGGCGTTTCTTGAGGACACTCGCCATACGTTTAAATCTCCAACTGCTAGGCGCGGGAGTCTAGTGCGTTTCGTTCAAAAATGCAAGCCAAGATTGCGCCGTTCTGTGGTCGGAATGTCGCTCGTGCAGTACGCAGTCGGTGGTGTCGGCCGGCCTGATGTGCTCAGCTTGACGTCTTTCGGCAATGGTTTCTATACTGCGCCATGGTCGAATTCTGCTCGTCTCGCACCGCTCTGATGACTCGTCTATTCGTAGGCATGCTGCTGGCGGTGATCGTCGGCTGTGCGGGGAAAACCATTCAGTATAAAGAGGATCACGACCGTATTCTCCGCATCGACAAGGCGGTCGAATCGCTACGGCAAGCATACGTAGAACGGGACCGCAGCGGGGTGGAGGCGCTCTTCTTACCGTCGGGGAATTTGGACCAGGTACAACGAGAGATTTACAGCGACTTCGATATGTTTCGCGACATTCAGTTGGAGTTTGCCATCGAACGCATCCTCATCGAGGGGGAGAACATCGATGTTTTCGTCCATTGGCAAGGCCAGTGGAAGCGAGATCCCGTCGAGGCCGGCACGCGCCAGCGCGGCCATGCGCGGTTGGCCTGGGTGGGGACGCAATCGATTCTCTTGCGAGAAGCGCAAGGCGATTTGCCGTTCGGCATAGGCACGCGAGCGAGTCCGGGTGAAGACCCGGCACGCGGTCAAGCCAAGCCCTAGCCATGTCTCTTCACCTGTCTTCCCGAAAAATTGAAACAGATTTCCTCGTGGTCGGCAGCGGCGTGGCAGGATTGCGTGCAGCGATCGAGCTCAGTCGCGCCGGTCGTGTGTTGATGTTGACCAAGGGACACCCCTTGGAAAGCAATTCGATGTATGCCCAGGGCGGAGTCGCCGTGGCGCTGAGCGAGGAGGACGATGTCGGCAGCCATTTGACCGACACACTGAAGGCGGGACATGGGCTCTGTCGTCGCGAATCCGTGCGGGTGCTGGTTGAGGAGGGGCCTGAACGGATTCAGGAACTGATCTCCTGGGGCGCGAAGTTTGACAAGATCGGAAAGCGGTTTGCCTTCACGCGCGAAGCGGCGCATAGCCGGAGCCGTATTCTACGTGCTCATGGGGACGCCACTGGAAACGAGATGGTGCGCGCGCTCATGACCCACGCGGCCAGGCAGCCACGCATTCAGCGATTGGATCGGCGATTTACGGTCGATTTAGCGGTTATCGATGGGCGCTGCTGCGGCGCCGTCGTCCTGAATGAGCTGTCGGGCGAGCGTATAGCGCTGCCGGCCAGCGCCGTGGTGTTGTCCACAGGAGGAGCCGGACAGATCTTCGCGCGGACGACGAATCCGGGCAATGCTACGGGGGATGGGATGGCAATGGCGCTTCGGGCCGGGGCGTTGCTGATGGATATGGAGTTCGTGCAATTTCACCCCACGTCCCTCTATCTGCCGTCGAGTCCGCCGTTCCTGTTGTCGGAAGCCATTCGGGGGGAGGGCGGCCAGCTGCGAAACATCAAGGGCGAGTTGTTTATGCAGCGGTACCATCCGGACGGCGCGCTGGCACCGCGTGATGTGGTATCGAGGGCCATTTGGTCGGAGATGGCGGCGACGCGGGCGCGCCATGTCTATCTGGATGTGACGCATCTGGGAGCGGCGTTTGTGAAGCGGCGATTTCCGACCATCTACGCCACCTGCCTGCGATACGACATCGACATGACGGAAGAATGGATCCCGGTGTCACCCAGCGCGCATTACATGATGGGCGGCGTATGGACGGATGTGGCGGGCGCGACGACGCTGCCCGGTCTGTTTGCGGCCGGCGAGGTCGCCTGCAGCGGCGTGCATGGCGCGAATCGCCTAGCCAGTAACTCTTTGCTGGAGGGGTTAGTCTTTGGCATGCGCGCCGCTCAGGCCGCGGTGGCCCATGCGGGGCGCTTCGCCGGACCGGCCCATATGCCCTCGGTTGAGGAACTTGAACAGGGACGGCCGACGGATTTGGATGATCCCGAGAAGCTGAGGAGTTCACTTCGCCGTCTGATGTGGGGGAAAGTGGGCCTGGTGCGTTCAGGGGATTCGTTGACCAGCGCCTCCGCACAACTCATGCACTGGATGCGCTTGCTGACGAAGCCGTTTGCCTCACGGGCGGCCCTCGAAGTGAAGAATATGGTGCAAGTCGCACGCGGTATCACGGACGCGGCCTTATGGAGAGAGAACAGCGTGGGGGCCCATTACCGGTCTGATTTTGCGGAGATCAACCAGCCGGGATGGCGGCAACACAGCCGGCTATCGTTTGTTGCCGATCGGGCTAGCGAGAAGCAATTGAAGGGGCGAGACTTCGTGCTTGCGCGCCGGAAGTCTGCGAGCGGTAAGGCTGCGAAGAAGAAAGCCGGTCATTCGTGAGGAACGTGCGATAGTATCGCAGGACCTTTTTGACATACTGGCGGGTTTCCGCAATCGGAGGAAGCCCTTGATAGCGATCCACGGCATGTTCTCCAGCATTGTAGGCGGCCAGAGCCAGGGGAAGATTGCCGTTAAAACGGTCGAGGAGCTGCCGCAAATACTTCGTTCCCCCGCCGACATTCTCATCCGGATTGTACGAATCCCGCACGTCTAAGCGTACGGCGGTCTGCGGCATCAGCTGCATCAACCCGATGGCTCCGGCGCGTGAAACCGCCAACGGGTCGAAGTCGGATTCCGTCTTAATCACGGCACGGATCAGAGCGGGGTGAAGATGATGAGCTCTCGAATGTCGCGCAATGAGCGGTTCCAATTCCCTGTCGGAAATGACGCTGCGCGAGCGAGGCAGTTCTGAAATGACTAGTCGGTACCGTGGATCATTGGGGACATTGGTAAGGGAAATGGTCCCCTTGGCGTCGGTGTACTGATACACGTCTGCCCGGGCGGGAAGTGCGGTCAGCAAAAGGGCGGCGGCGATCCAGAGTATCGGTGTTGTGCAGCTGAAAGAGGTCATGTAATTGAGAGCGTGGGTGTGGTGAAGGTCCAGTTCCTCTGGCTTAACCGTAGCATCTGACCCCCTACCTGTCAAAAATATCTGCTTCTGCTCGCCTGCGGAAGCAAAGGCCGAAATGGTTGAATGTCATCGTGGATTCAAGCGGTCGCTACGAAATCGGCTCGAGAAACCGCGTTCGACTCGCGGCGAAACGCGCCTGAAGCCGGCGGGTGAGGGGGCCCGGCAGGCCATTGCCGATTGAGAAGGCATCGATCTTGGTCACGGGCATGATTTCCATCGTGGTATTGGTCAGGAAACATTCCTCGGCCTGACGAAGGTCGGCGATCTGATAACGGCCCTCGTGGACCGGGAGTCCTTCCTCTTGGGCCAGGCTCATGACGATGGTCCGCGTAATGCCGTCCAAAATGCCGCAGTCCAGAGCCGGAGTGTGTAGCGTTCGGCCTGATATGAAAAAGAGGTTGCTGATCGTGCATTCGGTCACATCGTCTCTCCAATTCAAGAGAAGGCTGTCGAAGGTTCCGGCCGCGATCGACTCGCGTTTCGCGAGAATGTTGTTGAGAAAATTCGTGGCTTTGATTTGAGGAGACAAGGCTTCGGGCAGATTCCGCCTGGTCTTTGCGACGGTCAGAGAGACTCCGTCGCGCGAGAAGGCCGGCGGAAAAGATTGGAGCTCCTTCGCCATGATGACGACGGTGGGGCGTGGGCAGAGACCGGGGTCCAATCCAATCTCTCCCTCACCGCGCGATATGGTGACGCGGAGATAGGCATCCACCCGATCGTTGCCAACCTCGTTGCGATTCATGCATTCGTGAAGCAGATCCGGCCACTGCGAGCACGGAATAGGGATCGCCAACCCGATGGCCTCGGCAGAGCGCTGGAGCCGGGCCAGGTGTTGGTCGCGCATAAAGATGCCAGGTCCGTACGAGCGGATGGTTTCGTAGACTCCGTCCCCGTACAGAAATCCGTGGTCAAATACCGACACGACGGCTTCTTCTTTGCGTACGAAACGGTCGTTCAGAAACACCCACATCAGTGGTCGGCCTCCAAGATTTTGAAAAATGCCCCCGCTTTGGCGAGCGTTTCGTCATATTCACGGTCGGGGTCTGAGTCCGCCACAATGCCGGCGCCGACTTGCAGGTATCCGCCGTTCCTGGTCACCACCAGGGTTCGAATCAAGATGTTCAAATCCAGGTCGCCGCTCCAACTGAAGTAGCCCATCGCTCCTGTGTAAAGTCCGCGTCGTACCGGTTCCAGTTCCTCGATGATTTCCATGCAGCGAAGTTTCGGAACCCCGGTGATGGTGCCGCCGGGGAACACGGCTTTCACGAGGTCAAAGGACGATGTGCCCCGTCGCAGGATACCGGTCACGCCGGACACCAGGTGGCTGACATGAGAATATTGTTCGATGGTCATGAACTCTTCGACTCGAACCGACCCGTACCGGCAGACCTTTCCGAGGTCATTGCGTTCAAGATCCACCAACATCACATGTTCGGCGCGCTCTTTGGGGCTCGCGAGGAGTTCGGCGCACAGCTGTCGGTCATCTTCATGGCTGGCGCCTCGCGGCCTGGTGCCTGCAATGGGCCTGATGCTGGCCGTTGAGCCGGTCAGCTGCACGAGCCGTTCGGGAGAGCAGCTCACGAGGCTGAGGTCATTGAATCGTACGAGTCCGGCGAACGGGGAGGGATTCACGCGGCGAAGGCGGCTGTAGAACTCAGTTGCGCACCCGTCGGATCCCGGATTCGAAGCCTCGCTTCCCAGGTCGAGGGTGAAGCGGTGAGAGAGGTTCGCTTGATAGATGTCGCCGGCTGCGATGTAGTCTTGGCACTGCCGGACGCGAGCCTTGTAGGCCTGCCGTGATTGGCTGGCTATGAAGGCCGCATGCTCAGGTCGGGGCGACAAAGCGCTGGGACAGACCGGACTCGTCAAACGCGCTTCCAACTCGGCCAACCGGTCGCAGCCTTCCCGATAGAGTTTTTCCCGAGGCCCGGCCTGAAAGCGTGACAGGGGCGGGCAATACATCAGGTACAGGCAGCGAGTCTGGTGGTCTACGGCGGCCACGATGTCCAGAAAGACCATGTGCAGCTCTGGAAGGTGAAGATCGTCGTCGGCCAAAGTAGGGAGCGATTCGAACGAGCGGACAAGATCGTAACTGAGATACCCGACGGCGCCTCCATAAAACGGTGGAATGCCGTCAGGCTTTACGATCCTCGAATCAGCGAGTATCCGTTGGAGGGCATGGTAGGCGGAGCCGCTGTAAGTTCGGATTTGACCGGCACGCTCAATCTCATACTCCGATGCGCGACCCGAAAGCGTGAGATACGGATCGCTTCCAAAAAATGAATAACGTGCGGTTGCGCGAGTACCGTTGCCGCTTTCCAACAGGAAGGAAGGACGGTTCGGGCTAGCCAGTCGTCGGTACAACTCGAATGCGTCGGCGGTCGGTTGTGGTCGCACCACCACCAACGGTTGCGGAGGCCCGCTGAGAAATGCCTTGTGAGAGGAAGACGTCATGACCCTGCGTTTCACAGAGGAGTGGCATCGGGAAAAGAGACTATACCGCATCGAGCAGCTGGGTCATAGCCGGCCAACTTCTTGACAATCCCCCGGCGAATTTGCTTGAATGGCGCGCCCGCCGATGGGTGCACCCTCTCACAATTGCGCTGAAGGGGTGCCGCGCGTGAGCATGTGATGCCCCCCTCTCAGGATCCGTTATATGCGGGGCTCGGACAGGCTGTCCGGATTGGGACAGAACTGCTTGCTGCGTTGATTGTCGGAGGAGGCCTGGGCTGGGTCATCGACACCTACCTGCTGGATTCGAATCCTTGGGGAATGGTGATGGGGTTGGTACTTGGATCTGCAGCCGGGATCCGGAATGCCTATCGATCGGCGCAACGATGGCAGAGTTAATCAGAACCGACTAAGTAAAAAAGGATCATTGTGGAAGAAAGTCCGCTACATGCCTTCGAACTGCACGAGCTGATCCCGCTGGTTCCGGCCGGGATCGATATTTCCATCAACAAGGCCGTGATCCTCATGTGGGTGGTGGTGGGCTTAGTGGCCCTCCTGATGATCTCCGCCGCAGCGTCCCGCAAATTGGTCCCCGGCAAATTGCAAAACCTGGCCGAACTGATCGTCGAGTTTATTCGCGGGATTATTCTGGATACGATGGGCGAGCCGGGCATGAAATATTTTCCGCTGATCGCCACCTTGTTTCTCTTTATCCTCTTTGCCAATCTCATCGGATTGATTCCTGGTTCGTATACCGTCACCAGCCAGATCATTGTCACCGCGGTGTTTGCCGTGGGCGTATACGGGCTGAGTGTGGTGCTCGGGTTTTCCCTGCACGGGCTGAAATTTCTCGGCATCCTGGTGCCGCCCGGCACGCCGGGCTGGCTCTTGCCGTTGATGATCCCAATCGAGCTCATCAGCCAGCTGGCACGTCCCATCTCGCTGGCCGTGCGGCTGTTTGCGAATATGACCGCCGGCCACGTCATTCTGGGCGTGTTGTTCGGCTTGGCGATCAGCGGCGGGTTGCTGATCGGATGGCTGCCGTTCGCCTTTACGATTGCGATGAATGGTCTCGAAGTCGGTATTGCGTTTATTCAAGCCTATATTTTTACCGTGCTGAGCTGTGTGTATCTAGGGGACGCGGTTACCCTGCACGGTCATAGCGAGCACGCACACTAGGTCGCGTTGTCTACAAAAAGGAGGAAGGACACACAATGGATGCAGCAGCAGCAGCGTTGGTGGGTATGGGATTGGCGGCGGCGGGATTTGCGGGAGCTGGTGTGGGAATCGGGTACATCTTCGGAAAAATGATCGAGGCCGTGGCCCGGCAGCCGGAAGCGGAAGGCCGCGTCGGCAAGTACATGTGGATCGGTTTCGCGCTGGTCGAGGCGATCGCGCTGTATGGACTGGTCATCGCATTCATCATCATGGGCTTGCGTAAGTAAAAGCGCCTGGGCGAGTGATACGTTCTGAATGATGGTATTGAGTTCGGTTACTTAGAACTTTGAGCTCACGACTCTCAACTCTACCGAAGGTGTGTCATGCCTCAATTTGAATCGCATTTCTTTTCGTCGTTGATCTTCTGGGAGCTGCTCTCCTTCGGGATCTTGTTTTTCTTACTCTACAAATATGCCTTCCCGAGCTTGTTGGGTATGTTGGAAGAGCGTGAGAAAAAGATCAAGGACAGTCTCGAACAGGCCGAACGGCACCGTTCCGAAGCCGAGCGCAAGCTGAGGGAATACGAAGCGAAGCTGGCGACCGCCGCCAAGGACTCCGAAGCGCTGCTGGCGCAAGCGAAAGAGCGAGCCCAGCGGCTGATGGAAGAGAATGAACAACGCATGGCGGTGGATGCCGAGCGGATCAAAGGCGATGCGACACGAGAGATCGAACAGGCGCACCGGAAGGCCGTTCAGGACATCCGTTCGCAGACGACGGATTTGGCATTGATGGTGGCTGAGAAAGTCGTGGGACGGGCACTCACGGAAGCGGATCATCGCCGCCTGGCGGACGAAGCGTTAGACGCCCTCGCAAAGACCTACCAAAGCCGCAATTAGTAGTTTATGCCGGGGGGGTGAGACTGATGCCTCCCTGGCGGTATCCTTCCAAATCCAGCGTGATGAAGTGGTAGCCCAATTGTTTCAGGGCTGCGGCCAACCGTTCACGCCGGTCGGGACGCATCAAGTCCGGCAGCTCTGTCATCGCGAGTTCAATCCTGGCAATGTCTCCGTGATCGCGTACGCGATATTGGCGGAAGCCTTCTTGCGCCAGGGCTGCTTCTGCGCGCTCGACGCGTGACAGAATGCCTCTGGTGATGGTGATCCCGCGCGGCACACGCGAGGAGAGGCAGGCGGCCGCCGGCTTGTCCCAATTGGACAGCCGCAATTCTTTCGCCGCTTCGCGGATATCAGCCTTCGAGAATTCGGCCTCAAGCAACGGACTGCGGACGCCCCACTCGCAAGCGGCCTTGAGGCCGGGGCGGTCGTCTCCCAGATCGTCTACGTTCGTGCCGTCAACGATCCACCCCCCCGCATATTCCCTGCGGAGCCCGCCCAAGAGCGAATACAGGTCCGTCTTGCAGTGGTAACACCGACTGGCGTCGTTGAGGACGAATTCTGGAATCTCCAGTTGATCTGTTTCAACGATCCGGTGACACGCACCGATCTCCGTGGCAATTCGCTGCGTCGCCTCAAGTTCAATAGCCGGAAACGTAGGCGAGACGGCCGTGACTCCGATGGCCTGCGCGCCCAGTTCGTCATAAGCCAATTTGAGGACGAGGGAACTGTCGATGCCGCCGGAGAAGGCCACGACGACCGAGCCCATTTCTTGTAGGATGTGCCGCGCTCTGGAGAGCTTGTCGATCAGTGGGGTCCTGGAAACCATGGGCACCCGCGTTAGGCGAACCGGTCAGTCTTCCGGTTATTGTTTGACTTTGGCATTGGCGATCGATCCGACCACGACCAATGCGTAGTGTTGAGGGTCAAGATATTGTCTGGCGACGCGCAGGACATCATCCTTCGTGACTTTTTCAATGGCTTTCGGATAATTCGTGAAATAGTCCAGGCCAAGATTATACAGCTCAACCTGGGCGAGTAC
Source organism: Nitrospira sp. (assembly GCA_013696305.1). Lineage (GTDB taxonomy): Bacteria > Nitrospirota > Nitrospiria > Nitrospirales > Nitrospiraceae > Nitrospira_A. Next base: position 13,115 of record JACCYV010000007.1, read on the forward strand.
GTTCGCCAGTTTTGCGCTGGAATCGACACGCAAGGGGAAACTGCCGATGATGAACGACTTGGCTTCATTGATTTCCTGATCCGTGACCGGCGTGTCGCGCATCCCTTTGACCTCAGCCAGCACTCCGGTGATGGCCTGATTCGTGAACTCGGTTCTGGTCTGAAGGTTGATGAAGAACGCGCCCGGCATCAATCGGGTATCAAAATGGCTCATGATGCCATAGGCAAGTCCCTGTTTGTCTCGAATCGAGTCCATGAGACGGGATGAAAAGCCACCGGCGCCTAAAATATAGTTCATGACCGTCACAGCGTAATAGTCAGGATTTGTCCGGCTGATACCCGTGTGTCCCAGCACGATCGTCGACTGCGTCAAATCCTTCTCAATGAGCTGAACCATCTTGCGCTCAATCGGAACCGGTTTTTTGAGCATG
>JACCYV010000018.1 GCA_013696305.1 Nitrospira sp.
ATTCTTTTTCCTGGAAACGTCGGCGGAACACGGCGCGATCCATCCTACATGGCCGAGAATTGGCTACGGTACAAACTCTGGATTCCACTTGTTCAGAAAGCTGGCATCAGGCGCCTCAATCTGCATAGCACCCGACACACCTACGCAAGCCGATTAATCTCAAATGGAGAGAACTTGAAATACATTCAAGAGCAACTCGGCCATGCCTCGATCACGATCACCTGTGACACCTATGGGCATTTGATACCAGGTGGAAATCGACAAGCAGTGGACAGATTAGATGGGACCGCAACCGTAACCAAAACCGTAGCCGCGTGGCATAGCCATGTCTAAGTCTTTGCTTTCTGAGCGAACACGGTGGCGTCACACGCGATGTACTTGATCTGCTTCATGGGAATAATGAGGACCTCCTTCGCCGAATCCACTTCCAAAACTTCCATGTCCTCGCTGATCGTATGGCGAATCGCATCCTTCACCAGCAATTCCTGATTATCGGCAAATACGACTTTCACCCAATATTGCACGGCACGCGCTCCTTGTTAGAGATGAGATGATTCCGTCCCACATCGACCGCGCGGCGAGCACCTCACGACGAGTCCGGTCGGGATCGCTGACGACGATGCGCTCCGGTGCTGCCAGACCGTCTCGCAATCAGCCGGCGAGTAGCGATTCGGTCATATTGCCGCCTCAATGAAGGCGATCCGCTTTGCCGTCAGCATGGCGCGATTATACTGACGGGCTTTCAACCGGCGCAACTTGCAACCGCGGGAAAGGGTTGTATAGGGTGAGCGATCTGAAGCTTGAGCTTCGCCTTTTCAGCAGAACGGAGTAGACATGAGACGCATCGTCACGCTGATGACCGTGGGGACGCTTTTTCTCTCGGGTGACGCGAGTTGGGCGCGGCGCGACTCCTTCACCGTTGAGCAGAAAACTCAGATGGAACGGATCGATAAGGTTTTGGTCGATGTGCTTGCCTTGTCGGACAAGGGACCCGTCGATGCCGGGCCACTGGTGGAGGTGGTAGCCAGACGGCTGAAGGAATTCAATTATACGCCGGTCACGGATCCAGCCCAGCCGCATGACGTGGAGCTGAAGATCAAGTGCGAACAGCGTAAGACCTGGGAAGGCAGCACCACGATGGGGAGCGACGCGGATCTTCCGGACTCTCCCTCACGGGTCTGGAAAGGACCGGCCTGCCAGCTGGCGTATGCGCTGAACGGTAAGAAGATGGCGTGGCGCAAAGAAGTCCGAACGGAATTCGATGACTCGCAGGCCGCGGCCATTCTCGCCAAAGCCGGCGATCCAACCACCTATGCGATGGCCAAGCTGAAAACCCGTCTCGAAGATTACGATTTTCCAGCCCTGATCACGGCCGAATGGGGACAAGAAACCAGGCTATTTCGCTTGTATGACGATCCGAAAACACCGGTCATGCGCAAAGTGAAGTTGGTATCGCTGTTCGGCGAACTATTTTCTGTCAAGGCGATCCCGCGCCTGCTGGCCGGACTCAACGGAACCAACCGCGACATCGCCAAAGCCTCGGCTTTAGCCCTGGGTAATATCGGCCAAAAAGACACGATCCCCACCTTAATCAAGACCATGACAACCGGTGCGCCGGAGTTACGTCCGTCGGCGGCGAAGGCCTTGGGAATCGTCGGCGCCTTGCACGGCGATTTCACGATTGTCGATCCCTTGCTCGCAACCCTGGCCACCGACGATGTGGCCGTCAAAACCGAGGTCGCATGGGCGCTCGGCAAGTTGCCGGACATGCGGGCTTACGAACCGTTGTTCACCCTTCAGAAGTCCCTCTATCGCATCCACGAGAACGACGCCGATCCGAGCCTCGTGAAATTGAAGGAAGCCGTCAATTGGAGCATCAAACAAATCGACACCTGGGAACACGTGCAGTAGCGGACGCCCCGCTCACCACTCTCTATAGCGCCTCCAGCCGCTCCCGGAGCGTCATTGCGTCACAGGTCTGTGCGATGGCTCTTCTCGCCTGCTTCGCCCTCCCCGGTCAGGCCCAGGTTATGGGGGAAGAAGCGGAACTCGACCGGCTCCGGACGAAAGCGGAAGAGGCTATGGGCAATGAGGATGCGGAAGGCGCCGCGATGAACATGGGGTGCGCCGCCTTGATGGCGGCCCAGCTGGCAAAGCGACAGACGGAGGCGGCTTTACGACAGGTATTCAAGGCAGCCGAACATCTCTACCGGTCGCAGGAGCATGGCTACCAGGCTGTCGCGCTGTTTCGCAGGGCCGGCGGAGAACTGCCCGCTTCGGCCGGCGTGTGCGGAAGTCTGCAGCTTGCGCAGCTCGAACTCCACCATGCGCAAGCAGTCCTCGAGCAGGCGGATCAGGCGGTTTCGAAGGAGACCGCTCTTCCTCAAGCGAAGTCGGTCCGACAGACCACAGAGGATTGGGCGATCGTGCTCGGTTCGATGCAGGCGGAATTCCACTGCTCGGCTTAACCGGATGTTGAAAAAGGCCTCAAGCTTTGTTTTCTGCGAGACCGTGCCGGTTCGACGGCCCCACAGACGTGACGCTCATTATTCTTCGCGCCGTGGATCTCGTTGCGGCCGTGCTGGACGGTCTTTTTGAACATCCTCTGTATGGAATGACGTGGCTCTCACCCGGCTAGTCGTCTTCCGGATTGATAATATGAAGCCCGGCTAGACGGCAGGCCGCCAGTAACTGCTTATCGGCACTGACCACCGTCAGCCGAAGGGGCTTGAGCTCCATGGCCAAAGCCAGATGCAGCAGCTGGGGCGAGCGAAGAGCCGGATAATCCAGAATCAACTCCTTCGAAGCCAGATAGGTGTCCATGGTCGGAGAGATAAACTGAAAGACGCCTTGCGCGGCTTCCATCTCAAACTTGTACAGCACCGAATAACAGTCGTCTCGGGTCATTTCTCCCTGCTGCGCGCGAACGGATAAGGCCGAATAAAAATCCGTGACGCTCCACATGGGCACGATCGCCACCTTACCCCGTTTCACCATAAGCTTATTGACGACTCTCGTCCCGCGCTCCATGCTGTACCGCTTCACCAGCGCCGTCGAATCGAAATAGTAGTACGGCATCCTACACCCTTCCCTTCAAGAGGCTGTCGGCCAACGGCGATTGGAGTTTGGAGAGACGATCCTGCAGTTCATCCAGCGGCAGCTCCTCATAATAGCCCTGCTTGCGAAAGATACTCACAATGTTGCTGTGGAGCACCAGCTGGGTATCTGCAGCCAGACGCTCACGCAGACGTTTTTTCATCGCTTGGCTGGATAAGCGGCGTCCGCCGCTGCCTTGATCGGCTGTCTTCCCGGTCCCTGTTTTACGCATCCCCTCTCCTCTCTCCTGTCATTGACTCGCGACCATTAATGATTCGATTGTGGTTGAAACGTCTCTCTCGGACAGCCGGACGGCACGGCGTCCGAGACCAGCAGATTGACCTCGCTATAGACATGCGCGGTCAGTGAACGGGCAAGGTCGGAGGCAAACTCCTGTTGCATCACCCGAACCGCTTTCGCAGCGGCCTCCCGTTCTGTCACATGTCCTTCTTTCCCGCCCTTCGAAACGGCTCCGATCACGCGATGGGTGGACACCTCTTCGATCACGGCACTCGCGCACCATCGAACGTAACGGAACTGCGGATCGTGCGCCTCGATCGGCCACAGACTTACTGTCCCCTCGATCAACAATTCCACCGGGGCGGCACTTGATCCAGGACTGCGGCCCACCACGGAGAAACCTTCCCGAATGATCCCGTCTATGAGTGCACGCTCGACCGGCTCGGCCTGATCACCGGACACCTCCACAGCCATGCCGAGGTGCGTGGCCAGAAACTGCTCTAATTCCTTGGTCAACTCTGCCACGCGATAGGCGGCCGGGAAGCCCTGACCACTGAACCGAATGATGCGAAGGTCAGTATTGTAGGCATCGCGGAGCACCGCATTCTTAACCGCCCGTTTGAGATTGCGCGCGTGGGCCAGGTTGTCGATAGTCTCATGCGCTTCCGTCACTTCAGTCTGGATCGTGCGATCGAGATCGTCGAGGCGTTCAACCATCGCCGATGCCGCCTGTGCCCGATTCATGCCTGCCAGAGCATAGTACTGTCGCGTCTTGCGGTCAAACCAGGTGTCCAGGATGTGCACATTTTCCAGCACCTTGTCCGTGGTCACACGAGTCACATTGTCCAGGGTCAATCGGTATTCATTGCGGGTGTGGCCGCGGCTCTCCACAACCAGGTACGACTCCCAATCCTTGGCCTGCGCCGTGATCTCCGCTTTGAAAATCTTCGACACTGCGGCATACGCCTGCTCGGTGGCTCGCGGACGTGAATCGGCCTGGCCCACGCCCAACAGGTACTGAGCGGGAGGAAACTGGACGCTTCCGCCGTCGATCCACAGCGGGCGGGGCGGTCCTGTGAACCCTCCGCAGCCGGCACATGCCATCATCATCAGTGCCGTGAGCCCTACTTGTTCAACAGGACCTCTGACGACCGACGCGATCGATCTCATAAGACCACTCGCTCGATCAGAAACACGGTCTGCCCGGCGCGCAGGATCAATGGACGAGTCGCGTTTGGTCTGGCCGCGCCGCCGGCTCGTCCCACGGTCTGAATCCGGCTCTCATATTCACCGGCCGGCACCCACAGGCGGGATATCTGAATTTCATCGGGCAATGTCCGCCAGCTCCGCTTGTCGGCCTCTTCAGACGCAACCGCCAACCCATGAGCGAGCAGTCCTACCACGAGGCCAACCCATTGAGCATCACCTTTATTGACCGCATGTTGAGCTCCACGTGTCGCCCCTTCGGCGGCCGCAAACTTGAGCGCCGCGCGAGCGAGCGCCTTCGTCGTGATTCCCGGCAGTCGATCCGACAGCGATTTCTCCGCCATGGCCGTGCCGTTGTACACCAGCTCGAACTTTCCCGCGATCGCTTCTCCCATGCGCGGTATCAATGTCACGTCTTCGTGCATGACCTGTGTTTTTTGCGGGATCAGTCGCGGTAATGCCACCCTGACCACGCGTCCGTTCAGGCCATACAAAATGCTGTCGGCTGCCCGGCGTTCCTGCCGATTCGAAGAATGGACGACTCCCCGATTCAAGAGTACCAACTGGAGCGCGCTCAGACTGAGCGGCAGGTCGAGATAGTTATCCCCCTTGCGCGGCGCGCGGCCATTATAACTGATCACCACCACCTGAGCGAGGTCGGGGTGTTCCAGCGTGGACACCCAGCGTGCCTCGGGAAACAGGCGTCGATACTCGTCGAACTCGCCGGTCATGTGAAGCGCATCGGTCGTCCGGAGAAGGTCCGCGGGGAGCATGGACGGTAGGGGGGTGCGAGCCCAGCTGAGTGTGGCTTTATAGATGTCGTACGCGTGACGGTATGCGATGAAGGCATTGTTGAGGTCGCCTGTCGCTTCGTACAGCACGCCGGTCAGATACCGGGCAAAAGCATCTTCACGGTATCCGTCTTTCTCCCTGACCCTGTCCGAGAGCACGTTCAGTCGATGGTCGATCTGGCGTGCTTCGACGACGGCTTCCATCGTTTGTCCCATCGCGGCATAATTCAGCGCTTTGATCACATTGATCATCACATGTTCATAAGCGTCGCCTTCATAGGGCAACAGGTTATCGCTCGTCAGGAAGGCCGCGGTTTCAGTCCGAACGGACCTGGTATATAACCGCTCGACGTCCTGCGCCGCGTTTTCGAGCTGACTATTGCTTTGGACATAGTCGCCCGCAAGATGGAGCGTCATACCCCGGTCCATGTTGTACAGCAGGCGATTCCGTGAGCCGTACTGGGACTCGGCCTGCGCCATAATGGCATCGGCACGACGAGGATCATTCGCGAGAAGGCTCTGATCGATCAGACTGTAATGGTTTGAGGATAGTCCGCACCCGGAGAACACCCACGCGAGGATCCACAGGGATAGAGGCAGATGAGGAAAAAAGATAAAACGGCCTCCCTGCAAGGAGGCCGTGGTCGATGGGGGATACTGTCTCAACAGCGTACGCAGGGCTAAAAAATCGTTCGCTTTCTCTCGATCACTTTTTTGATTTTCTTCTGCCCGAACCATGCCTTCACATTGTTCTCCATATGCACCATTTCGAGATCGATCTGGTAGAACACCGCCTTGGCTCCGTCTTGCTCATCCAAAATCGTGGAAATGCTCCCGCGCATCATGTAGTCGGCACCCAATTCCTTGCCCGGAGCCTTTTGCGTATCCTCGCGAGCATGCACGGCCTGTTCACGACGCTCATCGCGTACCTCTTCGCGTTCGCCTTTACCAGCGACGAAGGTGACCTTCTGCGAATTCGTCAATTCACGCTCCAGATCGCTCACGAATGTTTGAACATTGATATGTTCATGGCTCTTGTTCAACACCGTGCCGACGATGACGACCGGCTCGCGATTTTTTCCTTTGGCAAAGTTGCCGAGCCATGGATTAGCCAACGCCTCTTTGACCATGGACTCGGCCACCATTTGGGAATCCGTATCGTTCCAACGTCCGCTTAGGTCTGTCACGATGCCGGTATCGACGCGAGTGACTTTCGTTTCGTGCCCGCAGCCGTTCATGGAGGCGCCGGCACCAACGAGCACCACGGCTGCGATTGCCCGTCCCATAGAATGTCCCCCCCATTCAATCATGCCATCTCCTCCCGGCCAGACACCGTGCCCCCTGTCGGATTACTGGGTCGCCCGTTTATCCTCTTCCTTTTCGAGACGCTCGAACAACCGGTCGGCATTCTTCCGCACAAAATCGCGGACCTGGCCATTCAACTCCCTTGCCTGCTCCAGATTGTTCTTCATGTCTTCGAGGGTCAGCTTGGTCAGGACATAATAGATACCGGATTTTTCATCTTTGTAGTGGTCGATAGACTTTACGCCATTCAGGGTGACGGCAGAAAATGTCTTGACGGCTCGTTCGATATTCTGCTCTTCGCTGTTGCGGGAAAAATCTCCGGCGGTCGTCGATGCGGCATAGTCGCGCATCAGGTAGGCAGTATAGGTTTCAAAGGTCTTGGCAATTTCCGCGCGGCTGCGGTTCTCGGCCGTGTCCCAGGCTAACGGCTCATTTCGCACGCCCGCTACAGAGCCGACGCCATAGAAAGACTTGTCGCTTTTTTCGTTGAACGCCCCCGATCCTTTTTTGACCCAATTCGGAGGACCACCGCACGACGCCAGCCCGATCAACAATGCGAGCGCCAGCGCGCTCCCGGCAAACTTCGAAAAAGCTCCCTCTACTCTACTCATACCGTTCCTCCTTGATGTGACGCATGTGAGCGCGCTGACGGCTCAGGTGCGTGCGACAAGATGCAAAATGATGGTGTCAGACGTGTGAGGTTCAATTGAGAGAGTGAGACAATTGCGCGAAAACTCAGGATTTTATGCTAACATGCACCCTTAGGAGAGTCAACGCACAACAGGTTTTACGGTTGACGGCATGACCGATTGAAATGGAAGAGGAACGGACTTCCAAGCAAGGAGACAGGCACATGGCTGATGTTCAAATCGAAGACGGCATCATTCGCGTCGTGCAACTCGATATTCAGGATCCTAAAGCGGCGGCGGTGCTGGCGGAGTACCCGCAGGTGCGCTGGGCAGAGATCACCCGCCGGGCGATGAAGATCGGGCTGGGATATC
>JACCYV010000071.1 GCA_013696305.1 Nitrospira sp.
CATTTCGGTGGTCTGGCCGCATTGTTGACCATGTTGAATTCCTGTGCGGCCGGGGTCGGGGTGATGAACATCGACAATGGCTTCGGAGCCGGCTGCATGGCCCATCGGATCAACATGGTGGGAGAAGTAGAAGGTGCGGCTCCAGCAGGCAAGCAGGATTGAGGCTGCTGCGTTGCGTTTCCTTGGCCGACTAGTAGGCCGTTGTAAAGCCGTTTCGCTGTCTCTGAAAAAGAATGATGCTTGAGTTGGGGGAGATATACAGAAATGGCCGCAGGATGGTCAAAAGGTCGTCCAGCGCGGCCGCAGCGATGCGAGGGGGCCGAGGGCCACATCTTTCTTACCCACCTACCCAGAGCCTGCCGGGACAGGCTCTTTTCCCATGCCGGTACGTTGAGCCTCGGAGGTTCACGACGCGACGAATAAGGAGCGTCAGGTTTGTGAACGCCGCCGAGATGGTGAGGCGGCAGTGTCCCGCGAGAACAAAGCTGGCGGACTTTTTCATCATCCTGCTATTGCTTGACCACAAATTTGCCGCGCTTGGGCCACGCCAACATTTGAGTGCGCTGGCCCTTCTCTCCGTTACTGAGTAATTTGACTCGCACTTCATATTCGTACGACCCGATCGGGACTTGGTGTTTATTGTGGTCGAGCCCGTCCCAGGCGAGGTCGATATGCACGCGCTTCTGAGAAGGATCGCCGTCGGTGTGGGTGTGTGCCAGCACGTGCATGTTCACCGGCTGGCGAATCGAGAGAAAGCGCAGCGACGTCATGGAGGAAGAGGTCACCAGGGCCGAGACCTCCAGCATCAACTGTTCGTTGGTGTCCTTGGGCAGTTGCACGGTGGCGATGAAATGAAAGGGCCCGTCTTGCGGGCGGTAGGGCATGGGCGCGGCAAGCAGCGTGAGGATCTTTAATTCCGGCTCGGGGTGCGGAACCAAGCCTTTGCCCTTGGTCTTGGCCAGCCCGTCCACAGTCTGCCCTGCCAGCAACAAGACAGCGATCAACAAGACGACTAGGCTGCGACGGCTCCTCTGAAAAGTACGCAGGCCGGTCGTGCTGCTGAGCCGGGTCGAGTTGGTCATGGGTATCGTCGCACGGAGTGGGTCGGTCATCTGATCGAATGCGTATCTTCCTTGGGGATAACACAGCATGGCAGGGCTGTCAACGAACGAGCGGAATGATTGCTGTCTGGATATGGCTCCGGTAAGATGCCGCTCGATCGTAGAGGATAGTGAATCGCAGGAGTCACGTGGTGAAGCATCTTCATTTCGACTGTTTCTCGGGCATCAGCGGCGACATGATTTTAGGCGCGCTGGTAGATGCGGGGTTGCCCTTCAAGGATTTGGTCCGCGGGCTTGCCCTACTGCAAATCGAGGGGTTTCGTCTCGCACAGAAGCCAGTGAAGCGAGGAGCCGTCGCAGCGACGAAAGTCGACGTGCTGATCGAGAAAGGCTTTCGGGCGCCGTTGACTCTGGCGCAAATCACACGGATTCTTCTTAAAAGCGGGTTGCCTGCCGTCGTCAAAGAGCAGAGCCAGGCGGTGTTCGATGCCTTAACCAACGCCGAGGGAAAGGCCCATGGGGTCGAACCGTCGCATGTCCATTTCCATGAAGTGGGCGTCATCGATTCATTTGTCGATGTGGTGGGCGGAGTCCTGGGACTGCATCTCATGGAGATCCACCGCGTCACGGCCTCGGCCATCAATGTGGGATCCGGCACGCTCTCGTCCGCTCACGGTACATTGCCTGTGCCGGGACCTGCGGTGGTTGCGCTGGCGGTCGGACTACCCATTTATGCTCATGGCCCAACACGAGAGCTCGCGACGCCGACTGGAGTCGCGTTGGTTCGTACCCTGGCTCAAGAATTCGGGCCCTTGCCTCGTATGGAGGTGCGCCGAGTAGGGTATGGGGCAGGCACGGCCAATCCGGCACAATGGCCGAACGTGTTGCGGGTCTTCGTCGGCGAGGGGGCGCAAACTGCCCTGGGGTCAGTCGAGACGATCGTCGAACTCCAGACGAACATTGACGACCTCAATCCGCAAGTCTACGAGACCGTGTTCGATCGGGTATTCGCCGCCGGGGCGTTGGATGCCACCCTGACGCCGATTACGATGAAAAAAGGCCGGCCGGGGAATGTTCTCTCCGTGCTGGCTCCTCGGGAGAACGTGGAGGTTGTTCTGGCGGTATTGTTCGCCGACACGACGGCGCTGGGCATCCGGACCCAGGAGGTGCAGCGACGTGTGTTGCCCCGCCGGTTTACATCGGTCCGGATCGATGGACAGGACGTTCGCATCAAACTGGCCGATCACGGGCCGGGACAAAGCAAAGCGTCTCCCGAATATGAAGATTGCCGGCGTATTGCCGAACAGAGTGGACAGCCGGTGAAAGATGTGTTGGAAACAGCCATGTTGATGTACCGGCAGTCGCAACACACACGGCGAAAGGTCAAAGTAAGCAGGTGAGAGTCGAGACCGTCGCCGTGCCCTTGTTCCCGCGCCCATGGTCATCACGAGGTCTCTTGTGACGATCCTACTCTACGCGGGATTGTTCCTGGCTTCGGTCATCATCACCCTGGCAGGGTGCCAGCTCTTTACCAACGGAATTGAGTGGCTAGGGAAGCGTCTGAACATTTCCGAGGGCGCGGTCGGGAGTGTGTTTGCGGCAGTCGGAACCACCCTGCCGGAAACCTCGATTCCGATCATCGCCATTTTTTTCGGGGCGGGCCGGGAGCAGATCGAAGTGGGGTTGGGGGCAATTCTCGGTGCGCCCTTTATGCTAAGCACGCTGGTCTTACCGATTCTGGCGCTGCTGCTGCTGCTCTATGCCAGGCTCGGGAAGCGGACGGCACGCTTCAAGCTCAACTATGATGAAGTCCGGGTGGATATCATATTTTTTCTCATCAGCTATATCCTGGCGTTGACCTGTGCCGTCGTTCCCTCCCGTCTTTTTCACGGAGGTGTAGCCGTGGGGTTGATCGGGCTCTACGTCTATTACATGCGAATCAAATTTTCGGCGGAAGACGAGGAGCCTGAAGAGAGGAATGCAATCGAACCCTTACTGTTTGCGCGGCGGTCGCTCTGCCCGTCCTATGGGGTCATCGGCGCGCAAGGCGTCGTGGGATTGCTGGGCTTGATCGGTGGAGCCCACCTATTCGTGACGGCGGCGAATTCCATTTCAGCAGAAATGCATGTCTCGCCGCTTATCCTCGCATTGTTGATCGCGCCCCTGGCGACCGAGTTGCCGGAAATGTCCAATAGTTTTCTCTGGCTCTATCGTAAAAAGGATCGTCTGGCGGTCGGAAATGTTACCGGCGCGATGGTATTTCAGGGCACGTTTCCTGTCTCGGTCGGCTTGCTTGGCACCGAATGGGTATTGGGAACGACGGCGTTGGCAACCATGGTACTTGCCATGTTCGCCATGGGCATGAGTTTGCTTCAAATGCTGTGGTCCGGTCAGTGGCGCCCCTGGTTGCTGAGCGGCAGCGCATTGCTGTACCTTGGGTACACACTGTTTCTGTATACGTATGGTTCGTAATCCCACAACACCACCGGAACGTCCGGTCTTGGGCCTCACGATGGGAGATCCGGCAGGGATCGGCCCGGAGGTGATCGCCAAGGCCTTGGTCGACAGGGCCCTCGCACGGATGTGCCGCCCGGTAGTGGTCGGCTCTCGTGCGGTCATGGAACGGACGATCGCCTCGCTGAAGCTGCCATTGGAGGTGGTGGAGTTCGATCCGATGAACCGCGCGCGACTCCAGTCCGGACAGGTGGCGGTGGTGGAGGCGCTCAAGAATCCGTTGCCCAGATTTCGCATGGGTGTGGCGGCGGACGCGACGGGAGCGGCTTCCGTTGACTTCATCAAGGCCGCGGTCGAACTGGCGCAGGCGGGAAGGTTGGCCGGCATCGTGACGGCGCCCATCAATAAAGAAGCGATGAACATGGCCGGTTATCACTACCCCGGCCATACGGAACTGCTGGCTGATCTCACCCGGAGCAAAGAATTTGGAATGATGATCGTCGGCGGGCCGCTGAAAATCATGTTTACGACTACCCATGTGGCAATCAACTCCTTATGCGCCATGTTGACCACGGAGCGGATTGCCAAAGCCATTCGTCTCGCTCATCTCGGGCTCACGAAATATTTTGGCATTGCGCGACCCAAGATCGGTGTGGCGGCATTGAATCCACATGCGGGCGAACATGGCTTGTTCGGCAACGAAGAGGCGAACAGCATCGCTCCGGCCGTCCAACTGTCTCGTGCCGCCGGGATCAACGCCAGCGATCCATTGCCTGCCGACACCCTGTTTGGAAAGGCGGCCGGAGGCGCGTACGACGGCGTGGTGGCGATGTATCACGATCAGGGCCTGATCCCATTGAAGCTGCTCGCCTTCGGCACCTGTGTGAACTTGACGGTGGGCCTGCCGATCATCCGGACCTCGGTGGACCATGGAACGGCCTACGATATTGCCGGCAAAGGCGTGGCTGAACATGGCAGTCTGCTGGAAGCCGTGAAAGTGGCGGCCCGGCTGGCCCGGTCCTGGTCACCGCCCGCAAGACAGTCCCGCTAACAAAGAGGAGTGCGTACTGCCATGTCAGAAACGGCTGCGTCAGCGATTGATCAACAGGTGAAGGAGCTGGACGCGATTGCGAAACGGACGGTGCAGGACTTTAATACCGTCCTGGGCGCCGAACGCATGGGGCAATGGAAGATCCGTACGGTGACGTTGCTTCAGCAACTCGCGGGGAAGAAGGAAGCGGATGAGCTGGCGCGCAAGAATCCCGGACCGGCCTTTACCAACGATCCGGTCGAAGAATTCACCGATGAAGTGGAGTGTTATCGTTCGTTTCTGGTAGCCCTCGCGAAACGGCTCCGGGCAGCGGTTCCTCCTGCCTCCGGCTAGTGCAGCGCGAGATGATGGCCTCCTTTCCCCCAGCCTTGAAGCG
>JACCYV010000085.1 GCA_013696305.1 Nitrospira sp.
CCAGACGAATTTGTCGGCCGTGGCTTCCTGCGGCAATCCATATGTGGCCATCATCTGAAGCGCCGCCAGGCGCGGGCGTGGCGGTAATTCGCTCACCAGCTTGTTGATTCTCGTCCGGTCATCCGAAATCGCCGTGGCGTCGTGCAAGGTTTTGCTTTGGATACGATCCGACATTCCGGAACAGCCGACCACGGGGGACAGTGTAAGCATTGTCATCGCAACGCCGGTTAGAATCTTTATAGCTAAGGTAGACATGATTGTACTCCTCTGTTGAAAGCCGCTTTGCACTTCTCATCTTGGCGTCCCTCATCGTCTTGGTGCCGCGATCCAACATTGCAAGATGCATCCAACCCATCATCTTCGGTGTCATTCAGTATCATTCAAACTTGCTTTATTCTTGGTCCTAGTAGGCCAATCAAGGACGACTGCTCAGATTTGGACCTTCCGTCGCTTCACGACCCCATGCTACTAAAATGCCCATCACTCCCAGGACCAAGTGGAGTACATTGTCGAAGGTGCTGTACCCATGCGGTAGTAACCCAAATACGTGGGGAATGAGAAACCCAATTACACCCACAGCCAGGTAAGTCACACCGATCACTCCCACAATCATACGGAGTACGTGATTGTCCCGGTGAGTGAAGGCGACAAACGCCATCGCGCCCCCACTGGCCAGATGTACCAGGTCTTCTGCGATATCAATATTAAGGAATCCCAGTATGGGCTGCTCTCCCATTAACAGTCCCACTACCCCAATCGCCACAATCGCGATCCCCATATACTTAGCGTACTGACGAGTCATAAGTGTCTCCTCGACATTAGGTAGGAAGGCAACCATATCTTCCAGATTGGATGACTTGCGGATGTGGTGACGGCGGCGCGGAGTCGCCTCGCTTGAGATTGAGATGTTTTTATATTATGCCCCGAGGGGTCGTGAAGAATAGGGTCGTTCTGTCGGGATCTGGTAAAAGGGGCATGCGGTTCATCCTAATGACCTCCGTCTCGCCGGGGACAAATCAATTGCCTATGTGCTTCGCCGAAGGATAAGAGGCCCTAATCGGAGCCATCATGTAGATGCAGTGTGTGATTTTTAGGAAACGTTACACTGGTTAGAAAATAAATGCGGGGAGAAGGGTATGCTGATTTTAGTACTACGATGGCGGGGGGGGGGTCTCACGTGACGTCCAGGTTTCGAATTTCCTCAGCAACTCTTCGTGTATTTCGATCGGAATGGCTTCGTCAGGGAGCTTATCAAGGACATGAATGATTTGCTTCATTTGTCTAAGATACCGTCTGCAACCAACACACAGGCCCAAATGCACCTGAAAGCGAATCCATTCGCGGAAGGTTAGTGCACCTTCAAGATAATCAGTAATGACCTCGGTAAATTGCTGACAGGTGGTGCCGCCCGAAAAAACATCATTGAGATACTTTGTGATCTTCCATCTGGGAATCATGACTGTGACTCCCCTTTGAGATGTTGTTCTAATGCCGCGCGCACTTTTGATCGGGCCCGATGTAAAAGGACTCGCTGGTTCGCTTCTCTTATATCCAGTACCTGACACACGTCATTTGATGATAACCCCTCTATATCGCGCAGGATAATGACCTGGCGCTGCACGGCCGGGAGCATGTCTATACACTGATAAACAAAAGAGACACTTTCCTTGGCGAGAACGACTTTTTCTGGGGTTTGGTCATCCCAATAAGTTGGCAGACTTATCCAATGCCCCTTCCATTTGCCCGAGTCTATGAACCGACTAGGGTCAGCGGAAGGCGTAGGGTTCGACCCTGGCTCATCAGACGATGAACAAGATCGGTAGCGCCATTCGCGTTGGGCATAACGTTTGGCTTGATTCACCAGAATTCTAAAGATCCATGTCCTTAGCGAAGATCTTCGTTCAAACCCACCCAATCCCTTAATAACGCCAGCCCACGTCTCCTGTACCACCTCTTCAGCGAGTGCACGGTTACTTACATATGCCATAGCAACCCGCAACAACGAGGCTTGGT
>JACCYV010000086.1 GCA_013696305.1 Nitrospira sp.
GGCTTGTATGGCAAGGGGACGCGTGATAGGATCCGCCCCGTCTCCCGCCGGGCCTGGTGGGGGATGCCTTGAAAGAGTCCAGGCCTGCTATCGATGTTGTCTTGCCCGGGAATCTAATCGAAAGCCAGACCCAAGTCGCTACACAATATCGCGTCTTTGGCCCGTCCTTTCCCTTTCTTCCTTCGGTTCAAGACAATGTCATTACCCAAGAGGAGGACCCACATGGGTTCCAAAATTTATGTCGGCGGGTTGCCCTATTCGGCGACCGAACAGCAGTTGAGCGATCTGTTCGCGGTGCATGGGGCGGTTGAGTCGGCCCGCGTCATCACGGACAAGTTTACCGGCCAATCGAGAGGTTTCGGATTCGTCGAAATGACCTCCTCCGACGAGGCGCAGAAAGCGATCGCGGCTTTGAACGGGACGGATATGGGTGGCCGGACATTGACGGTCAATGAAGCGCGTCCTCAGGAGCCCCGAACCGGTGGCGGACCGGGTCGGAGCGGCGGAGGCGGTGGTGGTGTTGGATTCGGCGATCGCGGAGCCAAGCGCGACCGCTGGTAACCATTACTTTTTATATCAGCGAGCGGGGCAGTCATCCTTGGGGTGGCTGCCCTTTTTTTTTGCGAATCGTTGCGGCGAAGATCCGCACGATTAGAGAAGATTCCGTGCCGGCGGCGGCTAGTCCGACAAGGGACGATTTTTCGTCTCAATGGCGAAGGGAAGAATGACCAGGCCGGCCACATAGATGGCGGCGACGGCAGAGGCTGCCAGACCAAAGCTTCCGAAGGTCGAGACGAGTGCGCCCGTGAGAAAGGGACTGGAGGATGCCACAATGCGGCCGGCATTATAGCAAAATCCTGCGCCCGTCGAGCGCAGGCGAGTGGGATACAATTCCGGAAAATAGAGCGGAAATCCTCCGAATACGCCCTTGGTGAAGAATCCCAGGATCGGCAGCAGCGCCAGCGCGACGCCATATGAATGCGGGAAGGAGAAGGTGGCCGGAATCAAGAGGAGACTGCCTCCGCACATCAAGGCGAAGGTGGGCTTGCGGCCGAAGCGATCTGCCAGCAGTCCAAAGCTAAAGTAGCCCACGAGTGCGCCGACGTTGAGCACCATTACGGCGTACGAGACGTAAGTCGCGGTCACGGCCGGTTCAAGAGGTGCGACATCCGGCAGGGCCTGGATCAGGCTGGGCGTCCAATTGGTGGCGCCCCAGAGGCCGAAGACCGCGACAAAGGCGAGACCGGTTCCGGTCCAGGTCGCGCGTCGATACGGCTCGCTGAAGAGGGACGCGATACGGACGTGCGGCGAGGATTGGGCGCGTTGCTCCGCGGCGTGAATCTTATTCCAACGACCGGAGTCATGGATGTAGCGAGCGATGAGCCAGGCGGAGCCCAGCGTGAAAATTCCGATCGCGAAGCAGCCGCGCCAGCCGAAACCCTTGACCAAAAGATTGAGGGCTGCCGCCAGAAAGAAACCAAATCCCCAGGCTGATTGGAGGAATCCCGCAGCCCGGGATCGACTATGCTCAGGCCACACCTCGGCCACGAGCGCCGCTCCGGCTGCCCACAGTCCACCGATGCCTACGCCGGTCACAAACCGCACAGCGGCCAGATGCCACCAGGATTGGGACAATGCCGCCAACGCCGTCGAGCCTGCCACCAGGGCGATGCTCAACATCAGAATCCGTCGGCGTCCGACATAGTCCGCGAGGCTGGCGAGAAACACTCCGCCCACGGCCCATCCCATCAAAAACGTCGAGAAGATGATTCCCCCATACCACCCGATGAGGCCGGTTGAAATGGTTTCCCCGGGATGGGCGGCTTGAAGTAAATCCTTCAGCGCGGGCGTCAGCACGAGCGAGTAGATCATCGTATCCATGGCGCCGAGGGTCCAGGTGGCCCAGGTGATAAGCAAGATCCGGAGTTGATCGCGGGTGATGTCATGATCGGTCCAGACGAAGAATTTTCGGCCAGGGACATGCCCGGCCGAGGGGGACACGGTTGGCGCCTGCTGAACGTGTGGGGGCGGAGCGGTCATGAAGGACTTACTTAAGGGGCCTGAGCTCGGGGTCACCAAAATAAGTGACGGCGTCGGCTTTCGTCCAGAGTCCGATCCGGCCGTTGGATAACGTGCTGTCGCAAAGACGAAAGAGCATAGCATCGTCGTACAGGGCCTTGCGCCGCCATGACCATTGCCCTGAAAGAGATGCAGGTGTTGGATGTGGCACAGGGTCAGAGATAATCATCAAAGGTGCCGTCCAGTCACAAGCGTGGAGGACTGTACACTATACGGAGCCTCGTCGGCGAGGGTGCCGTGAGGAAATTGTGTCCGCTCAGTCCCGTGATCAGGACGGGGTGTCCCGCCGCGATTCACCGGCACGTTTCCATGGGATCACTGGGGCATCTCCAGCTCCCGGAGCTTCGCCTCGGCCTGTTCAATCCACCGTCGATTAGCGGGGGTGTCGAGTTCCAGGCGGAGGTATTGTCTCAACTCCTGCGCGGCTTCCATGCGTTGGCCTGTGCCCGCTAAGGCGTTTCCGAGGTTGAGGCGGATTTTCGCATCGTTTGGCCGCAGATGGAGGGCCGTGCGAAACTCGCCGGCCGCTGCGTCGGGATTGCGTTTTTCCATCAGGGCCAGGCCCAGGTTGAAGTGTGTGTTGACATCGTTCGGTTGAAGGCTGGCGGCCGTTCGGTACTCCGCGAGGGCTCCCTCCAGGTCGCCCATGGCCTTGAGCGCGACCCCGAGATTATTGTGCGCGTTCACATCGCCGGGGTGGTGACGCAAGACTGTTTTGAACTCCGCAATCGCGCCTCCCAGATCCCCCATTTCCTTCAGGGCGACCCCCAGATCATTGTGGGCTTTCAATTCGTCGGGTTTGAGGCGAAGGGCGGCCTTGAATTCAGCGATCGCATCGTCGTGTTTCCCCACGTCCAAGAGCGTATTCGCTAGGTTGAGGTGAGCAGCGAAATAATTCGCCTGGAGTCGAAGCGCGTGTGTGAATTCATCGATCGCCTGCCCGAGATCTCCCTTGAAAACAAAGGCCACGCCGAGATCGTTATGGCGCATGGCTTCCGCATTGGTGTCGAGGGGTCTGGTGATCTTGTCGGTAGGCGACAGAATATGTTCTTCCTCCAAGGGAGCGCTGTCAACCGGTGCGGGCTGAGGAGCGTGCCTTCGCGGAGGGCCTGCAAACGAATGGGCAATGTAGGGAGCTAGGAACCCCAGCGCCAGGATGATGAGTATGCAAGTGATTGGGCGTGCCATATTCCGGCCGCGGACACCATCCGGCATGAAAACTCCTTCCAGGAATGCAGTAAGAATGACGAGAACGGCGTAGCCGGTGCCTGGCTTGTCGCTCGTATGAGACTATGACTGTGCCCAGTCAGATAGCTCTATCTAAACAGAAAATTCAAGTTGAAAGTCCGCAGAACTGTGGCGTCGCACATCCGCCCGTGCCGGTGGTTCCCTTGATTCCCGACACCATGAAGGACTGGTGAGATGCAACAAAACTTCTAGCGTACAGCTGAGCTGTGTGGGGGAGGAGGGGAACCGTCAGGTGGAGCGTCCCATCCGCCTCCGACTGCCTTATAGAGGCCTACCATGTCGGTGAGGCGGGCTCGCTCCGTTTGGGCGAGTTGCGTTTCTGCCGCCAGCATCGTCCGCTGGGCGTCGAGCACATCGAGATAGTTCACCAATCCCTTGCGGTATCGCACATCCGCCAGACCCACGGCGGCGGTGGCCGCCGCTACCTGCTCACGTTGGCGGGCCAGTTGTTCACCGCGTGCTTGAATCGATACCAGGAGGTCCGCGACTTCGCGAAAGGCGAGCAGGATGGTCTGTTGGTAGCCTTCCAGCATTTGTTGATAGCGCGAGTGGGCCGCATCCAGCCGTGCGACATTCGTTCCACACAGGAAAATGGGTAAGGTCACGGACGGGCCGATACTATAATTTGCGCTGTTTCCCGTAAACTAATTCGCGAATTCGACGCTTTGTAATCCACCCTGGCCCGTGATCGATAACGTGGAAAGAAATAGGCGCGAGCCTGGCCGATCCGGGCATTGGCAGCCACGAGCGTGGCCTCCGCCTGTAAGATGTCAGACCGCCGTTCAAGGCGGTGTAATTCGACGGCGCGCAGGCGATGGAGATCCGGGAGCTGTCCGACGTCGCCGATCAACGTCAGGGCAATCGCGCGGGCGTCCTGCTCCGTGGCCTGGGACTCTGCGGAGGCCGCCTCCAGCCCGCGACGGATACGTCCCCAGAGATCAAGCTCCAAGCGAAGATCGGCCGCTCCGTTCCAGAGGTCAAAGCTGCTGCCGGGAGTGGCGAAGACTTGTGGACCAGGTTGCTGACCGACGGCCAATCCCAATCCCGCGAGCGTGTTTTTGGAAATGGCGAGGTTGGTATAGCTGCCTTGGACGTTGAGCTGAGGATAGAGCCCGGCGCCGGCTGTCGTGACCGCGGCCCGTCCTTCCAACACGCGCGAAACGGCGCGGCGAACGTCGTGATTCCGGGAGAGCGCGCGTTCGATGAACTGAGTGAGTTCCTGGTTGTGGAACGCCTGCCACCAGTCGGCCTCCGGCATCTTGTCGGAGGCCACAGTGGTGGAGTGACCAGAGGCCATGCGGGCCCAGTCCGCCGGTGTTTCGACCGCGGCCGAAGGTAGTCAGGGCTTTGCACACAGCTCGCCGAACACAGGATCAGGATTCCCACGAGGACAGGTCTTCGTCTCCGGTTAAACAATTCCCGATTCATGGTGTCGGCTCCTCCGGAGGACGTTTTTCAGGCGACGCCTGCACGGGAGTCGTTGAAGGCGCCCGATCGATGAAGACATCGACTTGTTGTCCGGCATAGATGGGAAACGGCGGGCGCTCGAAGCGGTAGATGATCTGGAGAACGCGCGTGTCGACCCGCTCGCGGTTGTCCCCCGTCAGGGATTTATGGGGAACAATGTAAGGCTCAATGCGTACGAAAGTCAGGGGAATGGCCTGAGCCGTCTGGCCTTTCAGGTACGCGACGCCGGCCCGATGCGGGACGACCAAGGGGGTGTCGACCTCTGCGCGGACCTGCAGTTGTTGCATGTCTCCGAAGTGAAAAATCCGGCTATCGTGGGTGACGACGATGACGCAGCGGTTCGGGGCCCGGCCCACGCCTCGAATCAATTCCATGATCTTCTGGCCGTTGGGGCCGTCGAGCGCGGCGGTGGGTTCAACGCACACCAGAAGCTGTGGTTTGTTGACCAATGCCCGGGCGATGGCCACCCGTTGTTGTTGCCCGCCGGAAAGATTCTTGGGGAAAAATTCTGTTCGATCGCTAAGCCCCACACGTGCGAGCATCAACCGGGCTTCTGAGATCGCCGCATTCCTCCGTTTTCCCTGGATCAGCAGCGGGATCGCGACATTTTCTGCGGCGGTCAACGCGGGCAGAAGGTTGAACTGTTGGTAGATGAATCCCATCGTCCGCCCTCGAAATGTCGTCCGTGTACCCGATGACATCGTCGTCAGGGACGCTCCCAGCACCGTGAGGTCACCCGCATCGATATCCAGGATTCCAGCAATCGCGGACAGCAGCGTGGTCTTTCCTCCTCCCGATTCTCCCACGAGCAGGAGCAGCTCCCCGAAATGCACATCCAGGTCGATGCCCTTGAGCACGGTCACCGTTGTGTCGCCCGATCTAAATGATTTCACGAGCCCGCGGACCTGCACGGCAATGGACGCCTGGTCATGTTCGTCGTCGCGTGAATGCTCCTGTGGCTGTGAAGGACTATGTATGGGTGTCATCGAAAGACGATGGCCGGTTCAAGCCGCGCTAATTTAATAATACTGATGAGCGCCGACAGGGTACAGATCAGGAGCCAGCGACAAAGACCAGCAGGAGCAACGGCCAGGTTTCAATGAAGGGCAGCTGGCCTTCCTGCGAGGTCAACAGGCCGAAGAGGGTTGCCAGATCGATTCCCACCCCATACCCCGTGATCCCCACGGTAAAGGCTTGCAACAGAATCATGCCGCAAATCTTCAAATCGTCCAACCAAGACTTCCGCGGGGCGACCGATCAAGGTGGCGGCGTCCAGTCCGGTCAAGGTGATCTGGTGGTACTCCCCGTTCGCGAGTCGGGCCCGCAACAGACCCTTGTAAAGAGGGACGGCCCATTCCACGCCGGGGATACTGCGGACACGATCACCCGCGGTATCGGCGATCGGTTTCACTTCATCGACCTGTGAGATCCCGGGATCCGTCACCCAGATCGGAACGTTGAGATTACTGATGCTGGATTGGGACCAGATCATGAGGCCCCAAAAGATGGAACCCTGCTGGACGATCAACATCACGGCAAAGGTCAAGCCGCAGAGCAGCATGA
>JACCYV010000088.1 GCA_013696305.1 Nitrospira sp.
CGGAGCAGATTAAGGCGTTGTGTGATGAGGTGCTGGTATTGGACGAAGGACGAGTGATGATCCAGAGCGATCCCCAAACTGCTCTGGCCACTTATCACGACCTCATGCGGCAGCGAACAGAAAAGCGCGCTGGGCAGATTCCCGCCGCCTTCCCGCCGTCGCTACTCCCTGTGACCCAGGGCAATCGAGAAGGCACTCAGGAATGCAGTATCTCTGCCGTGCGCCTCCACGATGGCAACGGTCAATTGATCAACACGGTGCAGACTGGCGGCACTCTCACTGTTGAGATAGACATTCAACGATCTAGTCAACTGACGGACATGGCCTGCACAGTCGGCATATTCAGTGATTCGCAGGTCAAGTGCTGGGAGGCCGCCATTCCTTCTTTAGAAGGTGTGTTGGGCCCCGTCAAAAGCAAGCACAGCATTCGCTTTGAGCTCGCCTCACTCCCGCTCGTTCCTGGGCGGTACTTTCTTAACCTGGGCCTTTATCCGCTCGACTGGGGATATCTGTACGACCGTCACTGGCAGATGCACCCCTTAAACATTACAGGCACTCCGACATGGGGGGAGGGGGTTTACGCTCAGGGCATGCTGTTCCTGGATGCTCGCATCGGATCAGTGGATGTGCCATTGAAGGACGATTCCGGCCGACACCCGGCGCCCTGTGATGGGGACACTCCCGCCGTCAAGAGGAATAGTATATGAACATAGCCATCATCTCGGCTTATCCGCCCGATCCCGCGCCTGAGGCCAATCACGCCCTACACATAAGCGAATGTCTTGCCCGCGCTGGCCACACCGTCCATGTGGTGTGTAAACGGGGAAGTATCCCCGCCACTGTACCGCGTATTGTCGTTCACTCAACCATTGATGAATGGATATGGCCCAGGCTTCCAACGCTTATCCGCGAATTGAAACAGTGCAAACCTGATGTCGTGCTCTTGATTTACATCGGTTGGATTTATCGTCACCATCCTATGATCACCTTCCTGCCCTCAGTCTGCGGATCTGCGCTGCCAGGCGTGCCGGTGGTCACGCAATTTGAGGCCATCGATGACGACCCGCTCACTCGATCCTACCTTTCGCGCCTGTTACGAAAAGCAATGACCCTCCAGGTCGGTGCGAAAGATACCCACTGGCTATTTGGGACGCTCCTCCGCGACAGTGCCCGGCTCCTTGTCCTGAGCAGTCCGCACCGCGACCGCCTGACGCGCCAGCTACCCGGTATTGGCGAAAAGATAACGGTGCTTCCGCCTCCTCCACTGATTCGGCTCTGCGCGGACTCTCCCGCTCAGGTTCGCGCAGAGGTTCGCAAAGCCCTGGATGCTGGGGCGAACGACTTTGTCCTGGTCTACTGGGGCTATATTTACCCAGGTAAAGGGGTAGAAACACTTCTAGAAGCGTTCCGGATGGTATGTACGCGGAATCCGAACATGCGCCTCGTCCTGGTCGGCGGCTGTCTGGAGATACCCACAAGAGCCAATGAATGCAAGCGCTACTATGACATGGTGCGGAAGCTACCGGAGACATTTGGCATTATGGAAAAGGTCACATGGACCGGAAACTTCAGTTGGGACAGTGACGAAGGTTCGCGGTTTTTAAGAGGGAGCGATGCTTGCGTGCTTCCGTTCGATTACGGCGTGACGCTTAATAACAGTTCCTTGGCCGCCGCAACCACTCACGGGTTGCCTGTCATCGCCACTGAACTGCGCAGTGGGCGAGATGAATCTCTTGCGCATGGCCAGAATATCTATTTGTGCCGACCAAAGGATCCCGATGCCCTCGCGGAGGCGATCGAACTTGTCAGTGGCTCAAAAGGGTTTCGGGACCAATTGCGAGCTGGGAGCGCTCTTATGGCGCAAGAATGGTACACCTGGGACACAATGGAGGACCGTCTGGTCAACATCCTGGCCTCTGCGATGGCGTCCACAAAGGGGGGTTCAGACAGGTTCCGCCTTCACATAGCGGAACAAAAGAAAGATGTCTTGCATCCTGAGTCGGTTTCCGACGGGTGGCATGCGGCCCCTGATTCCGGCATCAATTCGCCAGGATCTGCGAACGACAAGTCTGGTGGCCCACTCGTTTCCATCATCGTCGCAGCCTACAATGTGGAGACCTATCTCAGTCAGTGCCTAGACTCCCTCGTGCACCAAACCCTCGCCAACATAGAAGTGTTAGTCATCAACGATGCCTCCACGGACAATAGCGGGAAGATCGCTCACGAATACGCGGCCAGGTACCCCTGCGTTCGAGTGTTTGATTGCAAGGCCAACAAGGGACTAGCAAGCGTCCGCAATATCGGTCTGCAAAACGCTCGAGGCCGGTATGTGGCGTTCACCGACGGTGACGACTGGGCAGACGTGCGGATGTGTGAGGTACTGTACCAACGGGCAGCTGCCGATGACCTCGACGTGTTGGTCGCTGACGCGACCGTCCTCTACGAAACGTCCAAAACCTTTGGGGAACATTTCGACAAACACATTCGACAGTCGTTAGACCCACGGCTGAGAACACGCCCTTTTGAAGTGGGCAATGAACCCCGTTCGCTTCTGCTCGAGCCGGTCGCTTGGACCAAGATCTATAAGCGCTCCTTTATTCAGGAGCACCGCATGCGCTTCGAAGAGGGCATGAATTCATACGAGGACATGTGCTTTCATTTTTGGGTGATCACGAAGGCCAAGCGAATTTCCCTCATAGACCAAGCGTTCGTGTTCTATCGGCAGAACCGCCCCGGACAGATCTCAGGAAGGACCAACCGCAAGGTCTTCGAAGTGTTCGAAGTTTTCCGCAAGATTTACGACAACCTTTCCGCGTGGAATGTCTCTGATGACGTGTGGGCCATGCTGATTAAGGTGCAGCTGCGGCAGTTCGACTGGATGCTGAAAGATCGCGTTCAGCCCTCAGATCGCCGAGAGTTTATGGCAGGCGTCGCGAATGCATTCAATAAAATTCCTCGCAGTGGCTCTAAGCAAGCTGCGCATTATACAAACTCTCACGAGCGGCTCATCCTCTTCTGCATGCGCCGGAACAGCCTTGGTATCTATCAGAGCGTCTCCCAGCATCGGTGGCCCGTGCATCCACTGTTAGAGGCATACGTCAACCACCCTGGGCCTGGCGTTCTCACACGCAGCATTAATCGCGTTCTCAGGACGCTCCAGCTCCGTACGATTGCCTACTGCCGCTCATTTGTCAGCCGAGCGATGACCCTCGGGCACCTAGAATCCAAACTACAGGTCATAGAGGGCAAAGTGGATCACCTGATCAACATTCGTGAGGCCACCTCGCCCGAGGAGGAACCATTAACCGAAGTCTGCAAACTCGGTCGGGAAACACTGTTCTTTTCTTACCCCTCCTATCGAGCCGGCTTGGCGGACGCGGTCTGGAGGACGGAGCATGACTATTACTTGACGAGGGTCGCGTCTTTCCGGGAAGGAGATGCAGTCATTGACGTTGGCACCCACGTCGGAGTGTTGTCGATTGCCCTCGCCAAGAAATATCCATTCATCACAGTGTACGCTTTGGAACCAGATCCGCTTAACTATGCCTCGTTAAAGCAGAACATTGCGAGAAATGGCGCGAGTAACGTCGTCCCGCTCCATATGGCCATCTCACAAGATGGGAGGCCACGGACTCTGTACACCAGCGCACGGGAGAGTTCGTGGGCAACGACGGATGCTCGGATGATTGAATCCCAGCGCGTACTCCGTAGCGCGGTGGTAGACAC
>JACCYV010000138.1 GCA_013696305.1 Nitrospira sp.
CGGAGCGGGAACGGCGCGCGAAGGTCATCCATGCCGAAGGTGAATTCGAAGCCTCACAACGCCTGGCCGACGCCGCCGATGTGATCAGTCGAAATCCTGCTGCCTTGCAGCTCCGTTACCTGCAGACTCTCGTCGAGATTGCGGCCGAGAAAAACTCCACCACCATCTTCCCTATCCCGATTGACACCATCGCCCCATTTTTGAAGCACTGGGGCAAACAGGCCGAGCCGTAAATTTTTATGAGCAAAATACATCAGCAACCATGCTGCGTCGTTAGAATAGACCTGCTTCTTCCTTGCTCTCACTTCGCACAAGGCTTCCGCATCGATAACGAATCGATGGATACCTCCACGACTTTGCAGTAGACTCACACTACAGCAAATGCTGAGACTGCCTTGCCAATTCAGGGTCAGCTGCAGCTGACTTGTTAGTTAAGCCCCAATCGACCGACCTGAATGACCTTTCGCGACGTAACCTGCGAACACTTGGCCAAGTACAAGGTTGATGAACTAGGCATAGAAGAGAATGGGCTGTTCAGCTTCCGTGGTAAAAATATCGAAATGGCCCACATACTCCCTTTTAGGTATCATCAACTGAACATCCTGGAAGAGTACCGAAGCCGTTTTTTCGATTCCAAATATGGCCCCCCTCACATCAAACTTCACAAGTATTTCCATCATCTGAACTCATCCCAAGCCCTATGCATTAACTTCTTCTATCCATTGATAGCCGAGGATGCACTAGGCCTCGTGGCCAAATTTCTTTGCATCACATCCGCGACTGATCTCACGTCATGCTTTGAGAAGGAGTCAGAGGTTGAGATCGTCTCGCGACGCACCTCCTTCGATTTCCACATTCGTTACTCGGACACACAAGATATTTTCTTTGAAGTGAAATACACGGAAAGCGGATTCGCCAAGGAAAGGAACGACGAGGAGCACAAGCGAAAGTCTAAGGATACCTACCGTCCGCTGGTCGAAGGGTCCCCCTATCTGGCCGAAACATGTCGAGACGAGCAGGTCTTTCTCAATCACTACCAAGTGCTCCGCAATTTCGTCCACGTCAGCCAGACGCGACAATTCCTAACTATGGTGTACCTCCAATCGGAGCCCTTGAAGTAACCATCAATGAGACGATTTGCTATGCTCATGCTCAACGTCATGCTCTTATTCACTGCTCTGCTAGCCTCGGACGCACTGCGCTCTTCGCAATTTTCTTGGCAATGAAGATTCTAGGTTTATCCGGTAGGGAAGCAGTTGGATGGGTGGGCCAACATCATCCACGGACGTTGCTGACACCCGTGCAAATTGATATGATCCTGGCCCACAATTCGTGAGGATCACAAAGGAAACTAAGAACATCACCTTCCGCGTTGTTTTCCTCACAACTCGAGCATGAAGGACTGCCTGGCTTCTCTGCCCGCACGCACGTATGAACCTCTGAATACGGGTCTCTGATTTCAATTGGTTTCCGCTAGATAAGAGACGGCCCCTCTGGTTTATCGTCGCGAGTGAACTCATCCCTCAGCTGCTGACAGAAGCGGGACCACTGCTGCACGTCTGAAAAGGCATTCAAATCCTCATCTGCTTCTGAATCATGACGGCGAACCAGAGGTACGTTCGGCAATCATCAATATTCGCTTTCCTTCGTTCAGGAATCGCTTGCCTGATTTCTCAGGTTATGGGATAAGCGCGGCGAACCGTTTTCATCGATCACGAAAAACATATCGTTTCGGAACTCTCTGAGAGAGCGATCGTTAAAATCAACAAGACTGTTTGATCAGGCGTTGAACTGCACAATTAGGAGCACATCATGGCACAGAAGAAATCGGGTCAGGTTTCATGGTCGACAGCGGAAGGTTGGGAGGTTCATTCGGCGGGCGCAGTCCGCGGGGGACGTCGAGCTGCGGCTGAGCTGCCGGACCCGTTCGTAGCCCACCTCACAGCCACGAGCCGCTGGGAGGTCGAACAAACCCTCGTGGCGACCCCGAAGCCTCGCCGAGGTGAGGCAGCCCCGGCGCCGCTGACCGTGGATGTCGAAGGCGGGCCGGATGACGTATACGTCGTCATGACACGGTACGCCTCCGGTGCCATTCGGTTTCATATGCCGACGGAACCGCCTCGCCGCAGCGCACGGCGAGGCGTTCGAAGGATCTACCGGTTTTCGATTCCCGTGCCGGTCGCCCCCGTCTCGGACACCGGTGGCCGCCGGGCCTTCATCAGTGCCACCATCAAGGCCGTGGTCTTGAAGATCGCGGGCAAGGTGGCAGATTTAGCGCTGTCGAAGCTGGCGTTGCTCTGGGAAACCGCGACGTGGAAACTGAAAAAACAACGTGAGGGTTGGCTCTCGGTGACGGCCGAGGGCCTCGCAGGAGAGCAGGCTCTCCCCGCGGCTGACCTGCGGACGCTCAATGCATCGGATCGTAATCTTCTTTTTATCCATGGCACCTTTTCCAATGCCAAAGCGGCTTTTCACGGCCTGGCACATCGGCAAGGCAGCAGCGGCAAAACATTTTTCGAGGAACTGCAGGCAGTGTACGGCGGTCGCATCTATGGCGTCGATCACTTTACCTTGAGCCGCACCCCTCAACAGAACGTGGAGATGTTGCTCGAGGCCCTGCCCGATCGACCGACGACGTTCGACGTCATCACCCATTCTCGCGGAGGCTTGGTGTTGCGCCACCTGGTGGAACGCCGGGACCTGTTTCCCAATTTGGCAGACCGCTTCGTCATAGGCCGTGCCGTGCTCGTCGCCAGTCCGAATGAAGGCACGCCCCTGGCATCGCCGGAGCATGTGACGCAATACACCACCTGGCTGTCCAACGTGTTGGAGCTGTTTCCCGACAACCCCTTCACCACCGGCATGGAATTCATCAGCGAGGCATTGTCATGGATCGCACGTCGTATCGTCGGCGGATTGCCCGGCCTGGCCTCGATGGATAACAAAGGGGACATCGTTCGTTTGTTGCAGGCGTCGCCGGGTCCGCCGAACGAAGCCTATTCGGCGCTGGTCGCGAACTACGAGCCGGACGCCACCGTGCTTCAACGAATCATCGATGCCGGAGCGGATCTCTTTTTTGCAACCGCCAACGATCTGGTCGTTCCGACCGAAGGAGGCTGGCGGGTGGATGCCGGAGTCGGAGCGGCGGTCACAATTCCAGGAGGCCGTGTCGGTTGCTTCGGATTAGGCGGGAACCTGACGCAACAAGACCCAGTGAACCATGTAAACTTTTTCGAAGATCCCGGCACGGTGGATTTTCTGGTTCGCGCTCTACGCGGGCAGACGCAACCTGGCACGCCCATCGAGATCGAGACCAGCCTGCCGTCAGGCCGCCGTCGCGGAGCGGCGCGTGCCGACGAACGACCGGTCATCGCGGTGACACCGCCGCGTGAGAAGCCGGCCCCGGCTGTCCCCCCGGTGCAGGCAGCCCCGGCTATGCTTGTCCTCCCGGCTGCTGTCTCATTGATTCAAAGCCCGGAGCCGGACGACGTGTTTCAAATTGCCCTGATCGATTCGCAGCCGGGGGACAATGTCGCAACACTCATCGCCACGTTCCGCAATGCACGCGTGATGGAAACGTTACTGATGGAGAATGAGCACAACACCACGACGGGTAAGCACGCTGCAACACATACCGTGCGCACCCCCTGGCAACGGATCCTTGTCACGCAAGAACAGATCAAGGGCTATATCGAAGGGAATGCCAAGTTTCCAACGTTGCCGGGCGAGGACGAGCTTCAACAACTCGGTGAAGCGCTATTCACCGTCTTATTCCCGGGGCAAGTCCGACGGCTCTACGATGCGGCACGCTCAGAACAGACGGTTCAACGGCTCAATTTTATTTTCACTTCCGATGTGGATCGAATTGCCGATCAGGCATGGGAATTTATTTACGATCCCGATCGCAAAACCTTTCTCGCGCTCGAGGAAGTCAACTTTACGCGCAACGTGCTCACCGCCATTCCTGCTGAACGCACCCCCGCGCGTAGCGGAGCTTTGCGTATCCTGGTCGTGATCGCCCAGCCATTGGGGTTAGGCGCCTTGTCCACCGAAGAAGAAACGAACGTGATTCGCAGCGGGTTCCGACGTCTCCTCGACGCGAAGCTGGCCGAAGTGGAACTCCTCCTCGATGCCACGCCTGAACTCTTACATCGCACCCTTGAAGCTGCCGCCACGCCGTTCGATATTCTTCACTTCATCGGCCACGGGGAATATCAAGCCGACGACAAGTGCGGCTATCTGATCTTCGAAAATGCTCAAGGCGGCATGCAGAAACTGGATTCATCCACACTCCGTCAAATCGTCTGCCGGCGGGGAATCAGGCTGGTTTGCCTGAACGCCTGCGAAACCGGACGCGGAGGCCGCGAGGATTTCAGTCGCGGCGTGGCGCAAGCGTTGATCGCCGGCGGCGTCCCGGCCGTGGTCGCCAACCAGTACCCGGTGCTGGATGTGTCGGCGACCGCCTTTACCCGACATTTTTACTGGGCACTGGCATTGGGGCACTCTATCGGCGACGCAGCGCGGGAAGCGCGCGTGGCGGTCAATTACTCGATTTCCGGCGAAGCCATCGATTGGGCGGTGCCGGTGGTCTTTGCGCGCAATCCGGCTCAGCAGCTTTCCTTGCCGCAGCCGGCGGCAGACTACGAACGGACGCGCACGACATCGGTGCGCCGGCGCCGACGCGCCATGCAAGAGCGGATCAAAATCGGCATCTGGAACGCGCATCGTATGATTCCTCACTTGCCGGAAATCTGCGATCGGCTCACGCACGTTCAGGATGTCTATTCATTTGAAACAGTGTCCTTTCCCGCGCCGATCGGTACATGGAGACTGGAGAAGGAGAAGGAAAAAAAGAAAAAGAAGGAGCAAGAGAACGACCGGGCCTTTGTCGTGGCAGAAACGCTCTATGACCGGTTCAAGACCAAACCGAAGGAATTGGGCGTGCATCAACTCGTCTGTATGATCAACTTCCCGCTCAAGAGCAGCGCGACGAAGAATCTGTATTTCTGGCGACGGGATGCACTGAGCGTGGCCTCGACATTCGGGGTGCTGGACCACTTGAACGAAAAGGACTGCACCGTTGAGCGCATGATGGCCCACCTGGCGGCCGCCGTCGTCGCCGACCTTCGCTCCCATCGCCGTGGAGTGGGGCCGGCCGATTGCCCGTTCTTTTACAACGAACGCCGCGACATCCGCTCGATTGCCGGCCCCCTTCGTTTCTGCACGGCCTGTCGCCGGCAGTTCAAAGCGAAGGCTGGACAAGCACATCTGCAAGCCGCCGAACGACTCCTCGCGGCCTATCCGTAAATCACGGCGCGTATTATTCCGGCGGGTGGAATTGGCGGACGGCTTTGACGAGGTTTTCGGGTGTACCGATGTCGATATAAGTATCGTCGGGAAAGATCACGCTCTGCATCGGCAGCCCCACTTTCAGGGCGGCCTGCAGCACCACTCCCATCGCCAGGTCTCCGCCCGGATCGTTGGCGCGGTTCGCCAGGTGGGCCAGATCGCGATGCGTCTCATCGGCGCGAAGGAAGCGGTGGAGAAAGGCCGAGAAGGCCGGAGTCCAGACCGCGCAACACCAACCGTATGTGAGCGTCGTTGAAACCGGTTTCATGGCGAGGCTCCGGACGCGACCGTCAGCCTCGCAGTCGATCATGTCCCAGACACGAGGGTTGTATACCCGATGCAGCCCCAGGACCACCTCGGCCCCGGTCCGCTCCTGCGCGTCAATCAGCTGCCGGTAGACGTCGTCGGGACCGAACAGAATATCGGGAAATCCGAAGGCCACGCGCTTCCGTTCGATGAAGGGGTAGGCGCGATCGATGGTGTCAGGCGGCCCCAATGAGCCGGCAATCACGATATAGGCCAGTGACAACCCCACCGCCTGGCCGTCGCGAAAATAGTTTGGGATGTCCCATTTACCGTCACGAATCACGAGATAGGTCTTCGTGATACCGGCAACCCTGAATTTTTCCAGCAGGTAGTGCGCGGCCACCTTGGGGCGCGGCACCCCGGTTTTCTCGTCGACGACGTACCCGACCGGATAGACTTCTTTGCTGCACGGGAAGGGCTGCAGCCGCTTCGCGAGTCCCGCGGCCGGTACCAGGCCCACGACTTCTAACCCCGTTGGCCCAGAGGATGCGGCCCGATCACGCGGAGACTTCGTCATGCGCGTCCCATCTCGCTACTCTGAATGTCGCGTGTGATTTCCTGATAATACGTTTCGAGCACGGCGGCGCGGGCGGGCTCGATGAGCACCAGTTGACGTTGATCGAAGGTATTCGCGCAATAGAGATAAGTGAACCCTTCTGCACGCCCCCGTTCGACATGCCACTGCCGGCCGTCCGGTTCCTCGCGCGTGGCCTCCTCCAGCACCTGTTTGTCGCAGAGCGCCATCCACGCCTGTTGGGCCGAACTTTCATGGTTCTCGTAGAGAGGCTGATCATCCTGGGCCTGTGCGGATCGGAGCGCCGCAAGATCGAACAGCGGTGCGTCATCCGGTTCCGGTGATTCATTCCACGCCGGAGTCTCAAGCCGCGGCACGACTCCGAGCACATAGAAGGGCCCGTCGTCGGTCACGTCTTCCATCGCACAATAGCGCACAGGCTCCGGCGGCTCGAGCAGCCGAAGGCCGCGTGCGGCGAGCGCCCGCTGAAACGTGATGCGCCTGGCGAGTTGCCTGGTCTTTTCGAACACGAGCATGCGGCCTTCCCTCGCCAGCCCGTCGAGGAGGCGATCAAGTCGAACACCCACACCCGTTCGCTGCTCGAATCGCTGCTGTGCTTGCACATCCGCAGAACGATGGAACGTTCGCCAATCGTCGCTGGGCAAGCCCTGGTCCTGCTCAGACTGCAACAGCATGTGCGTGGCGATGATGAGGTCGAACCGACCCGCTGGAAGCTGCTGATCAACGTCAAGACATTCGAAGCGCACATTGCCCAACCCCAGCTCCTGTGCTCGCTTCCGCGCGAGCGCGATTGAAGCCGGTGAACGGTCAATGCCGATCACGGCGCAGTCCGGACATTGTTGCGCGTAGAACGTCGTGAGAAGACCGATACCGCAACCGACATCGAGCACGGATGGCGCTGCGTTGAGATGGCGCGCAACTCGTGAACCAACTTGAAGGTAATATTCGTACCGCTGACTGTAGAGAGCGGGAACCGACCGGGGCTGCGCCGCCAGATCGTAAAACGCGATTTCCGCGGTCGGACCATCGGTCGCCAGGCGCTTGGCTTCGATATGCTGGTGGAGTATCGCGAGTTCCTGGGGGGTGAAGACTTCCCGTTGCCACGCGAAGTACGCGGCATCGGATTCGATGTGCCGAAGTCCCCACCAGGCGAGATGGGCGCCGAGTGCCTGCCGCGTCATCTGCTCGCTCGTCGTTCGCGTCATGACGCCGCGTCCCAGCCTCTTAACCGGCTGCGGTAACACTATGTGGGCACGCCTGAGCCTCGCTGGGCCGCACGTCTGGGACAACAGGAGCGCAGTACGCAGGATGCTCAAAATGGCCGTCCAGCAAGGCCGCAGCGAGCGAAGAGGCGAGGCGTACGCATCGGTACGTTGAGCCTCTGAGCGCGGCGAGAACGAAGCTGGTGGCCTTTTTGAGCATCCTGTTAGATGTCAGGGGCGCTTCAACATGATGGCGTCTTCATAGGTCAACGGTACCGGATGGGGTTGCCGTAACTGCCCGCTGCCGAAGACGACATATTTTTCGCAGGTGAGCTGCTCGAGCCCGATCGGCCCTCGCGCATGGTGGCGGGTCGAACTCAATCCGACATCGGCGCCGAAGCCCAGGCTGTCGCCCGCGTTCAAGCGCGACGAGGCATTGACCAGGACGGTGCCGGCATCGACCTCTTTGGTAAAACGCATCGCCGATTCATACGACTTCGTGACGATGACACACGTATGACTAGGACCATGCTGCGCAATGTGGGCCAAGGCATCGTCCAAGCTCGGCACCATCTTAATGGCCATGCTCGGGCCCTGGAACTGTTTGTTCCAATCCTCAGGTAGCGCCGGTTTCACCGCCTTATGACCCGTCATAAGCATCTGCCCCATCAATGCGACGGTCTTCGGACAACCGTGGACATCGATTTTGAATTCATCGAGCAGTCGCAGAATCAGCGCCGACAAAAGCGGTCTGGCGATGCCTTGATGGACCAGCAGGGTATCCAACGCATTGGCCGCGGAGGGCAGCTGCACTTTGGAATTGACCACCATATTTTGCGCCATCGGGATCTCGGCGTCGTCATCGATGTACACATGCGTGATGCCGCCGTCATGGCATAGAATCGGCATCTTGGCCTGTTCCAGAACGACCTTGCGAAGCCCGGCGCCGCCGCGTGGAATGATCGCGTCCAATGCCTTTCCGGACTTGATCAACTCCAGCGCCGCCTCTTTCTCCGGACGGTCGATGATGGTGCAGGCGCCGGACGGAATACCCGACTCTGCGGCCGCGCGGTTCAGGCACGCGGCGATAGTCTGCTGCGTCAGCGTCCAATCCGGTGAGCCGCGAAATACGCAGACATTGGCCGATTTCAGGCAGAGTGCCAACGCGTCGATCGTTTCCAACGGCGCTAACTCTGAGACGATGCCGATGACGCCGATCGGGACGCGAACCCGGCTGACTTGGAGTCCGTTAGGTTCATCATGACGCCTGAGCACCTCACCGAGAGGATCCGGCAGATCGGCTATCCGGTGGAGGCGATCCACCATCGCCTTCACGTCATCGGCTGTCATACGGACACGCGCGACGGCGTCCCGCACCCGCTCCCGGTTTTCGTACCCCGTCATCGATTTCCCGACCGCGTCCACATCCTGCTCATTGGCGGCCAGGATCGCCTCTTCGGCTTCGGCGAGGTTCGTGGCCATTGCGCGCAGTGCCTGGTCCCGGGAGGGACCCGACATCAGTGAAAATGGACGCACGGCTTCACGCGCCAATTTCAACAGCTTATCAAGATAGAGCTTAACCGGAACTTCAACCATGATTGCCTATGTGTTGGTGGTGGTGCTGTGGGTACTGGGACGATCTTTCACGAGGCAGCCGTCAATTGCCGGATCACCTGATCAGGAAATACTATTGATCCGCGGGGGACTATACCATGCGATTTTTTTGTGAGTCAAAGACCGGTACCGTTGTCTGCTCGCAGTTCTCCCGGGATGGCGGGACCAGAAGGACCTCGCGCAGGCCAACCTGCCGACGGTGTTGGGCGGCGAGCCATTGGCTTAGCCAGGCCCAGAGCACCATGATCGGAACGAGGGCCCAGGCGATGTGGGTGGCGCTCACGCCGAGAGCCCTGATTCCCGACACCAGCCATCCGGTGGAGGCATCGCCTCCGCGCGAGACGACGGTATCGACGAAATTTTTCGCTTTGTATTTCTCTTCGCGGCTCACGACGGTGAAAAGGACTTCACGCGCCGGTTTGGACAAGGCATATTCCCCGACACGCCGCAGGACGGAAAAGCTCACATATACTGCAAGCCCCGGCCACAGGGCGATTCCCAGAAAGCCGATCAGGCTGACGAACGGAAGAACTAACAGCGCCGCGACCACCCCGAACCGGCCGATCAGACGGTTCGCCACGAGGACCTGGGTCAGCCACGTGAGTACATTCGTCATAAAATCCAGCGTGGAGAATAGACGCGTCCGGGATTCCGGCGTGGCGAAATGTTCGGCCACCAGGCGCACTTGCTCGAGGTATAAGAAGGTGGCGGTCATAGTCAGGAGTGACAGATAGCCGCAAATGCCGATCAAATAGGGCGAGGAACACACCAGACGAATTCCGGCCAGCACGCTACCGCCCAATGGCTCCCCGATGTTCTCTCGGTGGGTCAACGCGCGCATGCGACTCCAGATCTCCAATTTGTAGATGCATCCTATGCAGGCCAGCAAAAAGATCGCGGAGGCCAGCATGAGCACCGGAATTGGAAAGAGATAGGTGAGTCCGGCGGTGAGCAGAGGCCCGAATAACGCTCCCGTGCTTCCACCCGCCGCAATCACACCAAAGAGACGCGCGCCCTGCTGCGGCGTAAAAAGATCCGCCATAAAACTCCAGAAGACCGACACCACGAAAAGATTGAAGACGGAAAGCCACACGAAAAATCCGCGCGCGACCCACTCGATGTACTGCTGGCTGGTCATCAAAAGAAACAAGGCGACCAGATTCGCGATAAAGAACGCATAGACGACGAGCAGGAGCCGGTAGCGCGCATATTGAGCAGACAGCCAGCCGAACAGGGGGGTCGCCGCCAGGAGGGTCAGAAACGTACCGGTCATCATCCAGGGCAAATTATGGACACCGCCCTGAATCGCCATCTCATCGCGAACGGGACGAAGCATGTAATAGCCGCAGAGCAGGCAGAAGAAATACCCGAACGACCAGGCCAGCGGTTGAAGTTCCTGTGGCTGGGCCGGAACGAAGCGGGCCAATAAACGGCGCAATCTCTCCATATGGCTTCCAAATGAGGGCCCAGTGTAGCATTCGCAGGAGGAAAATTTGCTACAATGCCGCCCGCACCGAACGACGCGTGCGAGAACCACTCAGTCGCAGGAACCGCCGGACCGATGATCGACCTCCGAAGCGATACCGTCACCAAGCCCTCCTCCGCCATGCGCGACGCCATGGCGCGCGCCGAGGTCGGCGACGATGTGTATGGAGAAGACCCTACCGTCAACCGGCTTCAGGAAGTCGGCGCCGCACTCGTCGGAAAAAAATCCGCGCTCTTCGTACCGTCAGGGACGCTCGGCAATCAACTCTGCCTGCGTGCGCAGGCGGAACCGGGGCGCGAGGTGATCGTGGAGCGTACTTCACACATCGTCCGTTATGAACAGGGTGCGGCGGGGGCGCTGGCCGGAGTGCAATTGCATTGGGTGAATGGCACCCGTGGACTCATGTCGGCTGAGCAGGTTGAGGCCGCGGTCCGCCCCAAGGATGCGAACAGCGTTCAGAGCGCGCTCCTCTGCATCGAGAATACGCACAACGCCGGCGGTGGCACAGTCTATCCGCTCTCGGCCATTGAGGCCATTCGCACC
The DNA here is from genome assembly GCA_013696305.1 of Nitrospira sp. Taxonomy (GTDB): domain Bacteria; phylum Nitrospirota; class Nitrospiria; order Nitrospirales; family Nitrospiraceae; genus Nitrospira_A. Next base: position 11,036 of record JACCYV010000138.1, read on the forward strand.
GTGGTTTCCGCCCATGGGATCCCTATGCATCTGGACGGGGCTCGCTTATTCAATGCCGTGATTTCTTCGGGGGTCTCCGCCGCGGACTATGCACGGCAGTTTGATACGGTCACCTTCTGTCTCTCGAAAGGCCTGGGGGCTCCGGCAGGCTCATTGATCGCCACGGACGATCAGGGGCTGCTGGAACGCGTGCGACGGTTTCGCCGAATGTATGGCGGGGCGATGCGTCAAGCCGGCATCCTGGCGGCTGCGGGCCTCTATGCGCTGGAACACAATATCCAACGACTGGCCGAGGACCATGCAAACGCCCGGCGGCTCGCAGCTCTGCTGCAACAAATCCCCGCCGTCTCTCTCAATCCTGATGCGGTCGCGACGAACATTCTTTTCTTCAATGTGAATCATTCACGGCTGTCGATACCGGCCTTTGTCGCGGCGCTCAATCAGGAAGGGCTGCTGGTCGGGGCCGTCGGCGGCAAGACCTGTCGCGCCGTAACACATCTCGACGTCTCAGCCGAGGCCATCGAGCGCGCCGGCGGCATTGTCGCACGCGTGCTTGGCCGATAGAGCAGCCGCTGATTGACAGGCCGATAGCCCCCTCCTAAAATGCCCCCACCCTCGCACACCACCGAAAGGCACGCGTGACACTGGATGCCGTATCGTTTCAACAGATCAGCCGGATTCTGGATGTCACAGACGCGCTGGGCCTCGATCGCGAATGGGTGGAAATACCCCTCTCGCCTGAAAGCCCCGGGGTGGTCCGTACACTTCCGAATGGAAAACTTGAAATCGTCGTCGATGCCGAGCAACCGTTCGACCAGTGGCTTGGCTCCCTTGAACAACATATTCGACGTGTGCGGGCGACCTGACACGTTCTAGGACGTACAATATCCATGGAACCACAACTCACCGCTTCCTCAGATCAACCTTCGCCGGCGCTCCCTTCTTCAGAAGAACTACAGGCCGAGCTGCTCGACATGCCTGAACCTCCGGAAATGCCGCCGGCGGTCCCTCCCCCCGGATACGACGATGCGCTTGGCATGGCGGTGAAATACATCCGCGCCAAACGTGGCGGAGATCTGGTGGGTGTCATTCTCGTCGGGTCCGGAGCCCGGCGCGCCGTGACGGCCCATAGCGACATCGATCTCATCGTCCTGGTCAAAGGACCGGCCGATGGACAAGAAATGATTCGCGTCGCCGACCGGCTGGTAGACATTCGCTATGGCGAGCACAAAACCGTCGCCGAAGATCTCGACTATTCGCCCCGCCTGGCTCCATTGCTGCGCAAGGGACGGATTCTCTACGACTACGAAGAGATTGCGGCCCAGCTCATCGCGAAGGCCGCGCAACGGTTCCGCCAAGGTCCTCCCGCGGCCAATCTCCACGAACGCATCCGGTTGAAGGCGGACTGTCTCCATTGGCTGGGAAAGGTCGAAGATCTGCGCGACAAGCCCAGTACCGCCCAATACCTTCTGCAAATATTTTTTGAGGACTGTCTTTCGGCATTTTTTCGAACCCGGGGCCTGTGGCTCACGGCGCCGGTCGATACCCTCCGGTTTCTGGCTTCGCGCGATCCGGCACTTGGTGAACTGGCCGGCCAATTTCTGAGTGCGGCGACACTTCACGAGCGACTGACATGTGGTCGGCGGTTCGCCGACGCCCTGTTTCGCGACATCCCTCATCCACCTCGCGTGGACTAACAGGGCCGGTCGTCTGCGTGCGAATGCACACATCCGTTTGCGTTCGAGCCCGAGCATGGTACGATCGGCACAGCATCAGGTGAGAGAGGCCACACTTGAGTGGTTCACACCCTGCCGGCACCAGGCATCGCACAGCCGCATCATCAGAGAGGGTAATCTATGGAACTCGGATTTGTCGGACTCGGCAAAATGGGGATGAATATGGTGACGCGCTTGCAGCAGGGGCGGCACCGTGTCGTGGTCTATGACCGGGCCCCCGAGGTCGTGAAGCAGGCAGAGAGTCAAGGCTGTACTGGCGCGTCCTCCTTGAGCGACTTGGTCTCAAAACTGGCGGCTCCTCGTGCCGTCTGGGTCATGGTTCCGTCAGGAGCCCCGACCGAAGAAACCGTGCAAGCTATCGCCGCCTTACTCCAACCGGGCGATATCATCATCGACGGCGGCAATACCCGGTTCCACGACGATACACGTCGCGCGGCAGAATTGAAGAAAAAGGGGATTCATTATGTCGACGTCGGAACCAGCGGCGGAGTATGGGGGCTGACGGTCGGATACTGTCTCATGGTCGGAGGCGAGAATGAACCGGTCCAGCGAGTGTCTCCGATCTTCCAGACGCTGGCACCCGAACAGGGCTGGGCGCACATGGGGACGCACGGCGCAGGCCACTACGTGAAAATGGTTCACAACGGGATTGAGTACAGCATGATGCAGGGGTATGCCGAGGGCTTCGAGCTGATGGCAAAAAGCGAGTATCGCCTCGACCTGGGGAAGATCGCCGATGTATGGATGCATGGCAGCGTGGTGCGATCCTGGTTGTTGGAACTGGCGGTCGGAGCCTTGAAACAAGATCCGAAACTCGAAAAACTGAAGGGCTATGTGCAGGATTCCGGAGAAGGACGATGGATGATTCAAGATGCGATCGATAAGGACGTGCCGGTCCCGACCCTGACTGCGGCGCTGTTCACGCGCTTCCGGTCGCGGCAGGATGAGTCCTTCGCGGAAAAAATGCTGGCGGCCCTGCGTAACGCCTTCGGCGGACATAGCGTCCGGCGCTGACGTCTCCACCATCGGACATCCGATTATGTCTTCTCCAACGACTCCCATCGACATCAAGCCCCTACCCGAGACCGTCACTCCGGTCGAGGCCTGCACCCTGGTCATTTTCGGCGGCTCCGGTGATCTCGCGCGGCGGCGCCTCATCCCGGCCGTCTACAACCTCCTTCTGGACGGCCTGTTACCGACCAAGTATGCCGTGATAGGGCTGGGCCGCAAACCGATGACCGATGAGGAATTCCGCAATCTCGTGCGGGAAGGGGTCATCAAGCATTCGCGGCAAGCCTTGGTGCAGGAAACCTGGCACGCCTTCGCACCCCACCTGTTTTATATCCAAGGTGAAAACGACGACCCGAAGACCTATCTCGCCCTCCGCGCCAAGGCCGAGGAAGTTGAGCAGAGCATGCAGCTTCCCGGCAACCGTATTTATTATTTGAGTATTCCGCCGAGTTCCTTTGCCTCGGTCTGTGAAGGGCTGGCTCAGGCAGGCCTGGCGACCCAGCCGGCGGCCGACTCACCCTACGCGCGCATCATCGTCGAAAAGCCCGTAGGGCGCGATCTGGCCTCCGCACAGCAGATCAATGAAGTGACCGGCAAGGTCTTCGATGAGTCCCAGATATTCCGGATCGATCATTATCTGGGAAAGGAGACGGTCCAGAACCTCATGGTGGTTCGCTTCGCCAACAGCATTTTTGAACCGATCTGGAACCATAAGTATATCGATCATGTCCAGATCACCGTCAGCGAAACGGAAGGGGTCGGAACGAGAGCCACTTACTACGAGGAAGCGGGAGCCTTGCGGGATATGATTCAGAATCACCTGCTGCAACTGCTCTGTCTCGTCGCGATGGAGCCGCCCTACTCGCTCGATCCCAACGTCGTTCGCAATGCCAAAATGGAAGTGCTGCGTTGTCTCCGGCCAATTGTCGGCAAGGATATCGAGTTCTATACGGTCCGCGCGCAGTATGCGGAAGGCACGGCACATGACGGGCCGGTACCCGGATACCGGCGGGAGAAAGGCGTCAACCCGAACTCCACCATGGAAACCTATGTTGCGGTCAAGGCCTTCGTCGAAAACTGGCGATGGTCGGGCGTGCCCTTTTACCTTCGCACCGGGAAGACTCTGCCCAAACGAGCCAGTGAAATCGCCGTGCAGTTTAAGGACATTCCACAAATCCTGTTCAATGCCAATCCCGCCCATCCTCAACCGGCGAATGTTCTGACCTTGCGGATCCAGCCTGATGAGGGCCTTTCCCTCCGCATCGTCTCCCGAGTCCCCGGCACGCGCGCGCAGACCCATCCCGTGGAGATGGACTTTCAGTACAGCGATGTGTTCGGACGTCCGTCCCCGGAAGCCTACGAACGGCTGTTGCTCGATGTCATGGCCGGCGACGCCTCACGGTTCATGCGCCGCGATGCCGTGGAGGCATCCTGGGCCTGGGTGACGAAGATCCTCGAGGGGTGGACACAGCAAAAACTGCGCTGGTTACCCGAATACCCGGCCGGAACATGGGGTCCGGTGGAAGCCGAACGATTGATACAGAACGATGGCCGCAGCTGGCGGATCCTGTAGCGCGCACTCATGGGGATTAGCCTCGAGGCAGCTGTTTTCGAATCTCGTCCTTCCTACCGACCCCACCGATAAACCGCACGAACGCTCCTTGCTCGAACAGCGCGAGGGCGGGCAACGAGCTGATCTCAAGCTCCGCGGGAATCTGAAAATTCTCCTGGACGTTCATCTTCACGATCGTCACCGCTTGCCCCACCTCCACCTGCAACTGCTCTAACTGCGACAGGAGTGCGAGACAGTGGCCGCAGCCAGGCTGCCAGAATTCGACCAGCACCGGCCTCGCGGATTGTTCCACCTCACGGGCGAAGTCTCGATCGGTGATCTCTCGAATCATGCAGAGGCCGGTCCTGAGGCGGTCGCGCGCATAAAGGCAGGATTGGAGGCAAACATCTGCTCGTACAGCAACCGACCGAAAAGATGATAGCCGCTCGTCGTTAAATGGAGGCCGTCATTGGAGTACGGTTCCGCCAGCAGCAGCGACTCCGGTTCGGCCGTCACGGTGAATAGGTCGAAATAGGGCATTCCCTTCCTTTCCGCATAGTCCGCGATCAATGTATTCAAGCGCTGTCGCCGTTCAATATGCGCGGCGAGCCAAGAAATGGCATCGGCATCGCCCTGGCTCATCTCCACACGAATGGAGGGGACCGTCACGGGGACGGGAACAATTGAAGCCGCTCTGGCCACTTCATACATCTTGATGAGGTTCCGCATGATCTCTGTGGGGTTGGCATTCCAGCCCAGATCGTTCGTCCCGCCGAGAATGATCACCGTCTGAGGAAGACGATTGAGCACGTCGGTGCGAAACCGCAGGACCATTTCGCCGGTTACCTCACCGCACACTCCGCTGACCTCCACCCGTCCTTGACGGCCGAGGCATTCCTGCAGCACATGGCCATAGGGCGTGGGCTCCGCGTGAGGATGCGCCAGACTGGGTGTTTGGAAACCGGCGGTAAGACTATCACCGAAACAGATAACGAGCGGGTTGCTGTGTACGGGGTGCACCGCAGAATTGTATCGTCCCGGATGACGCGGCGCAATGCCGGGGGTTCGACGGTCAACCTGAGCGTGCCGGCACGAGATCGTGCATCAGCGAGGTGTGCGCCGAGCGGCTATTTTCTTGACGAAGAAGGAGGCTCAAGGTACGACTGAACTATATGGAACCTAGCATGCCCTTCGAGGGAGGAACTCCGCTCGCACCCTTCATCAAAGAAGGCGTCGACCCCGAGGTCGCCGCGGTCAAGCACCTACTCAAACTGCTCGACAAGGCGGCCAAGTCCGCTCGCACCTATGGCACGAGTAATCCTGTGGCGCAGCGATTTTTTCAGCAGTTTTACGACGACCTGACGCAGCATCTCGAACACCATACCCGCGTCGCATTTTTAGTGCAACGCAACCAATTGTACTTCCGAGACGAAGTCGTCTATCAACCGGAACGTGACGCAACCGGGGACAGCTTCGCATTTATGATGTACTCGGACGGCATTCGCGAATTGACTTTCCACCAAGGACTGACCCAAGCCGACCTCTCCTTTTTCCTGGATGCCCTGTGGGGCATGTCTTCCAGCGAAACTGAACCGGACGTGGAGAACAACGACGAAACGGACGACGACATCGTCACCCGATTGTGGGCCAAGAATCTCGTCACTATTACCCTTGTCACCGCTGAAGAGTTGGTCCGGTCGTCCGGATTTGGACTCGACGAACTCGAGCTGCAGACACAGAGCTACATGAATATGCCGGTCGGATCCCTGCGAGACGTTCTCAACCGCGAGCGCTCGACGGTGTCCCCTGAGAAGCGGGACAAGACCCCCGCGGCTGATCGCGAGGGCAGCGAACCCACCGCCGCCGCCAGGACCCAGCGCTTTCAAGCCAGCGTCGTCGGCTACGAAGTGTCTCAACCTGAACTTGAGGCCTTGGCGCAAGAAATCAAGGTGGAAACCGCTCGTGATGCTACCCTCTATATCCTTGATGTCTTGACGGCAGTGCTGGCCTCCGAGCAGTCCGCAGCCGTGCTGACTAAACTCTTCGAGATTTGGGAAGGGGTCCTTGACGTGCTCGTGCGCAATGGGCAATGGACCATGCTCGAAACTGTACTGACCTTATTGCAAGATACCGATGCGGTTCGTCCTGATCTTTCGGATGCCCACAAGCAACAGATCACCGGACTGTTCGATGGACTGAACCGTCCCGAACGCGTGACGGCCGTGGGGGCCTACCTAAACCGAACGCCGCACGCCAAGACTGAAGGATTGCTGACCTTTCTGCTCATGATGAATAAAAACACAGTCCCTGGACTCTGCTCACTCTTGGCAGGTCTGGAGGAGCCTGCCCATCAAGCGGTCGTCATGGATGCATTGCACACAATCGCGGAGGACAATGCCGACCCCATCGTGCGCGGGCTGACCGACAAACGACCCGTGTTTGTGAAGAACTTGCTGACGCTCATCGCACGCTGGAACGATTCCCGCTTTGCCGAGAGCGTGGAGAAAGCGCTCCGGCATCCGGACGCGACCGTCCGGCGGGACGCGCTCCGTCTCCTGGCGACGTTACGCTCATCCGGCAATGGCACCAGGTTGGTCGGCCTGCTCGGTGATACCGATGAAACAGTTCGTCTGACGGCCATGAAGGTACTGGCCGGCGGACAATTCAATGCTGCCTTTCCCGCATGGGCTCCCTTCGTGACGACTGAGGAGTTCCATGACCGGTCGCCGGCAGAAAAACGGGCCATCTATCTGGCCATGAAACAGACCGCGGCCGATGAAGCCGTCCCGTATTGGCAAGGGTTGTTGACTGAGTGGTCCTGGACCAATCGCAAGAAAAAAGAAGAGCTGGCGCTGCTCGCGGCGGATACGCTCGGAAAGCTTGCGACGCCGGCGGCCATTGCAGCGCTTGAACTCGGTCAGAAAAAGGGCGGAGCGGCTGTCCGTCACGCGTGCGGTGCCGCTCTCGCCGCCGTCGCTCGTCGGCACCGCCAGAGCATCCCATCAGCGGCGAATTCCTGAGTGCGAGGACACGACCCGTGAGCGATGCACATTCTCCTGCCCCATCGGGTCCGAGTGTGGACGGAGGGCATCCGATCTTCACCCATGAGCGGTCGTTGGCCAATAAGATCGCCAAAGGGTCAGAGGCCGGCGACATCCTCGATCAGCAACTGGCCATGCTGGGCATTCAACTGGTAACCCAACTGAATGTCCTCATCAAAACCTCGCGAATTCATGGACGCACCAACGCGGCGTTCGACAAACCTGTGGACTCCATGCTGACGTTGGTGAAAACCTTGGCTGCGGATCACCCCGTGGTCCTCCGGCTGCAGAATGACTTCTTGTTTCTCGGGGACAGCCATCTGAAGATGAGCTCGCAGCAAATGGCGGTGTTTTCCAGCATTATCGAAGCTCTCAATAAGTGGCACATCGGCGGGGTGTCGTTTGCCTCCACTGCGGAGTCGAAAGACCTGCGGGAGTTTGCCTACTTATTCGTCAGCCTCGATCCGGAGAAACATGCACTCGTTGATTTGCAGCACGCGCTCGAGGCCGCCGAGGTCAAAGGTATCGAGCTCGAAGAACCCCGCGTCCTCAACCTTCGACACCTCGACCAGCCTCAACCGGCTGAGGGAACCTCCGGATCAGTCGCTGGGGAATCGGCCAACGGCCCGGAGGATCCCGCGCGAAAACGCAGGACGCTGGCCAAAGGTGGTTATGCGAGGGCGGCGGCAGCCGTCGGCGATTTGGCTCAAAATACGCGCGCCGGTGGAACCGTGAGCTTTAAGCAGGCCAAACGCGCGATTCAGAACATCGTCGAGCTGATGATGCAGGATGAATCGACCTTATTGGGACTGACCAACCTGCGCTGCCACGACCAATACACGCATAACCATTCCGTCAACGTGTCTCTCCTCGCGATGGCGCTCGGGAATCGGGCGGGATACCCGAAAGTCGAACTGGCGGATCTCGGCTTGTCGGCGCTGTTTCACGACGTGGGAAAATGCGCCATTTCATTGGACCTCTTGAACAAGCCGGGAGAATTCACCCAGGAGGAGTGGAACATCATGCGTTCACACCCCACTGAGGGGGTTTTCACGCTCGTCAAATCGCGAGGCATCAACAATGTACCGGCGCGGATGGCCGCGGCATCGTTTGAACACCATATGAACTATGACTATTCCGGTTACCCCAAACTTCGCGTACCCTGGACGCAATCAGTTGCGAGCCGGATCATCACCATTGTCGATTGTTACGACGCGATGACCTCTTCACGGGTGTATAGGCGGGAACCGATATCGCCGTCGAATGTGCTTAAATTCATGTTCGGCAAAAGCGGGCAGTCCTTCGATCCTGTGCTGCTCAAACTCTTCGTCAATTGTGTCGGGATTATTCCAATCGGTAGTCTCGTCAGACTCGACTCAGGACCACTGGCGGTGGTGGTGAAATCGGCCAGGGACAAGGAAAATGCCGAGCGGCCGACGGTAAAAGTGATTACGGATGGGGATGACGCCCCCCTCGATGACGGGCCTGAAGTCGATCTCACCGAACAGGACGAAGCCGGAACTTACAGGCACAGCATTCTGCAACTCGTGGACAACACCGAGTACCACTTCGACACCAGCCGGTATTTCGTCTGATAGACTGAGCCACTGCCATACTGCTCCCCTCGCACCCTATCGCTTGCTCTCCGGCGGTGGCCACTCCATTTCGGTTTGCCGCCCGCAATAAAAACACGCCACGCGATACTTGGCTTTTCGACGCGGATTCGGCATCGAGATAAATACCACCGGCGTGTCATCGAACGGACAGACCGGTTGTTGATGCATGAGATGTTCATCGGCCATCAACTCCAGTGAGGCATTATCCCATGCTGGCGTGACTTGTTCGGTACCGGTGACGGCGGTATGCCAGCCGCACCGTTCGCATTGCACATCGAAAGTCTTGACTCGATCGCGAGTTTGAGACTGATCGATGGTTTCGACCGGGCCTGGGCAACCGGGCCGTTCGCAAGTGATCACTTCATGCTGAAGCGCTTTCACAAACAGGCGTTGACTCTGCGGCTGATCCGAAGGCATCATGAACTCCTTTCCTGCCGGGAGGGTCGTAGAGATGTCTGGGCGTCGGGGCGACGTGCGACCCTGCGAGGCTTATAACTACTGACCTCAATCCTGTCAATCGCTCGCTGAACTCCAGTGGTCCCTTCTTGACACGATATCCCCAGGCGGCTATTCTCCCAAAGTTTGTGGTAGAGACAATTTCTTCGGCGAAAGGAGTCCTGAGATGGGTGTGAAGTGGCAAGGAACAGGCCGGCTCGCGGCAATGGTCGGCGTTCTCGTCGCAACGACCCTTGGCGTGATCTCGACGAGCCCCGCAGCGGAATTTAAAATGGGGGTCATCGATCCCCAAGTGGTCCTGGAAAAAAGTAAAGCCGGTAAGCGTGCGCTGGATGGGTTGCGGGAGTATGTGGCAACACGCCAGAAGTTGTTGTCTCGGGATGAGGAAGAGTTGCGCAATAGCGAAAAGCAGCTCAAAGAACAGGTTGCTAAATTGAGCGAGACCGAAAAGAAGGAGAAGGAAACCTCCTTCCGCAGCAAGATTCAGGACTATCAGAAGCGGGCCCAGGAGTTTAACCAGGAACTGCAGGGCAAACAGAAAGAACTCGTCGACGACTACATGAAGAAAATTGCCGTGGCCACGCAGACAGTCGCAGATAAGGGCAGCTATCAGCTGGTGCTGGATAAAGGCAGCGAGCAAACCGTGAAAATTGTCATCTTCAATAAGGACACGATCGATCTGACGGAGCAGGTGATCAAGGAGTTTGATCGGACGAACAAGTAAGATTCACTCACTGTGTAGATCCCGCCGAATATGCTCCACCAGCTGAATAAACGCTGGTGGGGCCGGATCCACCGCCTCACTCACCACCTCGATATCACGCCCCGATCCGACTCCTAACCCCAACGCAGCCGCACGCTTGATTTGTCGTTGGTCCTCAATCCGGCCGCCCTGGAGCTTCGGCCAGGTGCCGAATGAGCGCAGCAATGCAATCGCCACCAGGTCGATAGCGACACGGTCGCCGCTGCAGAGCAACAAATCCGTCTGCGCCGCGGTGCCTGAAGTAGGACCTCCTTCAATCATGGTGGTTGTACCGTCCGCTACTGTCAGCGTAGGATGCACGGCGAGATTTAGCTCGGCAATGCGTTCATGCCAGTCTCCGGTCCAAAACGTGACCGACGGTCGATACCGTGGATGGAGCGCCCCCACGAAGTTTTTTAAGCTGCAGGAAAATTCGGCAAACCGGTGTGTTTTGATCACGGGCATGTTGATGACAATATCCGCCTCATAGACGGGCCGAGAGAAATAAAATTGCGTGAGTGCCTTGGCCTGCGGCGGCTCAAGCCGCACCCATGGTTCATCTTCCAGAGCCAGGACTCTGGCCCCGACTGTTTCAGCCACCGCCCGGATTCCCGTGCTCGTCATATTGGCGGATGTCGGAAGCCGGATGATCCCCGATCCATCGGCCACCACGACCTCGGCAGCCCCGCTCGCCTTGGCCATTTCCGCCATCGCTCCGACAACCTTCGGATTGGTCGTCGAGGGAGGTGGCCGGTCATTTAGGACATTGGGTTTCAACAGAATACGTTTCCCGCGTACACCCAATCGGTCAATCCCACCCAGGAGGTCGATGGCGCGTTGGAGCATGCGTCGCGGGTCTTTGCCATAGACGATCGCCACGGGAGATTTCCCGGTTCGCATAAATGGATTTTCGGGGATGGGTTTGGGAGCGACCAGTGGCCCAGTCGGATCGAAGAGCAAGTGACTCAGAATATTTCGCGGCGACCGTATCAATGCCGGGAGTAAAAGCAGACCGAACCCTGCGTTGTTGAACAATTCCCGTCTGGAAAACGCCATATATTACGGACGACGGCCCTTCTCGATAGGATAGCCGGCCGTGCGCCAGGCTTTGATTCCTCCGTCCATGGATATCACGTTGGTATAGCCCATCTGTCGGATGCTATCCGCTGCCAGCAGTGAGCGATAGCCGCCCCCGCAGTACAACACGATCGGTTCCTGTGTATCGGGGAGTACCGTTTCGATATCCCGTTCAATGACACCCTTGCCCAGATGGATCGCCCCCCTCGCATGGTCCTGTTCGTATTCGTTGTCCTCGCGCACATCGACGAAATGGAATCGTTCAGCCCGGTCCATTTTGGCCTTGACATCCGCGACGGTGCATTCACGCACACGTTGCTGGGCCTCTTTTACCGCTCTCAAGAAGCCCGGGTTATGTTTCACAACGACCCCTCCATTCCAAACAAGGATTGTTGGGCCTGTGGCAGGCGGAAGGTCTGAGGAATCGGCCTCTCGTCCTTGGCAAAGCCGGCGCGCCGGCAGCCCAACTTGAATAACTGCTCGATACAGCGCCAGTAGGTTCCCCTGCCGTGATGCCTGTTGAAGAACGCGGTGTCATTCAATGTTCCCCCCCGCACCTCTTGAATGCGATGGATGATTTTCGAGATTCGATCGGGGAACGCCTCGCGCATGCGCTCGAGAAAAACGGCCTCCACACTCCCCGACAAGCGAAGCAAGCTCCATGTCGCGCTCGTCGCCCCCGCAGCCTTGGCCTGCGACAATATCTCGGGCACGTCGTTCTCGTTCAAACCTGGAATAATCGGCGCCACGGAAATCCCGGTGGGGATACCGGCCTCGGATAGGATGCGCATGGTTTCAAAACGTTTGCTGATGCTGGGTGCCTGCGGTTCTACCACCCGAGCCATATCGTCATCGGCAAAGGCAATACTGAAATAGACTTGAATCCAGGCTTCCTCATGCAGCTGTCTGAATACGTCCAGGTCGCGAATGGGCAGCGCCCCTTTGGTGATGATACTCACGGGGTTACGGTGCTCTGCGCACACTTCGAGACATGCCCGCGTCAGGCCAAGCGTCGCTTCGATGGGTTGATAACAATCGGTATTCCCCGAAAACACAATCAATTCGCCCTTCCAGGACGGTTTGGCGAAGGCCTGCCGCAGGAGAGCCGCCGCGCGGCGCTTCAGGACGATCTTCGACTCAAAATCGGTTCCGGCGCCAAACCCCCAATATTCATGGGAGGGACGAGCGTAACAGTAGGCACAGGCGTGGAAACACCCGCGATAGGGATTCACGCTCCACTGAAACGGGAGATCCGGACTGTCGTTCCGGCTCAATATCTGTTTGGTGTCGTCTTCAAAGAGCTGGATTTCAACGCGCGGCGACGGCTCCAGACCCTCACGCCGGGTGAATTCAAAGGGATTGGGTGGATTAGAGACCGGCTTCATGACCGGTATCGTGCCGCCGTCCCCCTGCATTGTCAACCGCCTATCTTATAGGCATCTCACCCCAGTACTGATACGCCGTTTCATTGACTAAGCCGGCATCCGGTGTTAAATTTCACGCCGCTTCGAAGGTGGAAATGTATGTACGATCTTCGTGTTCTGCGGGACAGCCTTGACGACCTGCGCGACCAATTGGGGCCGCGCGGCAAGGATGTCGCATGGGAGGATCTCAGAAAACTCACGGAGGATCGTCGTACCCAGACGGTTCAGGTTGAAGAACTGCGGCAC
>JACCYV010000173.1 GCA_013696305.1 Nitrospira sp.
TTTATTCCGGCCCGCGATTCCAGCCCGGTCCTCGTTTTTATTCCAGCCCTAGATCGTTCGGTCCCCGCTCTTTCGGCAACCGATCTTTCGGCCATCGCCGTCGATAAGCACAGGCTATCAACAGCCTGTTTTGCCCAATTCTGGACGATGGAAAGGAAGGAGAGGAAGTTGCGGAAGGAGCTCACGATGTAACCTTCCGCACGTCAGCTCACCAAAGGGCAAGCCAATGTCGCACGCGGCTCCGGACCTGTCGAGCATTTCGTTCGCCTAACCTTCTTCCAACCCATCACCGATCGGTTGAATCCAGCCAGTCGGAGCCTTCCGTGAAAAGACAGACACAGCAGACCGTAGCCTGCGTTACCAAATACACATACGATAAAAACAGTATTCGTGCGCTGGCTTCCCTAGTCTCAAACTAGCGCATGTCACTCAGGTTTCTTTCCGGTTTGGGCAACTCGACGGACTGTGGCTTCTCACTCAACTTGATCACGGCCTCCGCGTCTCCGTTGGACATCAATTGTGCCGCAATGCTGTCACCCACCTTCACCCGGGAATCGATCTTCGTCTCGGGCTTCACCCGTATATGTGTCTGCTGCCCATTGGGAAACTGAATCCAATAGGATTCCTCAATCTTGACAACTTCTCCCGTGACATTGCGACAAGGTGTACCAGTGGTGCACTTATCCGACGGTGGAAACGCGGCTTGCGGAGGAGGTGCCGTCGTGGGCTCCTGGCCGAGAGAGACTACTGGTATGCAACACAGGCCGACGAGCATCAATCCTAAGCTGACTTCCCTTTTCATAACCACCTCCAATATTGTTGTGCCTTGAGGCATCCCGATGGGTAAACTTCGATTGGACCTAGCTGGCACATGCAATGGCTAACTCTATTCAAACCGATTTGGCAACGGCGCGATACTAGGGATACCTCTCATAGAACATCGCCTCCCCCTGATCCCCAGTCCTCCCAGCCTCCGTCAGCGTGCTGGCATTAGCGCGTCTATCGTTCGGCTCGTAAGGGTTGAAAGACTTCCTTAGCAGTCTCCTAAAATACCCCGCACGCCATGGTCACATCCTGCCGGCGTCATCGGGTACGGTTCCCTAAGGGAATTGCGCGACTTAAACAAAAGAGCAGCACTCGCTGTCGGCTAAATCAGTGTGAAGTGAGACATGGGTCTCCAACCCGTGGAAGTTGTCGTATGCCGACAGGAGGCCTCGATGCGCCCGATTTATGCACGGCTGCAATAGACCGCTTAGAATAAATAAATGAATAGGGCAAACCTCGCGGCGTGCCCAATCAGACTCTTTGTTCCGCAGACAGTGCTCAGATCGGTGTTTCAAGGTTTGGTTTAAATGCGGAGGGTGGGTTATTTGGCGCTTGCGCTTACCTCGAACATCATGCTTTATTCCTACAGATCAAGCTCTACTTCGCCCATGGAGCAGAAAGAACACCATCATCATGTATCGCAACATCTCGTCTGGTATCTGTTCCATCTTTCAAACTAGGGACCAACGGTTTTATTATACGGCCTTCGCACTCCTGCTTGTTATCCAGCTCTGCCCCATTTGGTTCACTGCCTATCCTGCGATGCACGATTTTCCCAATCACCTTGCCAGAGCGCAGATCCTACATCAATACAATGACTCCGAGTCCTACCGCAGCATCTACGAGCAGGACTGGCGGTTCTTTCCTAACCTGGCCATTGACCTGATCGTCCCCCCGTTATTGAACGTCGTGAGCATTGAGACCGCGGGAAAAATCTTCCTGTCTATGATGATTGTGTTGTTCAATGTGGGCTTGCATGCTCTGGGCTTCGTCGTCATGGGACGCCCACATTGGAGTGCGCTCACAGCGACTTTTTTTGCCTTCAATTACACTTTCGCCTATGGTTTCGTGAACTACACTTTCGGTCTCGGTGTATTCTTTCTCACTCTTGCAGCGTGGCTGCGAATGCGCTCCGATTGGAATGTCGGCAGACTGCTCCTCATGACGCTCTTGGCGCTCACCTGCTATTTCTCGCATCTTTCATCATTCATTTTTTTAGGAATTGCCATCGGGTGTCTCACAGGCCTGGATCTGGTGCGGACGCGAGCTCTTCGTTCCAGGGACCTGTTAGGCCTGCTGCCGCTTGTCCCCACTGTGGTTGTCTATCTCTTCTATGCCTCCGGAATTCAGCATCGCAATCCAATGGAATGGTGGACCCCCATCATCCTTAAGAAATTGACCGGCTTTTCATATCCCTTTGTCACCCACAACCTCACCGTTGAACTAACTCTCTCTGCCGTCTTTGCCATCATCCTGCTGATTCTTTTC
>JACCYV010000104.1 GCA_013696305.1 Nitrospira sp.
GGGCTGAATTAACACGTCAGCGGACGCTCCTTTTAGTCAGCTCGAAATCCTCTTTAACGACGGATGCAGAGTTCGAGGCCTGTCCCGATCCCACCGACCAAGCGTCGGTCGATCGGGAGAAAGGTCTGGCCATGCTGGCGAAGGTCCGGACGATTGCCAAACTCCGCCGCATCGAACGCGCGCTGCAATTGATTTGTACAAGCGACTATGGTCGGTGCCGCCGCTGCCGTGCAGACATTCCCTACGAACGGCTCCAGGTTCAACCCGATGCGCTGTTGTGCGTGCCCTGCCTTTCCCTTGCCGAGAAAGACACCATGCAAAATTAATTTATGCGATGTGCGTTTCCAGCGTGCCCGTACTTCGGAGCCAGCTGCGCGCCTCTCACGCACCTGGCTCCTGGCGCTTGTCTCTTCCTGCAGGGGAAGGGACAAGCCCCGGGCGCGGGGTAAAGCAAGCCCTATCCGGCAGACCTGTCTGCCTTGTTGTGTTGTGTCCTGTGATCTCCAAGAAATTTTCGTCTGAAGGAGACCCTCGCGTCAGAGCGCCGGTTTGTTTTATCATCGACCCTGAAAGAAACTAGGAGGGACGATGGGCGCGATACGTATGGAGCTGGTTATACTGACCGGCGCGATTGTCATGGCCTGCTTGATTGCCGGGTGCGGCAGCTCAGCGAAGCTCATGCATGGGCTCAGCATTGAGGAGTTGAAACCAATGCCGGGCATCTTGCCGAGCGCGAGGCTGGTGCGAGGTGTGATCAGCAGCATTACCGGCGATCGCGTGGAGGTCAAAACCGGCGAACGAACCCCGCGGTACCTGTCGATTGAAGCCGGTGGGGACGAAGCTCGCAGGCTGCAGGTCGGTGGGCCGGTCGAAATTATGGTGAACGATCGGGATGACATTGTGACTTATCAGCGTCCCGCCGAAACCTCGCCGACGAAAATCTTTCGGGGTGCTCTGGGAAAGCCGTTCAATCCCGAGAAAGAGCGCGTGACGATTCGCCTCGATACGGGGCGGGATGTCGGGTTTTACGCGCGTAGCGTCACCATGGAAAAGCTTGCGGCCCTGGAGGTCGGCGAAACGGCTGATTTTGCCGTGGATCGAGCCTACCTCCTCGTCGATGTCTTTTCCTTAGGAAAGCCTCGCGAACTGGCAGCCGGCTCTTCCCCACAGGCCCCGCAGCGGCGTGTGGAAGGCGCGTTTGTGACCATCGGGGATGGGCGAGTGCGCCTTCGCATCAAGATCGATGAGATTCAGACCTTTCCCGTGCGGCCCTTGCTTCAGCCGGCGATCGAGCAGTTGGCTCCTAACGAGCCGGTATCCGTCTATCTCGATGCACAGGGACAGGTGATTGATATGAATCGAGTGACGCGGCGCTGAGGCCCGTCAGCGACGGGGGGGAAGTTTGACGATCTTCGTGATGAGCCAATCGTTCAGGCGGCCCGGAAGGAGTAACGCCAGATACGCGCGGATGGCCGCGTCCGACCCTAGGAGGTAACGAGATTTAGGCCAGCGGGATCGTAGCGCATGAGTCACAGCGTCGGCGACGACTTTAGCCGGCTGGGCCTGTTCTCCGGCGGCGGTCGCCGCTTCTTTGACACGGGTGAAGCCTTCTTGATACATGGCTTTGAGGTCGTGGCTCCAGGATGCATCCCACCGATCCACTTCCTTTCTGGTCTTTCCCCAAATCGGCGTGGCGATGGCGCCGGGTTCGATGAGCGCCACACGGATGCCCCACGGTTGCAGTTCGATGCGGAGGGCGTCGGTGACCGCGACCAATGCATGTTTCGACGCGGCATAGGGGGCCATGAAGGGCATGCTTGCGCGGCCGGCGATGGACCCCATATTGATGATGCGTCCCCGACCCTTGCGGATCAATGGAAGAAACGTTTGAGTGGTGGCAATGAGACCGAACACATTCACCTCGAATTGACGGCGCCAGTCGGCGAGGGGCAACACTTCGATGGGGCCGGCGACGCCGATCCCGGCATTGTTGATCAGGCCCGCGAGGCCGTGGTCGCCCATCATGGCCGTGACGGTGTGACTGGCCGCCGCGAGAGAGGCTGGGTCGGTGACGTCGAGGCGAATCGGCATCAGGCGCGGACCGGCTTGGCGTTGGAGTGTTTCACCGTCGGCCTGAAGACGCACACCCGCGAAGACACGGTAGCCGAGTTTGTCGAGCGCGAGGGCACAGGCGGCGCCGATGCCGGTGGAGGCGCCTGTGATGACGACACCGTCGGATCGAGGTGTGTGTGAAAACAGATTCAGCATGT
>JACCYV010000191.1 GCA_013696305.1 Nitrospira sp.
TGGGTGGCTCAGCGTATTCGCGATCACATTTTTCATGTTGATCGACGCGGGCTGCTGGATCTTCACCATCGAGGCCACGATGAGCCACCCGGCAACGGGGGGTTCTTGACCAATGCCGGGCGCATTTACATCGACATGGGGCACCTGGAGTATGCCTCGCCCGAATGTACCACCTTGGGAGACCTAGTCGCATCGGACCGCGCCGGAGATCGGATCATCCAGAATGCGGTGTCCGCGTTGAGACTGGAAGACACGGTCTCGATCATCAAGAACAACGTCGATCATGATACCGATGCGACGTTCGGCTCGCATGAAAACTATCTCGTCACTCGACAATTCCCATTTTCCAGGCGAGGCCTTGGTCCCTTGGTTACCTTCTTGGTGACTCGTCAGGTGTTTACGGGGTCCGGCCGGATCGGGTGTGCGAGCGATCCTAACGAATGGGTACAGGTTGGAGGACTCATCCTCCATCGTCCCGGACTGCGAGATGCGCAGGATCGGGCGATTGTGCCGTTTCAGATCTCTCAACGGGCCGACTATATCGTGAATGACTTTTTTGAATGGGTGCAACACAACCGGGCTATCGTCAATACACGGGATGAACCGCTGGCCGACCCCAATCAGTACCGCCGAATCCATCTGCTGTGTGGGGATTCCAACATGGCGGAGTATGCCACGGCGCTCAAGATGGGCACGACCGGGCTGGTCCTGCAACTGATTGAAGCGGGGCAGGCGCCGAGAGGTTTGGGTATCGTCGAGCCGGTCGAGGCAATGCAGGATATTTCACGCGACCCGGATCGCCAGTGGATCGTGCGATTGGAGTCGGGGCAGTCGATTTCCGCCCTCGATGTTCAGGAGCAATTTCTTGCTGCGGCACAGCGTCATTGCAAGGGTCAGGACGTAGAGACCGATTGGGTGCTGGAGCAATGGGAAGCCGTTCTGACCGACCTGCGCGGCGAATATGCCACATTAGTCGGCCGGATCGATTGGGCTTCGAAGTTGTGGCTCTTGGAGACCTATCAGGAGGCGGAACAGGTCGGCTGGGACAATCCGATGTTGAAGAGTCTTGATCTGGAATATCACAATCTGCATCCAGAACGGGGATTATGCTATGGCCTTGAAGACGAGGGGCGCGGGCCGCGTCTTACAACCGACAGAGTCGTCCAGTTGGCACAGGACAATCCGCCGCGTAACACGCGAGCCTTCGGCCGGGGTGAGTTGTTGCGTCACGTTCTTTCCAGCGGCATTCCGGACACCAAGGGAGACGAGACAGTCGACCCCGATGACCGCCTGGCCTGCGACTACATTATCAATTGGTCGAATTTTAAATTGCGGGGAGCTTCGCCATTTTTTATGGCGGACCCGTTCAAAACGTACGTACAGGAAGTTCGCGATCACCTTGCCGGTCGATAGATCCTTCCCTACCGTTTGAGCCCCATTCGCTCCAGCGCTCCCTTAGACACATCAAAGGCAAAACGCAGCTGTACGGCAAAGTACTTCTGGACCAGACCGGATTGACCCAGCGGCCGGTCTTCTTCCCGGTAGAAGGCCAGCTCCGCATCTTTCCATCTGACAGCAATGCCTACGATCCAGTCGAGCTCCGAGGGATTGAGCGTGTTACCGGCCTCACGATCGGTGAAGAAATTCATATCCCCATAAATCACCACTTTGTTCTTATAGACATCCAGGTCGGCGTGGGCCACGTAGCGGAACAGAGCGCGACCGGTGTTATTGGGACGCGCAAAATATTGACTGTTGTGAAACAACCAGCCCGCACCGGCATACGCCGTGAGATTCTGATCGGGAAACGTGCGCCGCCACCAGGGGGAGTCTTGCACGGCTTGGAAGCGGGCCGTCACCAGGGCGTCGGCGTATACCTGTTTGAGGCCACGGCGATCGAGGGGCGCATCACGCTCGTACTGCAGCCGCCAATTCAATCGATCGAGAGCACCGGTTAACGCGAAGGTGCCGTCCCATTCCGACAGCTTGATCCACCCGTCGGTGCGGTCAGAGAAAAAATTCTGATCGGTGTAAAAGGAGAGGTACTGCTTATAGAGATTCGTCTCCAAGTGCAGCATGTGTCGCATGCCGACCAAACCGGTATTGTCAGGTCGGGCGGCGAAGGTCGGATTTTTGACGAAGGCGCCAGTGAGCAGATAACCCCCGAATAACGTCTCTTCTTCAGGGGCTTCGTGCTCCGGCTCGTCCATTGAAGGAAGAGGTCGCCCATATTTTTCCAAACCGAATGCCTGTTCCGATTCAAGTGGGAGCGTCAACAAGCAGCCGACCAGCAGCAGTCCGAGAAGGCCATGGCTGCCGTGTTGCCGGATCCTCATTCCGGTGACCTCGCCAATCTCCGCGCAGGCACTGAAAGCATTCATTGAATTTGTAATGGCACGATAAGGGACCTGGTCCACTCGATTACCCTGAAAGACAGGAGTTGCACAATAACCATGTGTTCCATGGGTCGGCTCCCCTGCCAGGACTCATGAACACTTCAGAGAAGGGCCCCTTCGTGAATCACGAAGTAGAGAAATTGATTTGTCTGGTTGCTCTGCACGGGAGAGCTAGAGCAGAACAGGACTTGAGCTTCGTTTATGGCACGCACTGTGGGCTGATAGGAATGTTTTTCCGTGATAGGCAGAGAATTCCGGCAGGTCGGTACAAACCAGGCGAGCATGGCAGAGAGAATGCTCGGGTGTCTGCGAGAAAGAATATGGTGTATATGAGAATTTGCCTGAACAGTGGCAGGCACATGGCATAACATACCCGTTTGATCAAAGCAATTGAGGCTCGATTCGTAGACGCGATAATGGTGCGTCTGCCGCTGTAGAGC
>JACCYV010000198.1 GCA_013696305.1 Nitrospira sp.
GTCTACCCCGTCTCTTTAGGGGGCGTTCGAAGGATGAGCGACGGATGCGCGATTGTCATCGTCGGGGAATTTTACAACTTGCACGGATGTCGGCCGCACAGCGAACCACCAGGCTGTCATACCATCCCAACAACTTTCACGGTCAACAACATTTTCCCCCAGCATTTGATAGTGCCGCCCTTTTTCGTGCGCCTGAACATCATTCATGAGCCGACCACGGCATGCCATCTGCATAAGGTCAAGCAATAGTCGAGAAGCGGGTTTCTCGGCTTGGCGTTGCGCTGGCCGCCGTCCCGTAGATGTAACGATCTGAAGAATAGAAAGCTCGAGTGGTGCACGCCTATGTCTAGCCTATTCGACCCAGGCAGTCTTTCCATCTTTATGTTGGGCCTGATCATGGGGGCTCGTCATGCGCTCGACGCCGATCATATCGTCGCGGTTTCCACGCTGACGAGCGAGAATGGCAACGTCTGGCGCTCCTGTGTGATAGGTGCCTACTGGGGGATTGGGCATACGATCGTCCTATTGCTGATCGGACTGGCGGTGCTCGGCTTCAAAGTCGCGATCCCGGAATACGTGGCGAGGTTTTTCGAAGCGTGCGTCGGTGCCATGTTGGTCGGGCTCGGACTCTCGGTGGGTCTCTCTCTGTTGAGGGAACACCTCCATGTTCATCCTCATAGTCATCCCGATCATGAAGAAGGACAACAGCATCTTCATGTTCATTCCCATCGAGATGATACTTCTCACGGTCACTTGCATCGGTTTCGATTGGAGTACAAGTCCATGTCGATCGGCATGGTGCACGGGTTAGCAGGCAGCGCCTTGGTTTCTCTGTTGGTCCTGTCAACTGTCCATACCGTAATGGATGGATTGCTGTACCTCCTCCTATTCGGAGCGGGGTCCATCGGCGGTATGGTCGTGTTAGGCGCCATATTGACCGTCCCGTTTGCGCTGACTCCGAAGGGTGGGGGGCAAGTCCATCGCGCCATGAGGGCGGTGGCGGGGCTCGCCAGCCTGGCCTTAGGAAGCAGCATCCTCTATGGCCTGGCGTGATTTATCTTGACCTGAGATCGTCGAAAGGAGGCATTTCAATGAAGGCACAGATCTGGTTCCCATTCGTGTTGGTGTTAGGGGCAGGCCTGGTGATTGGCTGCTCGGGGGGGGATTCCCCTTCTGGTCCGAAGTTTACCGGTGGAGGGGCGAGGGCCGTCGACAGCATGAGATCGCAGTCGGACGAGTTAACAGGTGAAGAGGCAAGCCTGGTGAGCTCTGGAGAGTCGGAGTCCGACTCGCGTCAACAAAGACCCCCGGGCTGAGTCCAGCGTCCCGGGCCGAGGCAAATTTTGCATCGATCATAACTAGGAGGGAAGACATATGTTCGTCGCAATACGAAAGCTGAGTTGCATGTTGCTGTTGCTGTTGCTTGCTTCGCCGGTGTTTGCCGCCAGCCATCGCGAGGCGCCCCTGATTGCAAGTGATCCGACGGCGGACAACACCGATTTCTACATGTTTCGGAGTTGGCAAGATCCGGACAAGGTGATCCTGGTCATGAATGTCATCCCCGGTCAGGAACCGGGCGCTGCTCCCAACTATTTCAATTTTGCCGATGATGTGCTCTACGAGATCCATCTGGATACGAACAAAAACAATATTGCGCAAAACATTACCTATCAAATCCGCTTCAAAACGGAAATTCGACCGCCCGGCAATGTTTTCCCATTCGCCTATGTCGCCATCCCACCCATCACGGCGCTGGATGGCGGAGGTGCGGCAGGATTGATCCTTCGCCAAACCTACACCGTCACGGAAGTGCACTACGGTGGGGGGCAGCAACAGATCGGTCAAGGGATTGCCGTCCCTTCCAATGTCGGGCCGAGAACCATGCCCAATTATGAGGCCTTGGCGGCGCAAGGAATCTTCCCGCTCAGTAATGGCGGTCGCGTCTTCGCCGGTCAACGGGACGAGACCTTCTACATCGATCTGGGAGCGATCTTCGATACGTTGAATCTACATGCGGGACCGATTCTGTCTCCGGCGGAAGATGCCAACGACTCCGCCCTCGTCGGTGCGGCCCGGGACACGTTCAGTGGGTTCAACATCAACACGATCGCACTCGAAATCCCCATCAGCGCCGTGGAAGGACCGAACGGTAATCGGGTGATCGGAGGGTATGCGAGCACCAGCAGGCCGAAGGTGACCGTCCTCCGTAACAACGGGAACCGACAGGCTGCGGGGCGGTTCGCACAGGTCTCCAGGATGGGTAATCCCTTGGTCAACGAGCTGATCATCCCGACCGATAGGAAGGATAGGTGGAACGCAGGCGAACCGGAAAACGAGGCGCAATTCCTGTCGGCCTATTGTACGCCGGCGGTTGTCGCAGCCATCAACCAAGTCTTCGGTACCAACTTCCCGACCGCGAATCGAGAAGACCTGGTCAATGCCCTGCTGCGTTATCCCCCCGGCCCGGGTCCGGCAGTCTGCGGCGGCGGCGCGCCCTCTGACCAATTGACGGAACTGCTGCGCGTGGATTTAACCGTACCCCCCACCGCGCCGGCGAATCAGAAACGACTGGGACCGCTGGCCCACGATGCAAGCGGAGCCCCCACGCCCGATCTAGCCGGATGGCCGAACGGGCGGCGGCCGAACGATGATGTCCTCGATCTATTCCTTCGAGTAGGGGCAGGGGCGCTGATCAACCCGGCCACGCCGAATCTCGGCGACGGGGTGAACTTCAACATCGGAACGCCGGGGTCCAACATAACATCGAATGGCATCTCGACCGTCTTCCCGTTCCTTCCCACCCCGCACGACGGACGGGACCGCCGCCATATCGATCCAGGAGAGTAGCTGCCATAAGCGTCTGCAGCGGCAGATGGAGGACCGGGACAGCCACTAGAGGCATCCCGGTCCTCGCTTCACTGACCGGCGAGGAATCGTCACAATCAAGGCCACTTTCCCATCATGACTTTTCGATTGCCCCAGATTTTTTGGGCCACTTGTGCCATCAGCGTGTTTTGTGTTGCCGGTTTCCCTGAACGAGAAACGCCCTCTTCCACAGCCGCCTCGCCCGATCTGCCGGAGACCGTTTCGCTCACCGATAGGCAAATCCGCGTATTCGAAGCGCAGGCCGCCAAAGAACCGGTGCGGGCCGTCATTCGAAATCGTTTAGCGCGCTTGTATATTCAGAAGGCGCGGGAAAACGGCGATGCTTCATACTTTACGCGCGCCGAGAAGCTGTTGACTAAGTCTCTCGGGCAGGAACCAGGCAATGCGACAGCCTTGGGCTTGCAGGCCTGGGTCTCCCTCTTCAAGCATGACTTTCGGGACGCAGCTCAGTGGGCGGAAAAGGCGAGGAGCAAGCGGCCGAACGACAGTTGGAACTATGGTGTGCTGAGCGATGCCCATTTGGAGATGGGCGACTACTCACAGGCGCTGACCTACGCGCAAAAGATGGTCGATCTTCGCCCCGACCAAGGCTCCTATAGCCGGGCGGCTCATCTTCGATCGCTCTACGGGGATCCGGCTGGCGCAATGGAGCTTTGGCGAATGGCGATTCAAGCCGGAACTCCTATGGGAGAGTATACCGCGTGGTGCAAAGTCGAATTGGGTGACGAATTCTTCAATCAGGGTCAATGGCGTGAGGCGGAAGAACAGTATGCCTCCTCGTTGCAATCCTTCTCCGCGTACCATCGCGGACTGGCAGGTCTGGCCAAGGTTCGCGAAGCTCAGCAGCAGTGGGCCGAAGCCGCGGGTCTTTATCAACAGGCGATCGATATCGTTCCGTATCCGCAGTACGTTTCTGCGCTCGGCGACGTCTATTGGGAAATGGGTCAAACAGAAAAAGCGGAGCAGCAATACACCTTGATCGAGCATATCGCGCACTTAGACCGGCTGAATCAGGTCCTCTATAATCGCGATCTGGCCCTGTTCTATGCCGATCACGGCAGGAACTTGGAAGAAGCCCAGCGGCTTGCGCGAAAGGAACTAGAACTCAGGAAGGATATTTACACTTACGACATTCTCGCTTGGGTGGCCTACCACAATCGCCGATACCCCGAAGCCCAGGAGGCGGTGAAGAACGCACTGAAGCTCGGTACCAAAAATGCCCGGATCTTGTTCCATGCCGGGATGATCTCCCTGGCTGTCGGACATCGGAAAGAAGCGAGGACATTTCTCAAACAGGCGCTAAAGATCAATCCCTACTTCCATCCTTTTCAGGGCAAGACGGCGCAAGAAGCCCTGGAAGAACTAGGGCCGGCTAAAAACGGGACAGGAGGCCCGGCGGTTCGATGATGTGGCTGTCCGTCATGATGCTGTTAGCTGTCTGGTTGGGGGTGCCCATGAACACCGTCGATGCCCATCCGATGGGAAATTTTTCGATCAATCACTACTCGGGGCTCGAAGTGAACGGGCGTGAGATTAACGTGCGATACGTCTTGGACTTGGCCGAAATCCCGACCTTGCAGGAGATGCAGATATTGGACGGGGATCGCAACGGCGTTATCAGCGAGTCGGAACGGGAACGTTACATGTCCGAAAAATCTCGCATGCTTGCCGACGGATTGTTCTTGCAGGTGAAGGGGATGCCACGGGCCCTCGTCCCGATTCGGTACGAACTAACGAATACGCCGGGAGCCGGAGGGCTTCCCACGATCAAGATCTCGGTTCTTTATCGGGCCACCGTTTCTGAAACCACGATGACGAGCAGTGAGAGCAAGCCAGTTGAGGTTTTCTATCGCGATCGGAACTATCCGGGGCGTGCCGGATGGAAGGAAATGGCGGTGGCCGGCGGATCGGGTATCAGCGTGATAGGTTCGATGCTGCCTCAAAGCGGGGGAGAGCTGCGTGCGTATCCTGAGGACGAGATCAAGAGTCCGCCGCAGATTGTGGAGACCCGGTTTACAGTCACCGGCGGAGCCGTACGAGAAGGAACCTCGTCCGGCGCAAGCCTGACATCCATCCCGCTCAAGACACGGTGGAGTGACACCTTCACTTCACTCATTACGCCTCAAACCCAGGCTGCACCGGTGATTCTTTTCTCCCTCCTGGTCGCCTTCGGGCTGGGCGCGGTTCATGCGCTTTCCCCCGGACATGGGAAGACGGTGGTCGCCGCCTACCTGGTGGGTTCTCGGGGGACCGCCTATCACGCCTTACTTCTGGGCTTGACTGTGACCATGTCCCATACGATCGGGGTCTTCTTATTGGGTTTGGCGACTTTGTATTTTTCCAAATTCTTTGTCCCGGAGCAGCTCTATCCCTGGCTGGCGTTTTTCTCGGGCTTGACCATCTTTGTCATGGGATTGATGCTCCTCCGCCAACGGTGGCGGTCCATATGGACCCGGCAACCATTCTCCCATGAACACCTGGATGATCATGAGCATGATCATGGCGATCATCACCACCATTCTCACCATCACCACGAGGGTGGGACCGGCTCTCTCAAGGGGATCGTGGGACTTGGGATTACCGGCGGCATCATTCCGTGTCCATCGGCTTTGGTGGTACTGCTCAGCGCGATCGCGTTTCATCAAGTGGCATTTGGACTGCTGTTGATCGTGGCGTTCAGCGCAGGCATTGCGGCCACATTGGTTGTGATCGGACTCCTTATGGTGTACCTGGGCGAGGTCGTGAGCCGAGTGGAGCGATTCAATCGCGTGACCAGGCTGTTGCCTGTTGTTTCCGCAGCAGGCGTCGCGCTGCTGGGCGGCGCGATCGCTCTGGGAACTTGGTTTTAGCCCCGCATCATTCATGAGGGTTCGTGACGAAACCGCCACATGACATGGTCCTCGTGAAGCGTATCTCGTCCGAAATAACGATCGACTTAACCTGCAGGACGCGTCACGAACGAGAGCGACTGAGACCCGGCACAGCGGCGTGGCGACGGTTGGAGGAGAAGCCGCCATGAATAGAGCTAAGAGCAGACTGTAGTTAAGGCTGCAGGAAGAGTAATATGGCTCCTTTCTCAAACTCGACCTTAGCCTCAACCCCGTGAGTACGTTGAAGATCGCGATGCGCCGGCGCTTGCTGATTGCGGCATTTCTGACGACCGCGGCGTTTTTTATCGCTCATCTCATTAATTTGATGGTAGCGCATGCCCTGACACGGAGTGCTGACGTGGGGCTCGTGACGCCGAGGCCAGGGAATGGATTCGTTCCCGTCGTGGATCGACTACGACTCGCCGAGGAGATTCTGGTGAGCGGAATGTTCGGTCGGCCGCAGACCTCGGGACTGTCGGGCTTGGGGCCGAGGGGAATGGGTTCGACCGGCCAGGTCGGGACGACCTCATCGCCGGGGCCGCCGATTGATGCGGCCAAAAAGGTCAAGTTGATCGGGACGGTGGCCGGAGATGCAAGGGTGAGCATGGCGGTCGTCGAGGAAGTCGGCAGTAAAAAACAGGCTCTCTACCATCTCCATGATTTGATTCCGGCCGTGGGGGAGATTGGTGAGATTCGAAAAGACGCGATCCTGATCCGGCAAGGGATGCAGGAGGAACTCTTGCAACTGGTGACGGGAATGCCGGTCAGACCACCGGCGGCTCAGGCAGCCGTAATTGTGGCCCCAGTAGGGATGGGGTCTACCTTGCAGCGAGTGCTGGATCGGCGCGAGGTGGCGCAAAGTATGGCGGACCTCCCGAAGCTTCTGTCACAAGCGCGTGCCTCGGCCTTCTATGTGAACGGCAAACAGGACGGATGGCGGATTGAAAGCCTCGCGCCCCAAAGCTTTTACGAGAAAATCGGGCTCAGGCCGGGTGATGTGCTGCAACGCTTGAACGGGATCGAACTGCGCGATCCCGGCATGCTGCTCGCGTTTTTTCAACAGGTCAAAGATGAACGAATGGTGACCTTGGATCTCATACGGGATGAGCGTAAGACGACGCTGAGTTATGAACTCCGATAGGAACGTTTCCCTCACCTTCAACTCTCCCGGGCGGGGGAGAGGGTGAATTCTCTTCTGAGAAGAATGTGGCGAAAGTCGGAGCCAGGACGTTAGAAGCGCAAATTTAGTAGCGGATGATTCATTTGACCTCGAAGTCGGATAAATCGATGTTTGGCATCGTGACAAGAATTGGCGTAACACTTTCGCTGATTGTTGGGCTCCACGTTTTGGCGCCTGGCTGGGGCCTGGGCCAGGCGAAGGGACCGAATGGGGCGACGCGGGTCACGCTAGACTTCAATGATGTCGACCTTGCCGTGTTCGTACGCTTCATCGGCGAATTGACGGGAAAAAACTTTGTACTGGATGAGCGTGTGACCGGAAAAATCACGGTCTTCTCGCCCCATACGGTCACGGTCGCGCAGGCCTACAAGCTGTTTCTGGCTGCCTTAGAGGTGAGGCGACTGGTCGCTCTCCCCAAAGGGGATGTGATTCAGATCGTTCAAACCGTCGAGGTGCCACCGGAGCGAAATGTATATGTCTACAAGCTGAAGAATGCGGCCGCCGCCGACACAGCAGCGGTGTTGACCAACGTAGTGGCGCGGTCGCAAAACCCGACTCTGTCGACGGCCGGGGGGCGGCCGCCGCTTCGGTCGGCGAGTGAATTCGAAGGACCCGTGCAGATCTTTGCGGATAAGCCGACAAACTCACTGATCTTAACCGCCACCAAACTGGACTTTGACCGGCTCGTGTCGGTGATTCAGTCCTTGGATACGCGCCGCAATCAGGTGTTCGTCGAAGCGGTCATCATGGAGGTCAGCGTGAATCGACTGCGCCTACTTGGCGTGGATCCGGTCCAGGGCTTGGCCGCCATCAAAGATGGCTCCCTTCTGGCGTTAATCGGCGTGAACCGTATCCCCGAGGAAATTGCCTCGATCGCGCAGTCGTTGAGCGGGGCGGGCTCGACGGTCGGCCAACAGGTCAATGTGCTGAACACGCCTAGTGTTCGACTGTTCCTACAACTGCTCATGTCTTTGACGGATGCCAATATCTTGTCCACCCCCCAGCTTCTCGCCGCCGATAATCAACGAGCCAAGATTATAGTCGGCGAGAACCGGCCGTTTCCCACCGGCCAGGCCCAAGGGATTACCGGCGGGACGTTGGTCACGATCGAGCGGAAAGATGTGGGAGTCACGCTCGAGATCACACCTCAAGTGCTGGAGAACGGACTGATCCGTCTCGAGGTAAAACAGGAAATCACAGCGATCGCGGAGAACGTGGCGCAGACGATCGGCTCCGGCAGCGCGTCTATCCCGGTCGGTCCCACCACGACGAAACGGGCGATGGAGACCACCGCCGTCGTGGTGGATCAACAGACCGTCGTGCTGGGCGGGTTGGTGCGGGACAATGTGACCTTCAACGAAAGGAAGGTCCCCCTGCTCGGCGATATTCCAGGCCTCGGCTGGCTGTTCAAAAGCCGGTCACAAGCGGTGGAGAAGCTTAATCTCCTGGTCTTTCTGACCCCGCATCTGATTCAGGACGAGAAAGAGATGGTGAATCTCAATACGAAGAAGCGACAGGAAATGGAGCCGTTGTTGCAGGAGAATCGTATCGAGGAATCGGCGGAAGTGGAGCGCATCACGGATCGCCTTTTGCGATCCGCCCCGGCTGCAAGCAAGAAGCCGGACGAGCCGGAGCGATGACTGTGGCGTATGGACAACCATTCCTGGGACGGATCCTCTGCGACAAGTTCGCTCTCGCCCCGTCAAAACTGGAAGAGGCCCTCACGACGCAAGGCGAGAAGGGAGGACTGCTCGGCGAGCTGTTAGTCAAGCAACGGCTGATCAGGGAAGAGGACTTGCTACAGGCGCTGTCTATCCAGCTCGACCTTCCGTGGATGCCGCATTTGGAAAGCAAAATGGTCGATCCGACCTTGATCCAAAAAATTCCGATCGGCTTTGCTCGGCGCTACCGAATGCTGCCGGTCTATCAGGAAGACGACCATGTGTTGGTGGCGATGACCGATCCGTTGGAAACTGCCGCGTTGGACGATTTCCGGCTGTTGCTGGGGCACGACGTCA
Organism: Nitrospira sp.; assembly: GCA_013696305.1. Classification (GTDB taxonomy): domain Bacteria; phylum Nitrospirota; class Nitrospiria; order Nitrospirales; family Nitrospiraceae; genus Nitrospira_A. Next base: position 8,955 of record JACCYV010000198.1, read on the forward strand.
AACCGGCACTGACAACGCCCACCGCATTAGTGACCTGTCTGAATCAGGTGTATGACCAGGCCGCCACCGGGACGGCCGAGCAGGTGATTGAGGGGCTCTCGTCCGATAACGATCTGGATCGACTCGCCAACGAGCTGAATGAGCCTCAGGATTTGCTGGATGCCACCGATGAAGCACCCGTCATCCGGCTCGTCAACTCGCTCTTGTTCCAAGCCGTGAAGCAACGTGCGAGCGATATTCACTTTGAATCGTATGAGAAGGGATTGGTGGTGCGGTATCGGATCGATGGCGTCTTGTACCCGGTCCTCTCGCCGCCCAAGCGTCTACAGGCCAGCATCCTCGCCCGGCTAAAAATCATGGCCGGCCTGAACATCGCCGAAAAGCGGCTTCCGCAGGACGGGCGGTTCGGTATTCGCACCGCGGGCAAGGATGTCGATCTTCGGGTCTCAGTCTTGCCGACCTCACATGGCGAGCGGGTCGTATTGCGCCTGCTGGAAAAAGAAAACCGCCTGTTGAACCTCTCGGACATCGGGATTTCATCGCAATGGTTGTCGGTCATGCGGCAACTGATTCAGCTCAGTCACGGGATTATTCTGGTCACAGGCCCGACCGGAAGCGGCAAGACCACGACCCTCTATGCCGCGCTGAGTCAAATCAATGCGCCGGACAAAAACATTATCACCGTCGAAGATCCGGTTGAGTATCAGTTGCAGGGCATCAGCCAGATGCAGGTCAATCCGAAAATTCAGGTCACCTTCGCGAGCGGGCTCCGATCGATTCTCCGGCAGGATCCCGACGTGATCATGATCGGGGAGATTCGTGACCTTGAGACGGCGGAGATTGCGATCCACGCCTCGCTCACCGGCCATCTCGTCTTTTCCACCTTGCATACCAATGATGCGGCCGGAGCGGTGACCCGTCTGATCGATATGGGCATCGAACCCTTTCTCATTGCCTCGTCGGTCGTGGCCATTGTTGCTCAACGACTCGTTCGACAGGTGTGTAGCGCCTGTCGCAAGCCATATGATCCAACCGACGAGGAACTGATCAGGTTAGGGCTCAGGGATGCCGGCGAGCGGCCCAAGCTGTATCGGGGGATGGGATGTACGGTTTGCACACAGACCGGGTATCGGGGACGGAGCGGAATTTATGAATTCCTCCTGGTCGATGACGAGATCCGCCGATTGATTGTGGCAAAAACGGACTCCTCGGTGATTCAAGAGGCGGCTCTCAAGAAGGGTATGAGCACGCTCAAGCAAGAAGGTGTCGGCAGGGTTCTGCAGGGACTGACCACCACGGAAGAAGTGATACGGATCACGCAGCAGCAAGTCGTGACGTAACCTCAGGATGCTCAAAATGGTCTCCAAATTCGTTCTCGCTTCGTCAAAGCCCTCAACGCGGCCCAGAGGCTACGCCTGCGGCTTTGACTTCGGCTGCGCCCTTGTTGGCCGACCATTTTGAGCATCCCCTCACATGGTCATACACATGCCGGTCTATCAGTACAAAGGCTTGCGCGTTGACGGCCAGGGAACGACCGGCATCATTGATGCCGACAGCCTCAAAGGCGCCCGCCAAAAGCTCCGAACGGGCGGCATTTATCCCATTGACGTCGTGGAGGAGCAACAAGGGGAAGTAGGCCGAGGCCTGCCAGTCTCGGCGAAAGCAGGCTCAGCCGTCCTCTCCTCTCAGGATCTGACGATCCTGACGCGCCAGTTGGCGACCCTGTTGGCCGCCGGCTTGCCCTTGGTTGAAGCGCTGGGCGTCCTGATCGAGCAGAGTGAGAAGAAATCCATCCAGAGCCTGCTGGCGGAAGTGCGCGAGCAGATTCGGGAAGGCAAGGCGCTGAGCCGAGCGCTGGAAGCCTTTCCGTGTGATTTTACGACGATCTATTTGCATATGGTGCGGGCCGGCGAAGCCAGCGGAACATTGGAGCCGATTCTCCTCCGCCTCGCCGAGTTCTTGGACAACCAGCTCAAGCTCAAGCACCAGGTGACGAACGCCATCATGTATCCCTTGTTAATGCTGGTGGTCGGAGTGGGAATTCTGTTTTTCCTGATGATCTTCGTAGTGCCCAAGATCACGGCCGTGTTTGCGGATCTGCATCAGGCGCTGCCGTGGCCGACCCTTCTTTTGATCGCGATCAGCAATTTTCTGGCCCGCTATTGGATCCTCTTGCTGGGCGGTGCCGTGTTGCTGGTTGGCGCGTTTCGGCGCGCCATCGCGACGCCTACCGGCCGTGCGCGCGCCGATCGGCTGCTCCTGAAGGCTCCTCTTTTGGGGACCGTCGCGCGGATGGTCTCGATTTCCCGTCTTGCCAGCACCCTGGCTACCATGCTGGGGAGCGGCGTACAACTTCTCGAGGCTTTGGATGTGGCCAAGCGAGTGATGAACAATAGCGTGCTGGAGCAAGCGGTGACGGAGGCGCGTGAGAATATCCGCGAGGGGGAGAGCATTGCCGTGCCGCTCAAACGGAGCGGCATGTTCCCGCCGCTTGTCACGCATATGATTGGGGTGGGCGAAAAAAGCGGTGAACTGGAAGAGATGCTGCGCCGGATTTCTCAGATTTACGACAGCGAGGTGGATCGGGTGATCACCCGCCTGAC
>JACCYV010000200.1 GCA_013696305.1 Nitrospira sp.
AGAAGGAGTGCGCAATGTCGTTCACTTTTAAACAGCCCTCAAATCTCAAGCGCAAGCGAGAGCATGGATTTAGAAAGCGCATGAGCACTAAAAATGGGCGAAAAGTTCTCGCTCGTCGCAGGGCTAAGGGCCGCGCCCGTCTCACCGTCTGAGTTTTCCTGCCGCTACGCAATCTGCATGTAGGCAAACATCCAGGTCGTGGATGTTTGCCCGTGGTGGGTACCATCGTTTTGCATGACTGGAGCGGAGGAGAGGGCGCGAAGGCCTCAAGCGGTCTGTTCAAGGATAACGCGAGGCACCGGGTTTCTGAGCATGTTCGAGCTCGGTGACAGGCAGGCAAGTTGTTCATGGCACAAGGGCAAGGACCTGTGCCGTTTTTCTTGAAGCGCAGCCGGGACATCCAGCACATCAAGAAGGCGGGACGGCGTGTATCGACGGGATCGTTCAATCTCCAGGTTTGTCAGGATATGTCGCAGGAGGCGGCGTTCGGGATTGTGATAGGGCGGCGGTTTGGCACAGCAGTTCGTCGAAATCGGGCGAAGCGCCTATTCCGGGAATTGGGAAGATCAGTGCGTCCATCATTGGCCCCGGGATATTCTTTTCTCGTATTTCCTAAACGAGAATGTCTGACTCTCCCTTTTTCAGAGCTGCAGAACCTATGGCGAAGCACATTACAAAAACAGCGATTGGCCCGTTTTGGGGAGTCCGCGCTGTGAGATGGTTGTGCATCGTGCTGTTGATGGTCTACCGAGCATGCCTCTCGCCCTTGCTCGGGCCCGCCTGCCGATTCTATCCCACCTGTTCCGTGTATGCGCAAGACGCCGTCGAACGGCATGGTGCAGTGAGAGGTGTGGTGATGGCCGGGCTACGCCTGTTGAAATGTCATCCCTTCCATCCCGGCGGGTTTGACCCGGTCCGGTGATCGACATGAAAACAACTCCTCAGCTTCCAGCCCACACGTAGATTTCATGGAAAAACGCGTCATCGTCTTTCTCATCGTGTCGTTGGCCGTGATTATCGGCTACGACTATCTGCTCAAGGGCATGGGCTTGGTGCCGCCTCAGGAGCCATCGCAGGAGATCTCCACGGCAGACCGCACGGCCCCCGCCGGCAAAACCGCCGGACCTGTGGGCGTTTCCCCAAAGTCTGCACCTCCGGCCGACGTACCTTCCGTTGGACCATCTGTCCCGGCGGTCGCCCCCCAGGGCGAGACCGGACCTGCCGGCGAGGAACGAACGGTCGAGATTAACACGGAGTTGTTTCGTGCCAAGTTCAGCAATCGCGGCGCGGTGCTCAAATCCTGGGAGCTGAAGCGGTACACGACCGGCGGCGAGCAGGGCCCGCAGCCTGTGCAGCTGGTTTACAGCGGTGGAAGGTTCAAGGGTCCCCTGAGTCTGACCACCAGCGATCAGGCGATCACCAACGACCTTGGAACCGCCCTCTATCATGTCACTCAGGACCTGTCACATCTCGATAGCGCCCACCCTGTCGGGCACGTCACCTTCCGATATCACGATGTCCAGAAAGATGTCGATGTCGAGAAAGAACTCACCTTTCACCACGGGAGTTATGTGGTGGACATCGCCATCCGGACTCACGGGATTACTGCGCCCGTCGATGTCACGCTTGGCACGAACTTTGGCATCGTGGAATGGGGTGAAGGTTTCATCGGACTCATGGGGTCAGCCTCATTCGTCGATGACAAGGTACTGAAGGAAACACCTGACGGTGAGGCGGAGCGCAAGGGTGATGTGAAGTGGTCGGCCATTCAGGACAAGTATTTTCTCAGCGTGTTGATGCCGCAGAAAGCCTCGTCCGCCCTGGCCAAGAAGGAAGGGGACAAGTTGGTATCGGCCGGCGTCCGCTTTGCCGCACCGGCGAACGATTCGACCCTGGCGATGCAGCTCTATGCCGGTCCGAAGGAATACGACACGCTCAAATTATTGAATGTCGGTTTGGAGGATACGATCGACTTCGGTTGGTTTGTCTTCGGAAGCTGGGGGTTGGTCAAAGCGGTGGCCAAGCCGATCTTCTATGTGCTGCGCTTTCTGTATGAATTCACGCACAATTACGGGATTACGATCATTCTCCTGACCATGTGCATCAAGTTGATGTTCGTTCCGCTCCAGTACAAAAGTTACAAATCCATGAAGCAGATGCAGGTCATCCAGCCGAAAGTCCTGGCCCTGCAGACGAAGCTCAAGGACGACCGGGAGCGGCTGAACAAGGACCTGATCAAGCTGTATAAAGACCATAAAGTAAACCCGGTCGGTGGTTGTCTGCCGATGGTGCTTCAGATGCCGGTCTTTGTGGCGTTGTTCAATATTCTGTATATGACGATCGATCTCAGGCAGGCGCCGTTCATGCTCTGGATCAAGGACCTGTCCGTACAAGATCCCTACTACGTGCTCCCCATCATTATGGGCGCCACGATGGTCATTCAGCAGAAGATTACCCCGACGACCATGGACCCGACACAAGCCAAGATTATGTTGTTCCTGCCGGTATTTATGACCTTCCTGTTCGTGAACTTTCCCGCAGGTTTGGTCCTCTATTGGTTGACCAATAACGTGCTCACGATCACGCAGCAGGTGGTGACGGAGCGCCTGTTTGCGAAAAAGTGGCAAGTTGCGGCAGCCGAAGGTAGTGTCGTGCCCCTCGACGAGCCGAAAGTACAGAAGAGTAACGGCAAGCGACGAAACAGTCCGGCCGAGTAATCACTTCACAGGGTGCGTCATGCATGGCGCGCTGGACGATACGATTTGTGCCATTGCAACTCCTCCAGGCGAAGGGGGGATCGGCGTGGTCCGCATCAGCGGGCTCCGCGCCCTCGACTTCGCTTCTCACGTCGTTCGTCTCCGTTCGGGCAAAGCTCTTCAGCATCTTCGGACCCATATGATGGCGCTGGCGGATGTATGTTCGCAGAGCATGGCCGAGCACCTCCCGCTGGTCCAAGAGCCGCCTGCACATTCTTTCCTCGATGAGGCCCTCGTCGTGGTGATGAAGCGGCCGCACTCGTTTACGGGCGAGGATGTTGTCGAGGTGCAGTGCCATGGCGGTCCGATGATACTCGATCAGCTGTGCCGGACCTTAATGTCCGCAGGAGTCCGGCTGGCTGAGCCGGGCGAGTTTACCAAGCGTGCGTTTCTCAATGGTCGCTTAGATCTCGCGCAGGCCGAGGCAGTGCTCGATACGATTCGCGCAAAGACCGCACGCAGCCTGACGATTGCCCAATCGCAACGACGAGGTGAGCTGTCGCACGATGTGGATAAGGTCCGATCGGCATTGGTCGTAGCCCTGGCGCATATCGAAGCCGCGCTGGATTTTTCGGAAGAAGACATCACGTTTGTACGGCAAGACGAACTGATGCGAGTCTTGGAAGAAACCGGGATAAAATTGCAGCGATTGGTCCATTCTGGCCGGGAGGGACGGGTGTGGAGAGAAGGAGCCGCCGTGGCAATTCTCGGCCGTCCGAATGTCGGCAAATCCAGCTTGATGAACGCCTTGTTGCGGAGTGACCGTGCTATCGTCACGCCGGTCCCCGGCACCACACGGGACATGCTGGAAGAGGTGGTCAGCATCGATGGCATTCCTGTGCGATTCTTCGATACAGCAGGCATTCGGCCGACCGACGATCCTGTGGAGGCCGAGGGAATTCGCCGCAGTCAGCTTGCTTGGGAGGAAGCGGATCTCGCCCTCATTCTGTTGGATGGGTCCCAGCCCTTGTTGGAAAGCGATCAGATCCTGCTGGCTCGTGAAGAAGCAGCGCGAGCGTTGCTGGTCGTCAACAAATGCGATTTGCCGCGTGAGCTTCTACAAGAGGAACTCACGCGCTCCTGCCCTGTCAATGCAGGCATCCTCGACATTTCAGCGAAAACGCAGATCGGACTGGATGACTTGCGCAAGACGATTCGCAGCCGATTGATGCCGAGCGGGTTGGAGTCTCAGGATGGGGTCCTGGTGACGAATCTCCGTCATGCGGCAGCGTTCGAACGTGCCTTACAGGGAGTCGAACAGGCTACGCAATCGATCGAGGCCGGGAGCGCGGGAGAATTGGTTGCCGTGGATCTTCGCATTGCTGCCGATGCCTTGGGAGAAATCACGGGTGCCATCACGACCGATGAAATTCTGGAGCGAATTTTTGCGCAGTTCTGCATTGGCAAATGAAAGGACCTTCACAGTGAGCGAACAATGTGACGTGATTGTCGTGGGTGGCGGACATGCGGGATGTGAGGCCGCCCTGGCTGCGGCTCGCATGGGCGCGCGTACCCTCTTGCTCACCATGGATCCGGACCGTATCGCCCAAATGTCTTGCAATCCCGCTATCGGTGGGATTGCGAAGGGTCATTTAGTGAAAGAAATCGATGCTTTGGGTGGAGAAATGGGGCGGAACACGGACCAGGCGGGCATTCAATTTCGCATGATCAATACCAGCAAGGGGCCGGCGGTTCGTGCCTTGCGCGCGCAATGCGATAAGAAAATCTATCGCGACGTCATGCAACAGACCCTTCGGGCCCAGCCTGCCTTAGAAATTATATGTGGAACCGTCGACCGCATTTTAACCCTTGCTGGAACCGTGACCGGCGTGGTGACTGATACGGGGCGACATATCCAGGCGAAGGCTATCGTGTTGACTTCTGGAACGTTTCTCAAGGGGCTGATTCATATCGGTCTCAACCATTTTCCGGCCGGACGCGCAGGGGAAGCCTCAGCGGAACACCTGTCTGATTGCATGCGAGATTTTGGTTTTGAAGTCGGACGGCTTAAGACTGGGACGCCACCCAGGCTCGATCGGGATTCGATCGATTTTTCCGTCATGATCCCGCAACCTGGGGATGACCCGCCTCTGCCGTTTTCCTATCGAACCCTGCGCATTCCCTTGCCGCAGGTCCCCTGTCATTTAACCTATACGAATTCGCAAACTCATGAAATAATTGCAAGAAATATTGATAGATCGCCGTTATTCAGCGGCATAATAGATTCCGTTGGCCCCCGTTATTGCCCGTCGATCGAAGACAAAGTCGTCAGATTCGCCGACAAAGACCGGCACCAAATTTTTATCGAACCCGAAGGGTTAGATACCAACGAATTTTACCCCAACGGAATTTCAACCAGTTTGCCGGTCGATGTGCAGGCCGCGATTCTGAAGACGATTCCAGGCCTCGAGCGGGCTACGATGTTAAAACCAGGCTATGCGGTTGAATATGATTTCTTCCCTACGCGCCAGTTGCGCAATACTTTGGAAACCAAACTAGTCGAGGGGCTCTATCATGCCGGTCAGATCAATGGGACCTCCGGCTACGAGGAGGCCGGAGCACAGGGGATCATGGCTGGAGTGAACGCAGCCTTGAAGCTGCGAGGTGATCAGCCGTTGGTGCTGGACCGTTCTCAGGCCTATATTGGCGTGTTGATTGATGATTTGATCACTAAAGATGCGAGAGAGCCCTATCGCATGTTCACCTCGCGTGCAGAATATCGTCTACTGCTCCGTCACGATAACGCAGATCTTCGTCTAATGGAAATCGGGCATCGGATCGGATTAGTAACGGACGAGATCCACAACAAGCTTGAAGCGAAGCGGTTTGCAATCGATCAGGAGGTCCAACGACTCAAAGACACGAGGCCAAAACTTACACCTGATGTGATGCGACTTCTGGAAGAATCTGAAATAGGGACAGTCGCACCCACACAATCACTCGCTGAGATTTTGAGGCGTCAGGACCTTACTTACGAAAAGATCGTCTCGGTGTTCGGAAAGTCTGATATCGATGATCCTGTTATCGCGGAAGCCATTCAGGTGGAAGTCAAGTACGAGGGGTATATCAAACGGCAACTCCAACAAATTCAGCGATCTAAAAAATTGGAGCATCGATCTATTCCGGAAGTGTTTGACTATGACGGCATACCTGGTTTTTCGAGTGAGGTCCGGGAAAAGCTAAAGCGAGTCAAACCGGCTTCTATCGGCCAGGCATCACGCATTTCCGGCGTGACCCCGGCTGCCATTTCTCTGCTGCTGGTTGCCGTCGAGAGGTATCGACGGCAACCCACGTGCACGTAGTAGACTCGGCCCTAGATCCATTTGCTCACCCAATGTTCGTCTGCCCATGGAACTAGACTTGACCCCCTCTACGGTTTGGCGTAATTGTTCCACGTGGAACAAGATCCAATTCAGATAGCAGAATTTCTTTGTCAATCCGCAGCTGACATTTCAATTTCTATCCCCGATGGCTCCATCCCTCGTTTTTGTCGCTATGTCAGCGAGCTTAAGAAATGGAATAAAGTTATCAATCTCACGTCTATCCAAGATGATCGAGAAATTATTGTAAAGCATTTTGTGGACTCACTGGCTGGGTTGAAAGTCATTGAGATTAAGAAAGAAACTGAATTATTGGATGTAGGGGCCGGCGGGGGATTTCCGGCCCTCCCTCTTAAATTTGTACAGCCAGACCTATCCGTTGAACTGCTTGAGCCAAGCGAAAAAAAAGGATCATTTTTGCGATATATGATTGGCTCACTTGGCCTTGAACACACGACGGTCGCGACAATCAAATTAGAGAACTACATGAATCGCCCCGGCATTCAGAGGCTCTTCGATTATATTGTGGTGAGAGCATTCAAGCTCGATAACCTGGGACCTGCTCTTGGGCAGTCACTAAAGGAGGGAGGAAAAGTGGTTTTATACCGAGCGTCCAAAGTGGAGCGTCACTTCAAGCTCGATAGCCTTGCTTTGGTCAAAGAAGTCGAGTATGAGCTTCCATCTGGGTATGGTCACCGAACGTTGTCTGTATTTTCAAAGCAAATAAAGTGAATGCTGTTCCACGTGGAACAGTGGATTACCTACCTGAGTTTAAAGGGTTGATGGAACTGAATGGCACGAATTATTGCTGTCGCAAATCAAAAAGGCGGAGTGGGAAAAACCACCACCTCCGTGAACCTTGCAGCGGCATTGGCGATAGAAGGGGAATCGGTCCTCCTGGTCGACATAGACCCCCAAGGCAATGCGACGAGTGGCCTGGGAGTGGATCCGATGACCTGGGGGAAAACGATCTATGAGGCATTGATTAACAGGGATAACATTGAATCGTTTATCATGCCGACGGAGGTCAATGGCCTTTCACTGGTTCCCTCCAACTCGCATCTTGCCGGAGCCGAGATCGAATTAGTCAATATGGAAGCTAGAGAGCAGCGTCTCAAGGAGGCGTTGACTGAAGTCGTCGACCGGTATGACACGATTCTATTGGATTGTCCTCCAGCCCTTGGACTGCTGACGATCAACGCCATGGTGGCCGCGCACTCAATCCTCATTCCTGTGCAGTGTGAGTATTATGCGATGGAAGGGCTTGGCCGGCTCATGGAAAGCATTCAACGGCTCAGACAATCTTTCAATCCGGACTTGGAAATCGAAGGAATAGTCCTCACGATGTACGATGCCCGTAACTCGTTGGCTCGACAGGTTGTCGAGCAGATTCGAGGGCATTTCAAGGAAAGCGTGTATCACACGATGATTCCACGCAACGTCACGCTGGCGGAGGCGCCGAGTTATGGACGTCCGGCATTGATATACAACGCAGCGTCAGCCGGTGCCCAGGCTTATCTTTCACTAGCTAAGGAGTTTGTTGTCCATGGAGAAAAAAGCACTCGGTAGAGGTCTCGACGCATTATTGCCGACCGGCAGAACACCAGCGGAATCAGAGCGAGGGGACGTACAGGAATTGCGGCTTGAGGCGATTGTCCCGAACCGGTTTCAGCCCAGACAGCAATTCTCCGAGGTTGAGCTAGAAGAATTAACTGCTTCACTGAAGCAGAATGGCCTGCTCCAACCAATTCTCGTGCGCCGGAAGGGTGACGGAATTTTTGAATTGATCGCCGGTGAACGGCGCCTGAGAGCGGCTAAATTGGCAGGAATGCAGAAGATTCAAGTAATCGTTCGGAACGTATCCGACCAAGAATCAATGGTGTTGGCGCTGGTGGAAAACCTCCAACGAGACGATCTCAACCCCATGGAAACGGCGCGTGCTTATCAGCGTATGTTGAATGAGTTCGGATTGACGCAGGACGCGATTGCTCAGAAAGTAGCCTGCGACCGTTCCTCGGTATCGAATCTGCTGCGATTGATGTCACTTCCCCATGAAATACAACAGATGGTGGAATCGGACCAGCTTTCACTGGGGCATGCCAAAGTCATTCTTGGGCTTATGACACCGGCGGCCCAATTGAATCTGGCTCAACAGATCATGACAGACGAGCTGTCTGTCCGTGAGGCTGAACGGCTGGTTCAAGCGCATGCCGAGGCGCGTAAGCCGGGCAAGGGAACCCCCCGTGTCCCCTTGCGGTCAGACCTTGAGGAACGATTACAGAAACGACTGGGAACCAGGGTGGATGTTCTAAAGCGACGCCGCGGCGGAAAGATCGTTATTCATTATTTTTCGCCGGAAGAATTGGACGGTGTGATCGAGCGATTACTCAACTAGTCGAATGGGTGTTTTGAGGGAAGATTTTCTGTGGCCGGTCGGAGTAGAATGCCGGCGTATTTTGTCTGCTTGAATTGAAAAGGATCCGGTAGATGGTGAAAGTCTCCGGTCCGATCATATGTAATGTTGCAACCTTGTAGGAGGTGTGAGTGATGTGGACGAAGGAGAAGCAGGAAGGGAAGCGTCAGGCAGGACAAGGCGAGGGAGCTGAAATGGATAATTTGGAAGCCGTAGCACCGCGGGAAGGAAGTGAAGAGATCAATGCCTTCGTCGGAAAGGGCGTCAGTTTTAAGGGCGTCATCTCCTACAATGGCACCGTACGCATCGATGGCAACCTGGATGGAGAAATCCATACGGAAGGTGTGTTGTTGGTGGGGGAGGATGCGGTCTTAAACGCGAAGATCACCGCAGGCACCGTGGTGTGCAAGGGGAAAATCACCGGCGACATCAGTGCCCGAGAGAAAGTGAAATTGCGCGCGCCCGCTGTGGTGAATGCCGGCGTGAAGGCTCCACTGATCTCCATGGAAGAGGGAGTTGTTTTCAATGGAACGTTGGAAATGAGTCAGTCCTCGACACGCGAGCCGCAGGGGCAGGGCGCCATGAGAGGGCAGAGCGTGAAACTGGTAGGTGGATAGAGGACTTGAAGGGCGAATTCGGTGGACAGAGTCGCGCGTGCCTTGTATGCAGGAGTCAGGCACGGTGAAGCTTTCACGCAAGCCGTACCCAGGTTCGTCACAGTTGTGGGTGTGCGAAGGAGGACGCCGATGTGGGGTGAGACAAAAAAACAACCCGTCGCGGAAGATGATAAATTTACCTTTCTTGGAAAGGGCACGAGTTTTAAGGGAATCGTCACGTTTGATGGCACGGTCCGTATCGATGGTCGCGTCGAGGGGGAAGTGCATACGGGCGGGGCGGTCATCATCGGAGAAAGTGCCATCATCAAGGGTGTGATCGCCGCCGGTTCCGTCGCCATCAGCGGGCGGGTGAAGGGGTCCGTGACCGCGCTTCAGAAAGTCGAACTTCAAAAGCCGGGCATTCTCGTCGGCGACATACAAAGCCCGGTGATTATGATTGAGGAAGGCGCTCATTTTCACGGCATGAGCAATATGGGGGCGGAGAAGTGGGTGGAGGATGAGGTGTCGGAATTCACCTCACCGCAGGATCCCGGCGTGCATGACCTCGTGGCCCATCGCGGCAAAACCAAAACCCACGAACCGTAACCTGTTCAGTGCCGTCTTTTCCTCGGACCACCTATGACACGTCAAACAGTGCTGCTTGGCATGAGCGGCGGAGTGGACAGTTCCGTCGCGGCTGCTCTCCTGGTACGCCAAGGATATGATGTCCATGGCGTGACCCTCCAAGTGTGGGAGCACGAGGAGCAGGTGGCGACCTCCAAGCGCTGGGAAGAGCGTGGTTGCTGCAAGATTGGTATTGCCAGGTTCGTCGCCCAGCGCCTGAACATTCCCTACGAGGTGGTTGACCGCCGCGAGGACTTTCAGCAAGGCGTCATCGATGACTTCGTGGCCGGGTATGCCTCAGGCACCACTCCGAATCCCTGCGTGCGTTGTAATGAGCGCGTGAAGCTGCGATCCCTGCATGCCCTGGCGCAGGAGCGAGGGATGGACTATGTGGCCACGGGGCACTATGCCCGCGTTCAGCAAGCGGAAGGACAGTGGTCGTTGCACCGGGCGTTGGACCTGCGCAAGGATCAAAGTTATTTCCTGCACCGGCTCAATGCCGCCTGGTTGCCGCGCCTGATGTTTCCGGTCGGACACATGCAGAAGCACGATGTATGGCGGGAGGCTGAGGCGCTTGGATTGCCGGTTGAGGAACTGAAGGAGAGCCAAGAAATTTGTTTCGTGAGTCATGGCGATTATCGAACCTTCATCGGGCAGGTGATGCCGGAGGTCAAGAGGCCGGGTGCATTCGTGAGAGTCAGCGGCGAGGTTCTCGGACAGCATGAAGGGATTGCCTTTTACACGCCGGGCCAGCGCCGTGGGCTGGGTATTGCCGTCGGACAGAGGCTGTATGTTCAGAAAGTGGTTCCTGAGACAAGACAAGTGGTGCTGTGTACGGAAGAGCACCTCGTGCAGTCCGACTGCTACGTAGCCGATCTCAGTCTCTTCGACCATGTGATCGGTCAGGAGGAGGTTGAGGCAGAGGTGAAGGTTCGTTATGCCACGCCTCCTTCGACCGCCACCCTCGTGCCCTCAGATAATGGAACGCTCCACGTCCGATTCCATCAGCCGCAACGGGCACTCAGCCCCGGCCAGTCCGCCGTGTTTTATGATGGCGACCGAGTGCTCGGCGGCGGCATCATTCAACGCGACTAGATATCGATGTCCGTCATCCTTTCACCTTCTCACAAGGGTCACGCAGGTAGGAGTGTTCCAACTGCGCGCGTCCAACGAGGCGTTCCGAAGCGCGCGTTGCGCGAGCAAAGAACCCTTCTTCGCCTCGACCCGCTCGCTCCTCCTTGACAGTACCCGCATCTGGATGCTAACTTGGCGCGCTTTTTGTCGTGCCCACCGCACGAAACTTCCCGTTTCATCAAAACACGGTTCACCGTAGCGGATAGTCACTGTGATTAAGACAGCCGTCGCACGTCGATACGCAAAAGCTCTGTTCGAACTTCTTGATGCACCCAGTGTGGAACCAGCCCGCGTGGCATTGCAGGGGCTGGGAGAGGCTTTTGCGCAGTCCGCTGCGTTGCGCCATGCCGTGGCATCCCCTGTCTTTCCGGAAGAAACCAAGTTGAGTGTGTTGGTCGAACTGGCCACCCGCCTCGGATGCCCCCCTATCGGCAAAAGATTTCTGGATCAGCTGGTGAAAAAAAATCGGGTCAGTTTCCTGCCGGACATCGCCGAGGCGTTCGCCAAGCTCGTGGATGCATCCAAAGGAACTCAACAAGTGCTGGTCTCATCGGCAAATGCGTTGCCTGCTACCGAGCAGGACCGAATCACCATCCGATTGCGCGACCTCTTGAAGCGCGACGTCGATGTCACATTCCATACCGAACCCGAACATGTCGCCGGCCTCCATATCCGCCTGGGCAGCACCGTCGTAGATAGCACGGTCCGGGGCCGACTGAGCGCCATGCAGCGTGTGTTGACCAAGGAGTAGTCATGCAGATCAAGGCAGAAGAGATCAGCTCGATCATCAAAGAGAAGATCAAGGGCTTCGACCAACAGGTCGATGTCAGCCAAACCGGCTCAGTCATCCAGGTCGGAGATGGAATTGCCAAGGTCTACGGGCTAGACGGCGCCATGGCCGGTGAGATGCTTGAATTTCCAGGCGGCCTGTACGGCATCGCTTTAAACCTCGAAGAAGACAATGTCGGCGCAGTGTTGATGGGTGACGACGTCGGGATTAAAGAAGGCGATCCCGTCAAGCGGACCGGTCGCATCGCGGAAATTCCTGTCGGTGAAGCCTTGATTGGGCGGGTGGTAAACGCAATCGGCCAGCCGATTGACGGCAAGGGCCCGATCAGCTCACCTTATTCCTCGCGCATCGAGATGGTCGCGCCCGGTGTGAACACCCGTCAATCGGTCCGCGAGCCGCTGCAAACCGGCATTAAGGCCATCGACGCCATGATCCCGATCGGTCGCGGCCAACGTGAACTGATCATCGGAGACCGGCAGACCGGCAAGACCGCCATCGCCGTTGATACCATCATCAATCAGAAGGGTCTCGGCGTATTCTGCATCTATGTGGCCGTCGGCCAAAAGCGTTCGACCGTCGCCCGCGTGGTGAAAACGCTCGAAGAGAACCATGCGATGGAATACAGCATGGTGGTGGCGGCGACTGCCAGCGATCCTGCGCCGATGCAGTTCCTGGCGCCGTTCTCCGGTGCCGCGATCGGTGAATATTTCCGGGATAACGGCAAACACGCGCTCATCGTCTACGATGACCTGTCAAAGCACGCCGTTGCCTATCGCCAGCTCTCTCTCTTGCTTCGTCGTCCGCCTGGTCGCGAAGCCTATCCCGGCGACGTCTTCTACCTGCACTCCCGATTGTTGGAGCGTGCCGCCAAATTGAGCGATAAGCTTGGCGGGGGCAGTTTGACGGCCCTTCCGATCATCGAAACGCAAGCGGGTGACGTGTCGGCCTACATTCCGACCAACGTCATTTCGATTACCGATGGACAGATTTATCTAGGGAGCGACTTGTTCTATTCCGGTATCCGTCCTGCCATCAATGTCGGCCTGTCTGTCTCTCGCGTGGGTGGTTCAGCGCAGATCAAGACGATGAAGCAGGTAGCAGGAACCTTGCGGCTGGATCTGGCCCAGTACCGTGAAATGGCGGCGTTCTCCCAATTCGGCAGCGAACTCGACAAGGCCACGCAAATGCAGCTCGCCCGGGGTGTGCGCATGGTGGAACTGCTCAAACAAGGACAATATAAGCCGATGCCGGTCGCCGACCAGGTGTTGTCGATCTATGCGGGCGTCAATGGATTCCTGGATGACGTGCCGGTGGAAAAAGTCCTGCAATTCGAGGCGGATCTGCTCCGTTACGTCTCGCAGAACCACCAGGACATGCGAAAAGACATTGCCACCGTCGGGAAAATCGACGACAAGGTGGGCGGCAAGCTGAAAGAGATCATCACGACGTTCAAGCAGAAAATGGGCTACGGCGCGAAATAGCGTTCGGCGAAGGGCGCTGAGCTGATAGCGCGAGAATAGAGATCATGCCGAGCTTGCAATCCCTCAGGCGGAAAATCGCCGCCTTTAAAAATACGCAGAAGATTACGAAAGCCATGAAAATGGTGGCGGCGGCGAAGCTCAAGCGCTCGCAGGACCGCATTTTGGCTGCGCGACCCTATGCCCACAAGATGCGAGGCGTCCTGAGCAATCTCAGCCAACGTGCGAATCGCAGCGCTCATCCTCTGCTGCAGAAGCGCGAGGGAAAGAAAGTAGAAGTTCTTGTCGTCACCAGCGACCGTGGTCTCTGCGGGGGCTTCAACGGGAATATCGTTCGAAAGAGCGCCGAGTTCGTCCGGCAGTGTGAAATGCAGGGGCTCACGGTCAATCTCAGCATTATCGGCCGAAAGGGTCGCGACTATTTCAGGCGGCGTTCCTGGCCGATCCGACAGGAATGGGCCGGGATTTTTGACAAGCTGAGCTTCGAGCATGCCGTCGACATCGGCGGAGACCTCACGGAACATTTTGTGAAGGGCACGTTCGATGTACTTTACGTCGTCTACAACGAATTTAAGTCTGCGATCCAACAGCGGGTGATTGTCGAAAAATTATTTCCCATTGATGCTGCGACCGAATTCGGAGCTGGCCAGAGCGGGATGCACGAGTCTGCCGTCGGCGGAAGCTATCTATACGAGCCGGATGAGGGCGAGCTTCTGAATGTCCTGGTCCCGAAACATTTCCAAATTCAGGCCTATCGCATCCTGCTGGAATCGGCGGCTGCCGAACACGGGGCGCGCATGGCAGCCATGGACGGCGCGACCCGCAATGCAGGCCAGCTGATTAAGAAAGTGACCTTGTACTACAACAAGACTCGCCAGACAGCGATTACCAAAGAACTTATGGACATCGTCGGCGGCGCTGAAGCCCTGAAATGAAATGTGGACTGAGGAATGCTGCATTGCGGTAAACTGCCGCATGCATCATTGACGACAAGAGGAGTCTTATGAGCACAGGAAAAGTGATTCAGGTCATCGGACCAGTCGTGGACGTGGAGTTTCCTCCCGGACTACTGCCGAACATTTACAATGCGCTGAAAGTCATTCAGGAAGAGAATAAGGCCGCCGGCACCCCGGCCGTCCGTATCACTCTAGAAGTCGCGCTGCACCTCGGAGAAAACCGTATCCGCAGCATCGCGATGTCCACGACTGACGGTCTCACGCGCGGGATGGATGTGCAGGATACCGGCGCGGCAATCTCCGTGCCGGTTGGCCGCGAAACATTGGGGCGATTGATCAACGTGTTGGGCGAACCGGTCGATGAGATGGGTCCGATCAAGACGACAAAGACCTATCCGATTCACCGGCCTGCGCCAAGGCTCGAAGATCAAGACACCAGGACCGAAGTCCTTGAAACCGGCATCAAAGTCATTGATCTGCTTGAGCCCTACAGCAAAGGCGGCAAGGTCGGTCTCTTCGGCGGCGCCGGAGTTGGCAAGACCGTCATCATCATGGAGCTCATCAACAACATCGCCCTGCACCACGGTGGATTCTCGGTTTTCGCCGGTGTGGGTGAGCGAACCCGTGAAGGGAACGATCTCTGGCACGAAATGCAGGAGTCAAAGGTCATCGATCCCAACGATTTCACCAAGTCGAAAGTCTCACTGATCTACGGCCAGATGAATGAGCCCCCTGGAGCCCGTTTGCGTGTCGCCCTGACGGGACTCTCCATTGCCGAATATTTTCGTGACGAAGAGAACCAGGATGTGCTGCTCTTCGTGGACAATATCTTTCGGTTTACCCAGGCCGGTTCGGAAGTGTCCGCCTTGCTCGGTCGTATGCCCTCTGCCGTCGGCTATCAGCCCACCCTCTCGACCGAGATGGGGCAACTACAAGAACGCATTACATCCACCAAGAAGGGATCCATTACCTCGGTTCAGGCGATCTATGTGCCGGCCGACGACTTGACCGACCCGGCGCCTGCCACCGCATTTGCGCACTTGGACGCAACGACGACGTTATCTCGACAACTGGCTGAGTTGGGGATTTATCCAGCGGTCGATCCGCTCGATTCCACTTCGCGTATTCTCGATCCACAAGTCATCGGCGAAGAGCATTATCAGGTTGCTCGAGGGATCCAGTCTGTTTTGCAGCGGTACAAAGACCTCCAAGACATTATCGCCATTCTCGGTATGGACGAATTGTCGGAAGACGACAAGGTGGTCGTGGCCCGTGCAAGAAAGATTCAGCGTTTCTTGTCCCAGCCGTTTCACGTCGCCGAGGCCTTTACCGGATCGCCAGGCAAGTATGTGAAGCTGAAGGACACGGTCCGTAGTTTTAAGGAAATCCTCGAAGGGAAATACGACCACCTGCCGGAGCAAGCGTTCTACATGGTTGGTCCGATTGAAGAAGCGGTGGCAAAAGCGGAAAAGATGGGGGTCAAAGTCTAAGCAGGCGGGTGCTCGTTTGCTCGCAGAACGCGCACGTTCAGAAGGTGCTCGTTCGATGCGCGCAGGTCAGAGCAGCCCGCCTACTTTTCCCTTTGCTTAAGTAGGGAGTAGAAGAAGATGGCGGGGAAGATTTTATTAGAAGTGGTGACGCCGGAGAAGTTGCTCCTGAGCCAGGATGTCGATATGGTCATTGCACCTGGTTCGGAGGGAGAATTCGGTGTGTTGCCGGGACACTGCCACTTCCTCTCCACACTCCGGATCGGAGAACTCCGATACCAGACCGACGATGTCTGGCGCTACATGTCGATCCTCTGGGGGTTTGCCGAAGTCACGCCGACCAAGGTCACCGTGATGGCTGAAGTCGCCGAGAAGGCGGAAGACATCGACGTTGGTCGTGCCCAGCAAGCTGTCGAATTGGCCGAACAACGCCTGCAAGCCGGTGGTTTGCCTTCCGAGGTGAGAGATGCTCAGATCAGTCTCGAAAAAGCCCGCCTTCGTAAGAAGATCGCCGACCGTGCCCGCCGCGGCCATTCGTAAGTGTCCCTGACGTTCGTGCGCGCGGTGCTTTCCGAAAGGCATACTCATGAGGTGCCGGCCTACGCACCATGCCATGAGCAAATTCCCTCTCGTCCTCGCCATCGTCCTCTAGCAGCCGGAACTCAGATCGTTCAGCCTCACTCAGGGCATTCCCCTTCCTGAATCGATCCCATTTGAACAGGAAGAACAGGGGGAGATCCGTGAGGTGTTCAGGCAGTCCATCGATGCCTGGATCAAGACGATGCTGATTGGTTGGTTGTGTTGGTCACCCAAGATTCCGTCACGACCCACGCCAGGCGCTATTGTTTCACTGGAATACTGATCACCATCGCCCCCATGACATCATTGATCTTGAAGTCCCGTTTGGGACTATCCTGATGGGCATTGTGGCAGCCGATGCAAGCTTGGGTCGTAGCAAGATCGGGGTAGATCGCCTGGAAGTAATTGGCTCCTCCTTCCTTCATAAACCCGGTATAGGGCTTGGTGGGATGAGTGAGAACAGCACCCAAGCCTGTCTTCTCAAACTCGGTGGAGCCGACATTCCGCTTGTTGATGGGCCAGAGGCTGATCAATCGATACTGTATGCCGATCCCTT
>JACCYV010000212.1 GCA_013696305.1 Nitrospira sp.
GTTGGCGACACTGAAAATTCGTCAATGCCTGGACGCCACCCTGAACGGTCAATCGGTCCTGGTGACCCGAACCGGATACACTGGTGAGCTGGGCTACGAATTGTATCTTCCAACAGAAGGTGCACCTGAGGTCTGGCGTCGACTCCTCGAGGCGGGACGCCCCCTGGGTATGAAACCCGCAGGGTTAGGAGCTCGAGATTTGTTACGTCTCGAAATGGCCTACTTACTGTATGGTAACGACATAAGCGAAGAGACGACCCCTATTGAGGCGGGTGCGGAATGGGTCGTAAAATTCGAAAAGGGAGAGTTCATCGGTCGGGCTGAGCTGTTTTCCCAGCAATCACGAGGAGCGAGCCGGCGCCTCGTCGCCTTTGAACTTGTCGACAAGGCCGTGCCTCGACATGGGTTCAAAATTTTGAGCCAGCACGCACCTCATACCGGGATTGGAGAGGTCACCAGCGGAAATTTGTCTCCCTTATTGCAAAAAGGCATCGGCATGGGCTACGTCTCGCCCGCAGCAGCGCAGCCCGGCTCGGTTATATTGATCGATATCCGAGGGAAGTATTGTCCTGCGGTCGTCGTGAAACCTCCATTTTATAAAAAAACTCCCGGTACGCCCTAGCCCATGGTCAAACCAATCTACAAGGGCACCGTCGTCACCCTCAACATCGACACGGTGCGACTACCGAACGGTCACCTCATCGACCTGGAAGTCATCCGCCACCCCGGCGCCTCTGCCGTGGTGCCACTAAAGGAAGATGGAACGGTCATACTGATTCGTCAGTTCCGACATGCGGCAAACGGATTTATTTATGAAATCCCGGCTGGGAAACTGCATGCGCAAGAAGACCCGCTGGATTGTGCGGCGCGTGAACTCGAAGAGGAAATCGGTTACAAAGCAGCGCGCCTCGAGCTCCTCTCCAGCATCTTTACGGCGCCGGGCTTCGCCGATGAAGTCATCCACATCTATCTCGCAACGGGTCTGACCGTCGGCACGCAGAATCTGGATCAGGATGAGGTTCTGGAAGTGGTGGAAATGCCTTTGCACGAGGCGGTTTTAAGAATCGAGGATGGAACCATCAGAGATGGAAAAACAATCGTGGGATTACAGTCGATTTACATTCGGCAGGAATTAAAGCGGCCTACGACTTAAAGGGCCTCCCGCCACGAAGATGGGAGACCCCTCAAGCCAGCTAGCCCTCGCCAAGAGCCGATGATTACTTACCTGTCTTCTTCTCGTCTTTCTTCTTCTCGTCTGTGAGCAGGGACTGGGACAGGTGTCCGCCCTTCTTCTCATCCTTTTTCTTTTCTTCACCGAAGAGGGTCTGAGAGAAATGTCCACCCTTCTTCTCGTCCTTCTTCTTCTCTTCACCAGCAAAGGAAGGAGCGCTGAACGCGACCAGCAATGCGGCCGCCATGACCGTCAACATCATCTTCTTCATTCTAAATCACCTCCTGTTATATTGAGATTGTTGACCACCGATGGCCTTGCGTTAAGCAATGTTCTTGCCGGATGTAAATATGGTCTTAAGCCCTTGTTTTTTCGAACGTCGACATGAAATTCCGTGATGCCGCCTGTATATGATCCCACGGCTTCTGTGGCGGAATAGCGCGCCCCTTACTAAACTGCCTCATCACACAGCTAAATCGTGGCTCATGAACCAGTGTGCTGTGAGAAGTCAGGGGAAAAAGCAGCCCTATCAGCGATAAAGATTATGAAACATTCACTTCCTGATTATTTCGCACCAGCGCTAAATATATTGTTTGTGGGCATCAATCCAGGGCGGCGTTCAGCCGCACTTGGTCATCATTATGCCGGATCTTCAAATCGTTTTTGGAAATTGCTGTATGAGGCGAATCTGGTACCCGAGCGGCTCAGTTACCGAGAAGATGCTCGGCTTCCGGAATGGGGCATCGGACTCACTAATCTGGTCTCTCGAGCCACCGCAGGTATGGATGGCCTCACTCCGGATGACTATGCGGACGGACGTCTGGTCCTGATGAGTAAGGTGCGCCGCTATCGCCCGCGAGTGGTCGCTTTACTTGGAATGACTCTCTATCCCCTCTTGTTCCCTCTCCAGCCGAGACAAGCAGGCCTCAGCCCGGGCCTGCAAACAGTTACACTACAAAAATCCGCCGTCGTACTCCTCCCCAATCCCAGCGGACGCAATGCGTCCTATTCCTACCAAGCCATGCTGAATGCATTTCGGTTATTGACCCCCTGGACGACTATCGCCAGATAATTCGGTTGAGGTACTTTTCAACGGTCTGTCATGTCGGTGAAACGCTGCGGTTCCTGCATGGCCGGAGTGTCTCATCTGTTCCCACTGCGACAGATGATGAATCGCTTCAATCACTCAATCGAGGCAAATCTCCACCATACCCACGCACCAGGGCTTTCTTCATTCACTCATCGAATATTGATGAAAGAAAAGTAACCTTGGAGGGAAATACGGAGCGCACTGACTTCTAACAGAAGGACGATACTCATCGTCCACCGATCTCAGGCAAGGCGCACCTTTCGTGTCCCGGATCGGCACAATGAAGCGATCTCGCCTTTGGTTGGCATCGATTCTTGCGCCCCTCGTTTTGTCGTAGCCAGGGCGCCCGCGGCATTGGCCACCTCCAGGGCGGTCTCGAACGGTGTCCCCTCCATGAGCGCGCAGGCCAGGGCACCGTTAAACGCATCCCCTGCGCCCGTGGAATCGATCGGGTCGACAAGAAAAGCCGGAACATGAGTTATCCCGTTGCCGTGAGACATCAATGCACCATCCGCGGTACACGTCACCACAACAGTGCCGGGTCCGCGGGTTGTCAGCAAATGGACCGCTTCTGCCATGTCTGACGAACCGGTCAACGTCTGCGCTTCTCTTTCATTGGGTGTCAAGATATCCACCAACTGCAAGAGGTCCAAGGGTAACGGACCAGCCGGAGCTGGGTTGAGAATCGTGATGAGACCCAATCCTTTGGCGAGCGTTAGGGCCTCCCTCATAGTCTCCATCGAAATTTCCATTTGGACCAGGAGCACTTTCGAATCAGCCATCAGGGTCGCGTGCTGCCGGATGTCATCGGGAGTGAGGCGCCCATTGCTGCCCGGCGCGACAACAATCTGGTTGTCGCCTGTTCGATCCACCACAATTATCGCTACTCCGGTGGCAGCCTGATCATCGCGAAGCAGGGCGAGATGGGATAATCCTTGCCCAGCCAGATGGTGGTCCACGAGCGTCCCATTGGCATCCATACCGACCTTGCTGAGAAAGGCTACCTGGGCGCCGGCGCGCGCGGCCGCTACGGCCTGATTGGCCCCCTTGCCGCCGAAGGATTGTACAAAACGATGTCCGATTACGGTTTCGCCGCGAGCGGGAAGATGGTCGACCGTTATTGTAAGATCGATGTTGCTGGAGCCGATGACTATGACCATGGGCAGAGTCGGGTCCGAAGCAGATTCATCGCTCGGTCCACATCCACATCAACGGCCACACTCATATTGGGAACCGCTTTCTGCTCGGGCCTGCGCATACGCCGGTCGGCAATGGTAATCCCACGAGACACCTGCCCTGCGGTTTCGACCGACACGTGATACGGCTCCAGCGTCATCAAAGCAGGATTGATGGCCGCCAGGACGGCCAATGGATCGTGAAAATAAAAGAGCCCATGGCCTTCACAATCTTCCGCAAAACCGCAGGCCTTGTCGGTCAGATCAGCGACGATGCGACCGAGTGGATCACGCGACTCGGTGGCCCACGTGGCCAAGATATCTCGTGTCACCCCGACGCGTGTCGTGACATCCAACGGGACGAGAGTCAACGGAAGGGAGGCTTGAAACACACGATGGGCGGCATGAGGATCAACGTAGATATTAAACTCCGCCGCCGGTGCGATATTACCTGGAACGCCGATCGCGCCCCCCATCACAATCACCGAATGGAACTTCTGGACCGTCAAGGGATTCACCTTCAATCCCAACGCTAAATTCGTCAGCGGGCCCAGCGTAATCAACGTGATTTCATCAGGGTACCGTCTCACACAGTCATTCCACACCTCCTGTGCCGTGGCCAGCATCGACGGCAGGCGCGCCGGAGGATAACGCGAAGCTCCCGACGTAGTTACAAGACGATCCAGTTCTCCAAACCCATCGCTTCCATGGACTTGGAGCGCGGTGATAAGATCCTCCTCCAACGGCCTCGCCGCACCTTGCCCCACCAACAGCCCGGGCGGCGTCGGTTTCAGACCGAGGATCCGAAACAGATTCTTCGTCGCCTGCCCCACTGGAACATTGCCACACACGGTCGTCAATCCGACCACTTCCAATTCAGGCGAGGCCAGTGCCAGCAGGATCGCCAGGGCGTCGTCGGCCCCAGGGTCGGTATCGATAATGACTCTGGTAGGAAATTTTTTCTGCATGTTTAGTGCGTGATGGTCTCGCGGTTTGTGAAGAGCCCCTGCGCACGCCGCAACCCCGTACCACAACTACTCATCGCGGGTTGCAATCGTTCAGCGGCTGACCCTACAGAGGAAGGGGCCAAACCAATTCATGACAAGCCGGTCTCATTGACTTGGGTTCCCCTCCGTAAACCGGGTGGATTGCCCAAGTCGTTCCAAGACCGACTCAAAGCCGTGCGTTCCCTCCGGAGGCCCCATGATGAAATAGATCACGCCCGCGCCTCCGGGTCCTAGTTTCGCAAGCGCGCGACCGATCATGCCATCTCCCTGATAAGATCGGGCGATCGACGTCTCAGTTTCAACTTCAGCACCGGCAGGGATAAACGACAAGCCATGGAGCAGGGATAAAGGCTGACTCAGGTGATCGTGGACCACTTCGCGAGTCGCATCAGCAAGTGGAAACATCATCCCCAGCCCCTTTCCCTCCTCGGCCATTAAAAATGGCATGTCGGAATCTTCCTGACGACTGCTCCGCCAGAGGACTGGAACAATGAAGGACCAATCGGTCCCTGGAATCTTCAGCCTGGTGCCGGCGCCATAGGTCACACCTGATTCGATGTCGAGCGCTCGGTCTTCCTGCTGAATGTCGGGAGCAGAGGCAGGTTCCAAACCGGCCCAGACGGACGTGACACGCATAGAGGTGACCAGTACACAAAACACCACTACCGGAAGGACGACGCAGGACAAACGAAACGCGGGGCGCTCAATGAACGTTTCGCGGCACACGAGCGCTTTAGGGGGTAGCATCCATCGGGGGACAGGTGCAGAAAAGGTTGCGGTCACCATAGGCTTCATCAATGCGACCCACGCTCGGCCAGAATTTATTGTCTCGAACCCATGGAGCGGGAAAGGCGGCCTGCTCGCGCGAGTAAGGTTTGACCCACTCGGAGGCGGTGACCGCCAGCGCCGTATGAGGGGCATTCTTGAGCATGTTGCCCACGCGCGGCTGCCGCCCTTCAACAATATCCTGAATTTCTGCCCGAATCGCAATCAAGGCATCACACAATCGATCCAACTCCGCCTTCACTTCACTCTCCGTCGGCTCGATCATCAACGTGCCTGCCACGGGAAAGGAGACGGTCGGTGCATGAAATCCGTAGTCCATCAGACGTTTGGCCACATCCATCGCTTCGACGCCGCTGCTCTCTTTGAGAGGACGCAAGTCCAGAATGAACTCATGTGCCACGAACCCGCGCGTTCCGCTGTATAACACGGAGTAGTATTTTTCCAGACGCTTGGCCATGTAATTGGCGTTCAAGATCGCCACTTGGGTGGCCTTCGTCAGGCCCTCCCGTCCCATCAACGCAATATAGACCCACGAAATCGTCAGGATGCTGGAACTGCCATAGGGCGCAGCCGAGACCGGTCCGATCGACTGCGGTCCACCGAGTTGCGTCACGGGATGCCCCGGAAGAAATGGTGCCAGATGACGCGCAACCGCGATCGGCCCCATTCCTGGCCCTCCACCGCCATGAGGAATGCAAAAGGTCTTATGGAGATTCAGGTGGCACACGTCCGCCCCCAGATCGGCCGGCCGGCAGAGCCCGACTTGGGCATTCATATTGGCGCCATCCATGTAGACCTGACCCCCATGCGTGTGCACGATCTGGCACATCCGGCGAATGCTTTCTTCAAAGACGCCATGCGTTGAGGGATAGGTGAGCATCATGGCGGCCAAGCGGTCACGATGCCGCGTGGCCTTGGACTCAAGATCGGCTAAGTCCACATTACCCCGTTGATCACACGCGACGGGGACCACCGTCATCCCGCACATCGAGGCACTGGCCGGATTCGTCCCATGCGCCGAAACCGGAATCAGGCAGACATCGCGCTGCACCTCTCCTCGATGGCGGTGATACGCCCGAATCACCATGAGACCGGCGTACTCCCCCTGCGATCCGGCATTCGGTTGCAACGAGACGGCGGCGAACCCTGTGATATCCGCCAGCCAGGACTCAAGCTGCTGGAATAGGACCTGATAGCCCTGCGTCTGCTCGGCGGGGGCGAAGGGGTGAAGTCTTCCGAACTCCGGCCAGGTCACCGGCAGCATTTCAGCCGTGGCATTCAACTTCATCGTGCACGAGCCTAAGGGGATCATAGAATGTACCAGTGACAGGTCGCGTGACTGCAGACGATGGATGTAGCGTAACATTTCATGTTCCGCATGATACCGATGAAAGACGGGATGGGTCAGGTAGGGGCTTGTGCGAGCAAGTGCCACAGGATACCGCACATCAACCAATTGGGCCAGGGCCTGCAGCTCGTCCACAGAAATATGATGGCCCACAAACAGCGCCAGTACGTGCTGCACCTCGTCCAGGGTACTCCACTCATCCAGCGACAATCCCAGACTATGATCGTCATACCGTCGAAGATTAATCTTCTGCTCCCGTGCCCGATTCAGAATCGTATCAGCTTGCGTCTGGGAGAGCGAAATCCGCAGTGTATCGAAAACGGGCTCCAGACCGACCTCGCAGCCATACCGGCGAAGCCCCTCGACCAACACCATAGTAAGACCCTGGATTCGCTCCGCGATCCGCCGCAATCCCTGGGGCCCGTGATGGACGGCATACATCCCTGCCATCACCGCAAGTAGCACCTGCGCCGTGCAGATATTGCTCGTGGCTTTCTCGCGCCTGATATGCTGTTCCCTGGTCTGCAGCGCAAGCCGATAGGCCAAACGTCCGGTGGCATCTTTCGACACGCCGATGATTCGTCCCGGCATCTGCCGGCGAAACTCTTCTTTGGTAGCAAGAAAGGCGGCATGCGGGC
This sequence comes from Nitrospira sp., assembly GCA_013696305.1. Classification (GTDB taxonomy): domain Bacteria; phylum Nitrospirota; class Nitrospiria; order Nitrospirales; family Nitrospiraceae; genus Nitrospira_A. The sequence goes on from JACCYV010000212.1 coordinate 7,216, forward strand.
CGCCAAACCCCAGCGGAACACCGAACCGCTGACTTGATCCGACCGCCACGTCCGCGCCGAATTCCCCCGGAGGACGCAGCAGCGTCAACGCCAGTAAATCGGTCGCTACCACCACATAGGCCCCGGTGGCATGCGCCCGCGTGACGAACTCGCCATACTCGCTGATAGATCCGTCCGTGGCCGGATATTGGAGCAGCATGCCGAAGAACTCGTCATGGGAGAGATCCAGCGATTTGGTCGCGCCGATGTGCAAGTCGATGCCCAGTGGTTCCGCGCGGGTCTGGATCACGGCAATCGTTTGTGGATGGCAGCTCTCAGAGACGAAAAATTTCTTACGCTCACGCCCCGCCGCTCGCGACATGGCGGCACACATCGTCATCGCCTCAGCCGCAGCAGTGGCCTCATCGAGGAGCGAGGCGTTGGCGAGCGGCAGTCCCGTCAGATCGGCGACCATGGTCTGAAAATTTACCAACGCTTCGAGGCGGCCTTGAGCAATCTCGGCCTGGTAGGGAGTGTATTGGGTGTACCATCCGGGATTTTCCAGAATGTTGCGTTGGATGACCAATGGTGTGATGCAATCGTAGTAACCCATCCCGATGAGGGAACGCCAGACGTGATTCTGTTCCGCCAAGCCGCGCAATTCGGCCAGCACAGCCTGCTCACCACGAGGAGACGGCACAGTGAGGGGTGTCTGCAGACGGATGTCGGCCGGCACGGCCGCCTCCACCAGCGCCTCCAACGACGGCAGACTCAACGCAACCAGCATCTCCTGGATGTCGGACTCCGTCGGTCCGATATGACGGGGGACAAACGTATCGTTCGGCTCAAGAAAAGCAGACTGGGACATGGCAATGAATCCTGCTAAAAGTTGGCGCACTCGTTCATTCAAGCGGCGTGCGGTAACGTATCATGCAGGCTCAAGTTTTCCAAGAGCCCGACTGGAATCCCACTCCCTTGTTTTCCGGATTTTCCTCCGGTAATAGTGACAGTTGACGGTCATCTTCGATTAACCATCGCGCCACACCGCCGTGGTTACGACACTCATCACGTATGATCACGCATGACATCTTGATCGTCGGAGCGGGACTCGCCGGCATGCGGGCGGCCGTGGCCACCCCGCCTGACGTCGATGTGGCCCTCATCTCAAAGGTTCACCCCGTTCGCAGCCATTCCGTGGCCGCTCAGGGAGGCATCAATGCGGCCATCGGTGAACAGGACTCCTGGGAGGCCCATGCCTACGACACCGCAAAGGGAGGTCTTTATCTTGGCGATCAAGATGCCATCGAGGCCATGTGCCGGGAAGCCCCGCAGGATATTTTGGAACTGGAGCGCATGGGCGTCATCTTCAGTCGCACTCCGGAAGGACGCATTGCTCAGCGGCCGTTCGGAGGAGCCGGGTTTCCGAGAACCTGTTACGCGGCAGACCGTACCGGACACGCGCTATTACATGCCATGTACGAGCAACTGTTGAAGCGACGGTGCCGGGTCTATGAAGAGTGGTATGTGACGGCCTTACTGGTCGAAGAGGGACAGTGTTGCGGAGTGGTGGCTTGGGATATGGTCCACGGAGGACTGCAGGTCCTGCGTGCGAAGGCGGTGATCCTGGCCACCGGTGGAAGCGGCCGCGTGTTCTCCACGAGCACCAATGCTGTTATCAATACCGGCGACGGCATGGCGTTGGCTTATCATGCAGGACTTCCCCTGGAAGACATGGAGTTCGTGCAGTTTCACCCGACCACACTGAAAGACACCGGCATCTTGATCACCGAAGGCGCCAGAGGAGAGGGTGCGTATCTGCTGAACACGCTCGGAGATCGGTTCATGAAGCGCTATGCGCCGGAGCAAATGGAATTGGCGACTCGCTCCACGGTGTCCTTGGCCATCGGTCGGGAAATTCAAGAAGGACGGGGGGTCGACGGCTGTGTTTTGCTGGATCTTCGACACCTCGGCCGAGCCCGCATTCTTGAACGGCTTCCGCAGATTCGAGAGTTGGCAATGGAATTCGCGGGACTCGATCCGATTGAAACGCCGATTCCTATACGACCAGGCGCCCATTACCAGATGGGCGGCGTCAAAGCCAACGCCTGGGGCGAAACCGACCTACCGGGACTGTTCGCGGCAGGCGAATGCGCCTGCGTGAGTGTGCATGGAGCCAATCGCTTAGGAGGCAATTCCCTCCTCGAGACCATCGTCTTCGGACGTCGCGCCGGCACGAGAGCCACCGAATCTATCCGTCACTGTGACCTTGTGCCCGTTCCCGAGACCATTTTGCATCACGAGCAAAATCGGCTGAAGATCCTCCTGAGCAATCCGGGACCTGAACGAGCCTGGCAGATACGGGACGATCTCGGCAAAACGATGAGCCTTCATCTGGGTATCTTCCGCACGCAACAGTCCATGCGCGAGGCGTTATCCGCCATCCATGCCTTGACGGTCCGGGCACAACAGATGTGCGTGCATGATAAGGGCCGGATCTTTAACACTGATTTGATTCAGGCTCTGGAAGTGCAGTGCTTGGTAGAGATCGCGCATACCATTATTGTGAGCGCACTCGGACGAGAAGAAAGCCGCGGTGCTCATTACCGGGGAGACTTTCCCACCCGAAACGACGAGGCCTGGCTCCGTCACACATTAAGCCACCGCCGCCCTAACGGCCCTCTCCTCACCTATGTCCCCGTTACCATGACGCGTTTCCCCCCCGCCTAACGCCGCGATTCCCCGGTTACGGCAAAGACACTTGGGGAACTCTATTCGCACAGGCTGACTCAGCCCAGTGCAGGCGGTTGCGCTCCTACCGTTTGCGCTATCCTTTTCAATGATCAACGATACATACCACCCACGACCGTTCAACGCGGGCCGGGGCGAAGAGTCTTCAGGCACCATGGCAACCGTTCACCAGGGCACGGCATCACCTGCGTCTACGCCCAGTGCGCTGCCGGATACCTCACCGACGGTCACATGCCCCTTTTGCAAAACGGCTATTTCCTGCCTGCTGGTGTCTGCGGATCACTGCAGCAATATCCCTGCCCCTCCTGCGCCGGAAACCTGATCATTCTCACGCCTGTGGCGCGACCAGCCGATGGGGATATGATGGCACGCACCTGGACGATACCCCGGCTTCAATCGATATGTCGCGCCGAATTGTCGGCATCGCTGTGGCTGTCCTTGCCTGCCTGCTGAATTACTCGCTGCTGTCAGGAGTGGCGTACTGGATGTTCGCTCAAATCAAAACGAGCCACGATCCTTACAATATCGATGAATTGGTGCTGTCTCCTTTCATTCTCAGATCGAATGGCTGGACTCCGCTCCACCTTGCTGCTCGCAGAAACGGACCACATCGATCAGCGTAATGGCAGTGGGCGAACGGCCTTGTATGAAGCCTCACAGCGAGGGCAGACTTCGGTCATGGCCTTGTTGCTGCAGCATAGAGCCAATCCAAACGCCAAAACCACACATGGGTACACTGACCCTCCCCCGATTTTACAGACACCTCAATAAGAGGGAGAATCGTGAAATCGGAGGACATCATGGCAGAGGTCAAACGACGTCGGTATACCGAGACATTTAAGCAGGAGGCGGTGCGGTTGGTGCGTGAGTCGGCCCGCCCCGTGGCCCAGGTGGCCCGGGACCTGGGGATTCCGGACAACGTGCTGTATCGCTGGAGCGCTGAGCACCGGCAGGTGGAGGCCCGAGGCAGTACCCGTGCCACCCTGCGCGCCGAAGCCGAGGCACTCGCGCGGGTGAAGCGGGAGTTGGCGCGGGTGACCCAGGAGCGGGATTTTTTACGACGTGCGGCGGCGTTCTTCGCGAAGGAGTCCCGATGAAACATCGAGCCATTCGCGAGCACAGCCGCCGCTATCCCATCCGGCTGATGTGCCGTGCGCTCGCCGTGTCGCCGGCGGGGTACTACGCCTGGAGCGCGCGGCCCGAGAGTGCGCGAGCTGCTGCGAACCGTGTGCTCCTGGCGGACATCCGGGCGATCCACCGGGAATCCCGTGAGACCTACGGCAGCCCCAGCATCTGGGACGCCCTGATCAAGCGGGGGCATCGGGTCGGTGAGCATCGCGTGGCCCGACTGATGCGCGCAGAGGGTATCCGTGCCAAGACCGTGAAGAAGTGGCGGGCCACCACCCCGTCGAATCATCAGCTGCCCGTCGCGACAAACCGGCTTGATCGCCGGTTCACGATCGACCGCCCGAACCGGGTCTGGGCCGGGGATATCAGTTACGTGTGGACCGCGGAGGGCTGGCTCTATCTCCCGGTGGTGCTCGACCTCTATTCGCGCGCCGTGATCGGGTGGGCGATGGGGGCTCGGCTCAGCGGTGAACTCGCACGGCAGGCGCTGACGATGGCGATCCACCATCGCGCCCCCAAGGCGGGGCTGTTGCACCACTCGGATCGGGGTAGCCAGTATGCCGCCACGGCGTACCAGCAACTGCTCATCACGCACGGGATGACCGGCAGCATGTCGCGCCGGGGCAACTGCTGGGACAATGCCTGTGTCGAGAGCTTCTTCGGGACGCTCAAGCGCGAGCTCGTGTATCATCGCCAGTACCGGACACGGGACGAGGCGACACAAGACATCTTCGAGTACATCGAGGTGTTCTACAATCGGCTGCGCCGTCACTCCACACTCGGCTACTCTTCTCCGGCTGAGTTCGAAGCGAGGGCGGCGGTAGCTTAAC
>JACCYV010000217.1 GCA_013696305.1 Nitrospira sp.
ACATAAACGACAGGTGATCGGGATACCAATCGGCCCCGCCGGTGGCGTAGGACACGAAGAGGCTGGCTTGAGCGGCGGCACAGAGCTCGTCCAAATACCCGTTGGTGAGATAGCCGTTCTCTCCCACGTCGAGCCAGAGCCCCGGATGGGACAAGGCCGCATGGGCGGCATAACTGCGGATCTCCTGCAGTTGCTGTTGCGAGGCCAAGAGCAGCCCGATGGGGCCATACTTCTGAACCAGCTGCTGGATCAATCCGTCCTTGATGGCCGACCGTCCGCCGTTGGTCGGGCCGCTGTCGGCATGGACCAAGACGTTCTGGCCGCGGTCGGTCACGAGATAACAGTTTCTGGGCATCTCCAAGTCACAGGGATCTTCGCCAAAAAAGGGAACCGAAACCACCGCGCCGCCGTCGAAACTCCAAGTCTCGCCGTGCGCCAGTTCGGTGATGCGGGTAAATCCCAGTTCCCTGAGCAGCGGAATATAATCGTAGAAAAATTTCTTGCGGTTTAGGCGGCTGGGAATGACGATCGGCACGTCTTTCGACACATGCAGCAGCGTCCGTGGATCCACGTGGTCATCGTGGTCGTGCGTCAGAAAGATCGCCGTCGGTTTCGGCAGCATCGACATCCAGAGGCTCGGCACATTGGATTCCGCAAACCAGGGCAACAGCCAGGGGTCGAATAACAAAAAGTTATCGCATTGCCGATACATCAGCGCAGCATGGCCGAGATGGATGGTGTCCTGGTCCCTCGTATTCAATAGCCAGTGTTCCCGAATCGACGCCTGGCCCGTGAGAGTCAGACATTCATGCTGCAGAAACAGCTCCATGAGCTTCGTCAGCAGACGCTCCCCTTCCCGGCCGGATGTCGTGACGATAGTCCGAATGGCTCCAGCTTGGTTTGTGCCGTCCAACATGCCGAGTAATTTCCCTACGATCGGTCCCATCGGCCGATCGAATGACACTGGAATCGCCTGGCGCTTTACGGAGTTAAAAATACGAAGTCCGGTGTTGACCACGATCGCCGATTTGATCGCGTCAAATGGATGCGACCACGCGAACTTCCCGTCCGGTTGACGCTGAGCCGTGATGTGCCGGCTCAACTGAGGGCGGGAATTGACGAGTTCGGCGTAGGCGTCTTCCAACCGCAGCTTGGTGTGCGGATCGCCGAGTGTCGCGCGACGGGAAAACACATCGCTGATGGCTGTCTCCATACAGGCCAAAAACAGGCTATGGGCTTCGTGTAGGCTCGCCACGACTTCAGGGGCCACCCCGCCGATAAACGGAAATGGGCCGGGCGGCTGGTTGCTTTCCAACTGCACCCACACCCAGGGGGCCAATCCCACGTACTGCTCGCGCGGCCATGTGTCCCAAATTCCCATGATGATCAGGTGTGGGGAATGGGCCTAGCGCTTGAGCTGAAGCTGACTGAGTGTCGGTTCATACAATGCCTGAATCACATTGCCGTCCGGATCGGTGAAATAAAAAGAATAGCTGCCGTCGCGATGTTGCGTGGGTGGCTTGGCGATGGTGGCGCCATACCGCTCTGCGTCTGCCTGCACATCGCGGAACAATTCGTCCACGTGCGCCGGACTTTGAAGAATCACCCCGAAGTGATCGAGCAACTGTCCATGAGGCGGCTGGTATTGAGCGAGGTCGCTGCGCGCAATCTGATGCAAGGCCAGGTTGTCGAACCCCGAACTGAAGTACACATTGTCTGCGTCAGGCTCCCACACCACCTTCATCGCCAGGAACCGTTCGTAGAAGGCGCGTGAGCGTGCAAGGTCTGTTACGCGAAGCGCCAGATGTCGTAAACCTTGGTGCATCGGCACGGCGATTTCTCCTGGGCGTATAGTAGGAGGGGGCCTGTCATCCCGTCAATCCTCATTCTGCTTCGCGAGCACAGAACCGGACGCTCAACCTCTCGAACGACTCGTGTCTCTCGTATCCATCCCTGTGGTACGATCTCTCAAGGTCTTCCTCGAACCAAAGGAGTTTGGAGCTATGTGGGCACGATCCATCCTGACAATAGCAGTGGCTCTCGTCGGACTGAACGGCGCGGCTTCACAAGCCGTCGCAACGGAGAGGGCCTCTCTCCCTAAAGAAATCATGGGGAAAGATGGCGCGCCATTGGTGCTGATTCCGGCCGGCTCGTACCCGATGGGAGTTCCCTTTGGTGATCGCGACGGAGGACGCGACGAATATCCTCGCCACATCATCGAGGTCAACGAGTTCTACATGGACAAATATGAAGTGACCAATGGTCGCTATTTGGAATTCGTGAAGGCGACGAATCATCGTGTCCCGCAAAATCCCAAAAACCCAACCCGCAACTTGTGGGAGGGAGTCGGCATTCCGGACACCCTCGCCGACCGGCCGGTGATCAATGTCGACTGGGCCGATGCCGATGCGTATTGCAAATGGGCCGGCAGGCGACTGCCGCGCGAAGCCGAGTGGGAAAAAGCCGCCAAGGGCAACAACGATTGGCGCTTCCCCTGGGGGAATGTGGAACCGACGAACAAACATCTCAACTTCAACCAGAAATGGATCGGCGAGAAAACCTTGATGCCGGTGGGGAGCTATGAGAGCGGGAAAAGCCCCTATGGTGTCTATGATGTGGCGGGGAATGTGTGGGAATGGGTCAACGACTGGTACGATGCGAAGTACTATGAAAAAAGTCCCGACAAGAATCCTCCGGGACCCGCAAGCGGCACGAGAAAAGTTATTCGAGGGGCCGGCTGGCAAAATGAAACCCCCACGGTTCGCATTTTTACTCGCGTGGACAGCGATCCGACTATTCGAAATGAATCGACAGGATTCCGTTGCGCGGCGGATGCGACGTAACCGGTTCGTCGCTGCAGCACGTGGATCAACAGGGGAGAGACATGGCTGATTCCGGCTTCAATGGGCTGGCGGTTGCCGCCTTTGAGTCACGCATGACAGCGGAGATGACGCGACTGATCGAACGCCATGGGGGAAGGCCGCTGGTGGCCCCGTCACTGCGCGAAATTCCGCTGCAAGACAATTCCGCCGCCCTTCGCTTCGGCGAGCAGCTGCGAACGGAGGGGTTCGACGTGCTCGTCCTGCTCACTGGGGCCGGCACCACCACGCTGTTTGAGATTCTGCACAGCCGCCATTCTAAAGACGAGATTAAGCACAGCCTGAAAGATACCGTGTTAATCGCACGGGGGCCCAAACCGGTCGCCGCGCTCAAGGCCCTGGATCTTCAAGCAACCTTGACGGTACCAGAACCCAACACGTGGGTTGATGTCGTCTCCACGTTAGACGCGTACCGTCCTGTGAAGGGATTGCGTGTGGCGGTGCAAGAATACGGTCTGCCGAACCCGGACTTGTTGGAGGCCTTACAGCAGCGCAGAGCCTCTGTCTTTCCGGTTCCGGTCTATCGATGGGCGCTGCCGGCAGATACTGCGCCGTTGAAACGGGTTTTGGGTGAGATCCTGACGGAGCATGTTCAGGTGCTGCTGATTACCAACGCAGCCCAAATCGATCATGTGATGCAACTCTTGGAGCAGGCAGGAACGTCGGCGCAGTTCCAAGACGCCTGCAGGAAGATGGTCGTCGCTTCTATCGGCCCCACCGCCAGTGAACGGCTCCGCAGTCACGGCCTACCGGTGGACTTCGAACCTTCACACGGGAAAATGGGCATTCTTGTGAAGGAAACCGGTGAGCACGCGCGATCTATCTTGAATACCAAACGCCCGCGTTGACACCATCTTACTGTTCCTTGGCTCCGTTCGGCTGCACTTCCGCCCCTTCCTTCATATTCCGCGCACAACGGAAGCCCATCCAGTTCATCTTGGTATGGGGGTCCGTCCCATTGCGCTGCGCGGCGCGCACGCTGGGGGTGCTGTCGATCCAGCCGCCGCCGCGAAAACTCCGTTGCGTGCCCGTCTCGGGGCCTCTGGGATTCCTGTCAGGTCCCGCGCCATAGTATTTCGGATCGTACCAATCCATGACCCACTCGGCGACATTGCCGGCCATCTGAATCGCACCGTAGGGGCTGACGGCATTGTCGTACTTGTCGACCGAGATGATCGGCGGATAGAGCAACAGCCTCTCCGGGCGATCCCGCACCGGTCCTGAAAGGCCGGTCCGACCAAAGTTGGCCCGCGAAAGGCCGGCCATCTGATTGCCCCAAGGATACACGCGCCCATCCTCCCCACGCGCCGCCTTTTCCCACTCGGCCTCGGTGGGCAACCGCTTGCCCGCCCAGGCACAATAGGCCTCGGCGTCGAACCACGAGACGTGCATGACCGGGTGACTCACCATGGTGTTCTGAAAATTGCCGCCGTCGTATTGCCAGTCGATCAAGGGAGCGCGATTCGAGGCCAGCACGAATTTTAGAAACTGCACGGTCGTCACTTCATGTTTGTCGATCTCATAGGTATCCAGGTACACCTTCCGCTGGGGGAATTCGGCCAAATAGGAATTCTTATCGACCTTTTTATCGCTTCCCATGAGAAACTCACCCGCAGGAATGCGGATCATCTCGTCATGCGCCGGCAATTTGATCCGTTCGGCTGCCAGTTTTTTCCCATCCGGCGTCCATTCCCGAGTCACGTCGGCGACATCCAACGCATACAGCCCGCTGCTCAGTCCCAAGACGCCCGCAACCGCCGCCCAAGCAACCATTCCTACTTTTCGCACAATGACGGTCCTCCTTGTTCCAGTTCACACCTTACATCGGCTGCTGCTTCGGTTCCGGTGCAGACGGTAGCTGATCAAACTGTTCCAACGGTTCGAAGTTGAGGGGCAACTGAAACAAATAGTCGATCACCGGACGCAACCTGACGTGCTGATACTCCACGATCCAACTCCCATCCTTCTTCGCCAGCTTCATCGGGAAATGGATGTCGGTCGCGAGCCACTGATAATAGACTTCCGTCGCCTCCCCCTGCTTCACCGTCACTTCATAAAGGATCGTGGGATGCCCCTCTCGCGTTTCCATTCCGATTTCTTCACGTGAGACTTCACCCTCCAACCGTTCCGACACTTGCAGCTCTTGCTCACTAGTGTATGGCATGGTCTTGAAATGCCTCATGCGCGACAGCAACAGCCACACCACCTGCTTGTCCTTGCGCACAATGCTGACATTGACGGGTCCGAGCGTATGGTGTTCGATTCGCCACATGCTGTCCCGATAATAAATGTTGGCCTTCTGAGTTCGACCATTGATTTTGGTCACCTGATCGGCGGTAAATTCCAATGCCTCCGCTTCGATCGCACCGACGATGCACAGGGCTGCCATCAATCTCCACAGCATATAAGACCACATCCCATGTATCCTACAGAGATGAGGTCTCACTTTTCCAGCGATCTTGATCCGCGCGGGTGTGATGCTCTCTTGTTGATTCGTCCGGACTCCCCGTCACCCGATCTGGCCAATCGGCACGGTACGCACGGTCGACCATCTGAAAGCGCTGTAGACCGGCTGGCAGGCGAGCCGAACTCCGGCGGCGTCCCCCATTCAATCAACAAGCTGGTGTGGTAAATAGGACCGGCGTTACCAGAAGGTGAGGCCTGCATCCCTTGGATCAGGGGATACTCCCCGGGTGCACCGCTGCGACACGGGTCGCTTGGTTGAGAAACCGGGCAGACGCCCAGAGCGAGAATGGTTCGGTTTACGGTTTCGCCTTAATGCACTCAATGTCCAGCTTGATCAAGACCTCGTCCCCGACGACCAGTCCGCCGCTATCGAGTGCTTTGTTCCACACCATGCCGAAGTCTTTCCGGTTCACTTTTCCCTCAGCGGCAAATCCCGCACGGGTATTCCCCCATGGATCTTTCGTGACGCCATTGAGATTGCCGGTGAGGATCACGTCCTTCGTCACGCCATGCAGGGTCAAATCGCCCACAGCTGTATATCCATCGCCGGATTTCTTATATGTTTTCATTTTAAAGGCTATGGTCGGATATTTCTCGACGTCGAAGAAATCGGGATTCCGCAGGTGGGCATCGCGTTTTTCCTGGTTGGTGGTGATCGACGCCGTCTTGATGGTGGCTTCAAGAGCCTTCACCGTCCCCGCATCGGGGTCCATTTCGATAAATCCACCGTAGTCCTTGAAGTGCCCCGTGGTTTTGGAGATCACCATGTGGGCAACCTTAAACTCCACGATCGAATGATCCGGGTCCACATCGTATCGTGCCGTCTCGGCATGGCCGACGGCCGCAGCCAACAGCACACTCGAGCCCAGATACACCACAGCTATCGCACGACCGGTCCGACTCGTCATGGTTACTCCTTTGCGGGACCACTCGCCGCGGGTCCTTCTTTCGGTGAGGAGGGCGCGGCAGGCTTGGACGATTTTTTGTCCACCGTCATCTGCACGTCGCGGCTCGCAAATTTCGCCCCGGTACGCATTCGCACATGCACGTCGACGATGTCCCCGCCCACATCGGGCGGGATCGGAGGAAAAGGGTGGGCGTGTATGATCGTCTGCAATCCGGCATCATTGACGTCACGTGCCCCCGAGCTTTTCTCCAATTGAATCAGTTGAGCCACACCGCTCGCATACATTTTGAAATGTACGCGGACCGTTTCACTGCTGGGAGCGCGGCGAATGGAGCGTATTTGCCGGCTCCA
>JACCYV010000232.1 GCA_013696305.1 Nitrospira sp.
ATGCGAGGGGCCCTGGCCGCGGTGATGGGCATTGAAGCGTTGGTAAAAAAGGGGCTTGCCATTCGAGCATTGCAGGAGTATCACCGAAGGAACTGACGATTGCTTGCGACAATCAGACCTGCGAGACCGTCTTCCCTCAAGAGGGCGCCGGGGTGGTGATTGATCCGCCGGCGTCCGGTGGAAGATCCCGCACGCACAATGCCGAAAACGAAGCTTGTATGGTCATCTGAGGGGGAGGCATGCCGACACCGATCACGCGAAAAGGGTATGAAGCGCTGAAAGCCGAGTTGGATCGATTGCATAAGGTCGAACGGCCACGGGTCATTGAGGCCATTGCGGAAGCCCGTGCACATGGCGATCTTAGCGAGAATGCCGAATACGATGCGGCCAAAGAGCGCCAGGGTTTCATTGAAGCGCGGCTGGGCGAGTTGAAAGGAAGACTCGCCGATGCGCGAATCATCGACATCGCCGGACGGGTCAGCGAGACTGTGGTCTTCGGCGCCACCGTGGTGCTGATCGAGCAAGAAGCGCGGGAGAAAAAACAATACACCCTGGTGGGACAGGACGAAGCGGATCTGAAGTTGTCCCGCATTTCCGTCCAATCGCCGGTCGGCCGGGCACTGATCGGCAAGCGAGTGGGCGATCTGGTGGCGGTGACCACACCCGCCAAAGTCGTTGAATATGAACTGATTGAAATTCGCTTCGAGGAACTGTAGGCGCCCATGTCAGTGCGTTTTTTTTGGCTCTCGTCGCCGTCTGAACGAACGCTCGACCTGCGGGTCTCGACACCTCCATGCCGTTAGCCACCCCTCTCATCACATTGTTGACGGACTTCGGCGAGCGCGACTATTTCGTGGCGAGCATGAAAGGCGTCATCCTCAACATCAATCCCCAAGCCCGCATCGTAGACCTGTCTCATCATGTCACGGCGCACGATGTGACGGATGCCGCCTACCTGCTGAAATCCTGCTATCGCTATTTTCCCGACGGCACGATCCATGTGGCCATCGTCGACCCGAGTGTGGGCAGCCAGCGACGACCGCTACTCGTCTCTTCGTCGCGCTATTTTTTCATCGGGCCTGACAATGGTGTGTTCACCCACGTCTGTCAGGAAGAAAGCGGCATCGAGGTGCGACAGATCGAAAACCGCCAGTATCGGCTGGATTCCGACGGTGTGACGTTCGATGGGCGCGACCTCTTCGCTCCGGCGGCGGCCTGGCTGACCAAAGGTCAATCCATTGGTTCCTTCGGACGGCTGGTCCCGAATTATGAGCGCTTGTCGATTCCCGAGCCGGCCTGGGACAAGCATGTCATGGCGGGGCAGATCGTCTACATCGACCGTTTCGGCAACCTCATTTCCAATCTCACCGCCTACCATGTCAAAGAGGTCCGCGGTCTCACCAAACGGTCCGATCCGTACGTTCGCATCGGCGGACACACGATCGACGGGGTGGGACGGAGTTATGCGGAGGGCTCACCCGATCAGCCGCAGGCATTGATAAACAGTAATGGGTATGTGGAGGTTTTCCTCAAAGAAGGACGTGCGGCTGAACGATTGAATGTGTCCCGGGGAGCACGTATTGACCTGTGTTAGTAGGCGTTCCCCTTGAAGAACGCAGCCGCTGACCACCTCCTAGCCGCCCCCACCGCAATTGACAGGTTGAAGATGTCGATGTTTTAATGACATCAGCCTCAGCCGTGCCGGACAAACCACGTGCCCGCGGAACATGCTGATTCCCTTACAGAGCTTTCCACGAATTGATCGGGTCAGCGTATGTCCAGTTGCCCGAGTTGTCGGTTTATTCCCTCTCCGGATGAGTAGGCCTTATGCCATGAACTATCCTCTGTTTCCCTTCAATTGGACATTCTGGCGGGTGGGGAAGAACGTCACCTCGCGGCTCCGCTCCCTGCAGGGTAACGAGGCCTGCTGACCGCTCATCGGGGAGTAAGAACTCAGGATGGATTGTCGAGCAAGACCGTTGACGAGCCCCGAACCGCTCGCGCTCTCGGCGGGCTTCACTTCCGATGTACAGAGACCGATACGACACAAGAGGGAATGAAGGACCATGAAACAATCCCTGTGCCGGCTATCGGCGATCATTCTGGGCCTGGCCCTCGGGGCCTGTACCCGCTCCGATCCGCCGACCCCCTCAGCCCACACTGTCCCATCGGCGGTGGCCGCAACCTCGCCTGTCGAGATCCGGACGATGCTCGTCGAAGCCGCATCCTCCAGCCCGGCCTTGACGCTATCGGCCCGGATCACCTATGCCGAGGACGGGTTTTCCAGGATTTCCTCCCCCCTTCAGGGACCGGTGCTGGACGTCCGGGTCAAGCTCGGCCAGGGGGTCAAGGCCGGTGACGTCTTGATGGTGATGGACGCCGCCGATATCGCTCGGGCTTATGCCGCGTATGTCGAAGAAATTTCCGAATTAGGGCTGGCCGAACGCAACTATGAATTGACGAAAGATTTGTACGACGCGCAGGCCATGTCCCTCAAGGATCTCGAACATGCGGAAAACGATCTGAACCGCGAACGGGCTGAATTCAAACAGGCCAAAGGGAGGCTGTTGTCGCTTCGCGTGCCGATGGCCGAACTGAGCAAGCCGTTGGCGCAGCAGCAGATTACCTCCCGATTCGAACTGCGAAGTCCGTTAACGGGAACCGTCGTCGAACGTAACGTGACGCCGGGACAATTCGTGGGGCCCGCCTCGGACGCGCCGCTATTCACAGTGGCCAATCTCGGACGGCTGCAGGTGGTGGCTGACGTATATGAGCATGACCTCTCCGGCATCCAGATCGGGGCTGTCGCGACGATGACGGTTGAGGCCTATCCGGGAATCGAATTTCCCGCCGCTATCGCGGTGATCGGCGACGTCGTCGATCCGGCGACGCGAACCATTAAAATTCGTGCGTCCGTCTCGAATGAGGACCGGCGTCTGAAGCCGGAAATGTTTGCGCGATTCACTGTCGCGGGTCACACCGTCGCTCCGAAGATTGTGATCCCCAGACAAGCGGTCGTCGAACGGTCCGGCAAACACTGGATTGTGATGCAACATGACAAGGGCCGGTTCGAAGAGCGTGCCGTCCATATCGATAATGAGGCGGGCAATCAGGTGACGATTCGAGAGGGGCTCACTGCCGGAGAGCGGATCGTGCTCACACCAATGAGCATCAACCGGATCGCCGCGAATAACACATCAGCCGACGGAGTATAACGACAAGGGGAGACCTCCTACCGTCCTACAACGTTGCCACCAGAATCCGCACTAACCCGGAGAGATTCTCGCTATCGATGCCGGCCACCGCTCGGTTCGTTGTATTGCTGTATGCGGCTTCAAGAGAAATCATAGTGGGATGGCCATAGATCGGATCCAAATGGAATGCACACATCCCCTTCCCCATGATACTTTGTGTTTCGATCAGTCCATCGTTGGACGTCGTGTCGAATATCCTCCCATTCCACTCAATAACAGTCGCTGGCTTTGCTTGTAGAGGAACGATACGGACGCCATGGGTGTCTGGATCTTCGCACCGGACCCGCTCTGCGTTTCAGTGCGGTAGCTGAGGATCGGTGCAATGCTTAACGTATTGAACGGGCGAAACACGCCGGTAAATGTCTGGGCAAACGCCGTCGCTTCAGCGCCACTTCTGATTTCGTCGTTCGTCAGGATGACGCTCGATGCGAGTCGCGCGTTCCACGTCAGCCCGGTATAAGCGAGTGCGGCTTCCATGCTGTTGCTGTGGCTGCGCTGCGGAATCGTCCCTGCGGGATCGAACGTACTGGCCATGGCGCTGCGTGAATGGGTCAGGCTGAGTTCAGGCCAAGCCGGCTTGACCAACGCAACCCCGAGACGATTGAAGCTCTGTTGCAGACGCGCACGGGCAGGATCCAAATCCACATTGTTCCACGTTTGCCCGCCGGAACTTCGTATCTTGGCGATCCCCACCCCCCACTCACCCCACATTTCCCGCACCGTCTGATCCGGCGAATTAAAAAATGCCTTTCCCGCCGACCGATAATTGATGCCATATCGGAACTGACCATTGGTTCCCGCCAACGCCATACGCACCATGCGTTTCGTGCCATCGTCACGTTGGTCGATGCGAGAAGGAAGACCCGCGTCATTCGAGGCGTTGTTGGCGATTTCACCTTGGGCGCTGAATTGTCCTTTGAGCCATGTGGAGGCTGCCGCGATGCCCTTGGTCTGCGGCCGGTCTGAATCGGGCACCAGATCTTTCAGACGATGTGAAGTCGTCGGGGGAACGAAAGACGTCGCCTGAAGAGAGGTGTGCAGGACTGGCGAGGCGATTGAAAAGGGAATGACCGGAGTGCCAGATTCGCGGGCGGTATCGGTGAATTGAATGCGTTGAAGGAGGAGATCCGATTGTTGAAACTCTTCCGCCTGGACCGTGAAGGGGATGAGAAGGATCGCGAAAAACCCCCACATTGCCCGACAGGGTTTCATAAAGCGAAGACGGTCGAGACTCTGTTGTGGTGCCGCATGAAATCAAGTGTAGCACTCGATTATTCGCCTCCCAGTGGGTGGAGCGTGAGGACAAAAACGTCGGTGACCTGTTCAGACATGAACGCTGAACAGGTCATTCGATCGAGGCCAAATCAGGGGCAATAACAGGACGTTCTACAGCTGGGAAGCGCAGCGTTCGGTGGTCTCGATGATGGCTCTGTGCAAAATTGCAATCATCTTCGTCAGCTCTCGCGGACGGGTGGAGAGGGGAGGCACGAGGGCGAGAATATTGCCGAGCGGTCTGAGCAGAAGCCCCTGCGCTCGGCAGATCTGGGCGACCCGGTAACCGACGCGTCGTTCGAGAGTATAGGGACTTCGCGTCTGCCGATCCTGCACCAATTCGATGCCGACCATGAACCCACATTGACGAATGTCGCCCACATGAGGCAACGAGGCCAGTGGACCCAGCAGGTGGGCGAGCAGTCTGCTGTGCTTTCGAACCTGTGAGAGGGTCTTCTCGCACCGGAAGACCTCGAGGTTTGCGAGCGCCACCGCACAACCCAAAGGATTTCCCGTGTAGCTGTGACCATGAAAGAAGGTTTTCCAATCTTCGTAGCGGCCTAAAAAAGCGCGGTAGATCTCCTCCGTCGTCAAGGTTGCCGCTAACGGCATATACCCACCGGTCAACCCCTTGCTGATGGCCATCAGATCCGGCGTGACTCCCTCATGTTGGCACGCGAACATCTTGCCGGTGCGGCCGAATCCGGTCGCCACTTCATCGGCGATCAAGAGGACGTTGTACCTGGTGCAGAGGTCGCGGACTCGAGCCAGATAGCCAGGGGGCGCCGTCACCATCCCGGCGGCGGCCTGGACCAACGGCTCAAGGATCACACCGGCCAATTCGCGATGGCGTGTTCGTAAAAGCGTTTCAAGCGGATCGATGCAGGCCATGCGACAAGAGGGATAGGTCAGGCTGAGCGGACAACGATAACAATAGGGCGGCTCCACCTGAAAGGTAGGAAAGAGGAGGGCCTTGAACCGCGCATGAAACAGTTCGATGTTTCCCACACTGACCGCACCGACGGTATCCCCATGATACGCCAGTCTCAAATGGAGAAAGGAATGCTTGGGCCCTGCCGTCGGTTGCCGCTGTTGCCAATATTGCACCGCCATCTTGAGCGCCACCTCGACCGCCGTCGAACCATCGTCGGAATAAAAGACGCGCTGAAGCCCTTTCGGCGCGAGGCGAATCAGTTCTCGAGCCAAACGGATCGCCGGTGGATTGGAAAGGCCGAGCAGCGTCGAATGGGCGATGTTCCGGAGCTGCGCCGTTAGGGCACGATCCAGCCGCGGATGCCGATGGCCATGCAGATTGACCCAGATGGAAGAGGTGCCGTCGAGATACTTTCGTCCCTCCGTATCGATGAGGTATGAGCCTTGGCCCTTCTCGATAATCAACGGAACGTCCTGTTCCCACTCCTGCATCTGCGTGAACGGATGCCAGAGGTAGGCATGGTCCCAGGCGGCGAGTCGGGCAGTCTTGGAGGTCGTCGTCATGAATGCGTGCGCGTGGGAAAATGATCGTGCGGCAGGAGGTTGCTACGTGGGCGAAACGCCGCGTCACGCGCGGATTATACCGGCGGGCGATTTCTTTGACAACCTTGGTAGCGGTCATTATAATGAATCGATTTTTGGGGACATGAGCCAGGATTTGCAAAGTCTCATCCGAAATTTCTCGATCATCGCCCACATCGATCACGGTAAATCGACCCTCGCTGACCGGTTCCTAGAAGCCACGGGCGCCATCACAGCCCGGGAGTTCAAAGAACAGATCCTCGACGCGATGGACCTTGAGCGTGAACGTGGCATCACGATCAAAGCTCACGCGGTGGCCATTCGCTATCGAGCTCAGGACGGAAAGACGTATTTGCTGCATTTGATCGATACGCCGGGTCACGTCGATTTCACGTATGAAGTGTCGCGCAGTCTCGCGGCCTGTGAAGGTTCGCTGCTCCTCGTCGATGCCACGCAGGGGGTGCAGGCGCAGACCATTGCCAACGTCAATTTGGCGATGGTCAATCATCACACCATTATTCCCGTTATCAATAAAATCGATCTCGCCAGCGCCGACGTGGAGGGCACGAAGCAGCAAATTTCCGAGGTGCTCGCCCTGGACGCCAGCGATGCCATGCTGGTGAGCGCCAAGGAAGGACGCGGAGTACCGGAGATCCTTGAGGCGATCGTCACCCGCATTCCTCCGCCGTCCGGCGATCCGACCCGTCCGCTCAAGGCCTTGATTTTTGATTCCTGGTTCGACAACTACCAAGGGGTCATCGTGCTGACCCGCATCGTCGACGGTTCCGTGCGTCCGGGGATGAAAATCAAGGTCATGTCCAACGACCGGCTGTTCGAAGTCACGGAAGTGGGCCATTTCACGCCGAAGCGCGCCAAGGGTACCCAACTGATGACGGGCGAAGTCGGATATCTCTGTGCCAACATGAAGGAAGTCGCCGACGTAAAAATCGGGGACACTCTGACCGAAGCGATGCGACCGACTGAACAGGCCTTTCCCGGCTATAAAGAAGTCAAGCCGCTGGTCTTTTGCGGTCTCTATTCGACCGACACGGCCCGTTATGAAGACCTCCGGGATGCGCTACTGAAGTTGCGGCTGAACGACTCGTCGTTCAGCTATGAGCCGGAAACATCACTGGCGCTTGGATTCGGCTTCCGTTGCGGCTTCCTCGGCCTGCTGCACATGGAGATCATTCAGGAGCGATTGGAACGGGAATATCAACTGACACTCATCACGACGGCTCCGACCGTCATCTACCGCATCCTCACCACGCAAGGCGATGTGCTGGAGGTCAACAACCCGGCGGATCTTCCGGAGCCAAGTTCGATCGCCTCGTTCGAGGAGCCGTTCATATTAGCCACGCTCATTTCGCCGGAGCGGTATGTCGGCACGTTGTTGCAGTTGTGCCAGGAGCGGCGCGGCATCCAGCGCAGCATCCATTATCTGGATCCCACACGCGTCATGATCAGCTACGAGCTGCCGCTGAATGAAGTCATCCTGGATTTTTACGATAAGCTGAAATCGAAGACGCAGGGGTATGCGTCACTGGACTATGAACTGCTCGGGTATCGGGAATCCGACCTGGTGCGCCTCGATATTCTACTCAACAGCGAGCCCGTCGACGCGTTGTCATTCATCACGCATAAAGATCGTGCCTATCAGCGCGGACGGCAGGTCGCCGAAAAAATGAAAGAGCTGATTCCCAAGCAGATGTTCGAAATCGCGATTCAAGCCGCCATTGGTAATAAAATTGTCGCGCGAGAGACCATCGGCGCCATTAAAAAAAATGTGACGGCCAAGTGTTACGGCGGTGACATCTCCCGCAAACGCAAGCTGTGGGATAAACAGAAGGAAGGCAAAAAACGCATGAAATCGGTGGGAAAGGTGGAGGTGCCGCAAGAGGCATTTTTGGCGATCCTCAAGGTGAGCGACGAATGAGTGCCGAGCCTAACTCATCGCGTCCCGACGAGGCCTCTGCGACGACCGGACCGGTAGTGGTCCCCGCTCCATCCGGGTCGGCTGCCGGCGAGCCGCCACCTCGAACCGCCGCACGCACGGCTCACCCGGCCCACAAATCGATCATACGCGAGTATGCCGAGGCGATCATTATCGCCATGTTGCTGGCCTTTGCCATTCGCGTGTTCGTCGTGCAGGCCTTCAAAATTCCCTCCGGATCGATGATTCCCACACTGCTGGTAGGGGATCACATTCTGGTGAGCAAGCTCTCCTATGGACTGCAATGGCCGACCGACTGCCAGATCAAGCCGGGATTTCCGCCGATCACCTGTTACTCCTCGCGAACGCTCATTCCATTTGGAACGATCCTACGCGGCGATATCATCGTCTTTCGTTTCCCCGAAGATGAAGACAAGGACTTCATCAAGCGGGTGATCGGCTTGCCCGGGGACACCATCCACATCCGCAATAAGATCGTGCACGTGAACGGCACACCGTTTGAGGATTCCGCATTCACGCAGCACACGGATCCCCCCGTTCATGATGGGCGCATTAGTCCGCGGGACAATTTCGGGCCGGTCACGGTCCCGGACGATGCCTACTTTGTCATGGGAGACAATCGGGATCACAGCCTCGATAGTCGCTTCTGGGGGTATGTCCGCACCGAAAAGGTTCGCGGCAAGGCATTCCGCATTTATTGGTCGTGGAGCGGTCAAGGATCATGGACCGAATGGGTACGATGGGAAAGGTTAGGAAAAGCCATCCAGTAGGGCGATCCGGAAACTCCGGCCCGTCGAACGCACAGCCAGGCGACGGGATGCCGGATGATCCTGCCACCCTCGGTGCCTATATCCAGCGCTTTTCCAGAGCCAGCGTGCTGGTCATCGGAGATCTCATCCTCGATCACTATGTATGGGGGCGTGTGAGCCGGATTTCTCCGGAAGCGCCGGTTCCGGTCGTTCATGTCGAGTCGGAATCGCTCAAGTTGGGTGGTGCGGCGAATGTCTTCAACAACATCCTCGCGCTCGGCGGACAGGCCGATATCTGCGGCGTGATCGGAGCCGATGAAAGCGGGCGGCTGCTCCTGAAAGAACTCGGTGGCCGGCGACAGGGTCGCGGCGGAGTGGTCATCGATCACAATCGGCCCACCACGCGAAAATCACGTGTGGTCGCGCACAATCAACAAATCGTTCGCTACGACGTAGAGCGCCGGACGGAACTGAGCGCACTGCTGCAGCGGCGCATTCTCAGGTATGTCGAGTCCAGGTTGAAGGAGCTCTCGTGTCTGGTGGTCTCGGACTATGCCAAGGGCGTCGTGACAGCGTCGCTGATCACCGAGTTGACTCGAATGGCGGGGCAGCGCAAAATTCCCATTGTCGTGGACCCCAAGGTTGAACATTTCAGTTATTACCGGGGCGTGACCGTCGTGACACCCAACCATCTGGAGGCCACCCAGGCCGCCGGTGTACAGGGTGATGACGATCAGTCGATCAACAAGGCCGGCACAATCCTCCGTCAGCGATTGGGATGCGAGACGGTACTGGTGACCAGGGGCGAGCGAGGCATGAGTGTCTATCAGAACCACGGCGATCATTGGCATATTCCGACGCGCGCGCGGCAGGTGTATGACGTCACAGGCGCGGGAGATACGGTCGTCGGCACGTTGGCGCTTGCCCTCTCAACTGGCGCCACGATGCGGGAGGCCGCAGTGCTCGCCAACCAAGCGGCGGGTGTGGTCGTCGGGATGGTTGGAACCGCCACGGTGACCGCAGCACAATTGACCGATGCTCTGGGGCAGGGGTGACGTGAGCCATTCGGTCACGGTCGTGATTCCGGCCCGGTACGGGTCTTCTCGCTTTCCGGGAAAACCGTTGATTGAGCTGCTGGGCAAGCCGATGATTCAGCACGTCTATGAGCAGGCCAAGGCCTGTCGCGTGATAAAGGACGTCGTGGTGGCCACGGACGACGAGCGGATCAAGACGGCGGTCGAGCGATTCGGAGGACGGGTCGTCATGATGACCGAATCCTATCGCACCGGAACCGACCGCGTGGCCGGCATTGCACAAACCTGCGCCAGTGACTGTTTTATAAACCTGCAAGGAGACGAGATTCTGCTTCACCCCGACCTCGTCACAGACTTGGTAGAACCATTCCTGGCGAGTCACGCCGCCATGGGCACGTTGAAACGACGGATCGAGTCGGACCAGGATTTGCACAATCCGGGAGTCGTCAAGGTGACGACCGATCACGAGGGCTACGCCTTGTATTTCTCCCGCGCACCGATTCCTCTCGTTCGGGATGACTCCAGGCGAGCCGCCGTCCCTGGATTACATTTTATCCATCTGGGCCTCTATATCTATACGCGCGAGACGTTACTGCGCCTTGCCGCATTGCCCACAGGAGTCCTCGAAGAGGCGGAAAAGCTCGAGCAACTACGCGCGCTGGAGCACGGCATTCGTATTCGCGTGTGGGAAACCGTCCATTCGTCCTTGCGCATCGATAGCCCGGAAGACGTTCCCCACGCACTAGAACAGTTGCGTAACCGTGACACCGGTCGCGGCATCACTCAACCATCATAACGCTCGGCCCCATTGAGAAGAAGGTGCAAAGATGAGCAAATTTATATTTGTGACCGGGGGTGTCGTGTCGTCGCTCGGAAAAGGGCTCGCCTCCGCTTCCATCGGCAATTTGCTGGAAAGCCGCGGACTGAAGATCACATTTCTGAAGCTGGACCCATACATCAATGTCGACCCGGGAACGATGAATCCCTACCAGCATGGAGAAGTGTACGTCACGGAGGACGGGGCGGAGACCGATCTGGACCTCGGCCATTACGAACGCTACACGTCGCTCACGCTCACACGGGAGAACAATTACACCACAGGTCGCATCTACCACTCCGTGATTACGAAGGAGCGGCGAGGGGACTATCTGGGCGGGACCGTGCAGGTCGTGCCGCATGTGACGGATGAGATCAAACAGTGCATCATGCGGATCTCCCGGGGCATGGATGTGACCATCGTCGAAATCGGAGGGACCGTCGGCGACATTGAGAGCCTGCCGTTTCTCGAAGCCATCCGCCAGATTCCCTACGACGTGGGACGCGATCACGTGCTCTATGTCCATCTGACTCTCGTCCCCTATATCGGCGCGGCTGGAGAGTTGAAGACCAAACCGACCCAGCATTCGGTCAATAAACTGCGTGAAATCGGCATTCAGCCGCACATTCTGTTGTGCCGGACCGATCGGTATCTTCCGCCGGAACTCAAGGCGAAGATCGCCATGTTCTGTAACGTGGAGAAAGACGCGGTGATTACGGCCAAAGATGTCGATACGATCTACGAAGTGCCGATCGTCTTTCGGAAGGAAGGTCTGGATGAACTGATCGTCCGCCTGCTCAAGTTGGAAACCGGTCCGCCGAATCTCCGGGAATGGGATGCGATGGTCCAGAAGCTCAAACATCCCAAACACGAGGTCTCCATCGCGCTGGTTGGAAAATATGCCGGCTTGAAGGAGTGTTATAAGAGCCTAGCGGAAGCCCTGGTGCACGGCGGCATCGACCATGAAACCCATGTGAACATCACCTGGATAGAATCCGAAGAAGTCGAACGTCAAGGCACCGAGCGCATCCTGCGTGAGGCCGACGGAATTCTGATTCCCGGCGGATTCGGCGCGCGGGGCATCGAGGGCAAGGTCATTACGATTCAATACGCGCGCGAACATCAGATCCCGTTCCTGGGTCTCTGTCTGGGCATGCAGTGCGCCACGATTGAATTCGCGCGCAATGTGGCCGGGCTGGCAGGCGCCAACAGTGCGGAATTCGACGAGGGGACGCCGCATCCGGTGATTCACCTGATGTCGGACCAGCAGTCCGTCAGCGAAAAAGGCGGGACGATGCGGCTCGGCTCCTATGCGTGCGCGCTTGAGGAGGGGACCCTGGCGCAGAAAATGTATGGGCTGAGTGAAGTAGCCGAACGCCATCGCCATCGGTACGAATTCAACAACGCGTATCGTGACCGATTGACGGCCAAGGGCCTGATACTGAGCGGGTTATCACCCGATGGCCGACTGGTGGAGATCGTCGAGCTACAGAACCATCCCTGGTTTCTGGCCACGCAGTTCCATCCGGAGTACAGCTCGAGGCCGCATCATCCGCACCCCTTATTGACGGGGTTTGTCGGAGCAGCGTTGCGCCGAAAGTGCGGCCACTGAGCAGGATGTTCAACATGGCCGTCCAGCTTCGTTCTCGCATCGTTCGGAGGCTCCACGTACAGTAGTACGCATCGCCCCCTCACTCGCTGCGGCCTCGCTGGACGGCCATGTTGAACATCCTGCGATTCATTTAAAGTCAGAGACTATGCCACACGAAGTTGATCTCGGACAGTTCAAGATCGGGGCGGGGAATCGACCGTTTCTGATCGCGGGCCCCTGCGTGATTGAAAGCGAACAACTCGCGCTGGACACCGCTGGACGTATCGCCGAGATCACCAAGTCCCTTGGCATGCCTTACGCCTTCAAATCGTCGTACGATAAAGCCAATCGCACGTCCATCACGTCCTTTCGTGGGCCAGGGTTGGAAAAGGGCCTCGCAGTGCTGGCCAAGGTCAAGCAACAGATCGGCGTGCCGATTCTCACCGACGTGCACTCGGAAGAACAGGCGACCGAAGCCGGTCGCGTCGTGGATATTCTGCAGATTCCCGCCTTTCTCTGCCGCCAAACCGACCTCCTGATTGCCGCGGCCAAGACCGGCAAGGTCGTCAATATCAAAAAGGGGCAGTTTCTGTCGCCGTTGGAAATGGCCAATGCCGTCAAAAAAGTAGAGGAGTGCGGTAACCGGCGCATTGTGTTGACTGAACGGGGCTCATCCTTCGGCTACAACAATCTGGTCGTCGACATGCGTGCCTTTCCGATCATGCGGCGGTTCGGATACCCGGTGGTCTTCGACGCGACGCACAGCGTACAACTACCCGGTGGAGGCGGCACGAAATCCAGCGGGCAGCGGGAATTTGTCGAACCTTTAGCCTGCGCGGCGGCGGGAGCCGGCTGCGACGGGTTCTTCATGGAAGTGCATCCCGATCCTGACGTTGCTTTGTCGGACGGGCCCAACATGGTCCCACTCCACGCTCTGCAATCGCTTCTCGAACGGATACTACGCATATGCGACGCCGCCGCACAGATCCGGTAACAGGCACGGACGTCAAGCACGTGGTGCGCCGAGCCCCTCTCGATGCCAGCGTCCAAGAGGGGATACGCGTCTTGGAAATCGAGGCGCGCGCGGTACAGAATCTCACCACTCGCCTCGATGAACGGTTCGCCCGTGCCGTCGACTTTCTGCACAACTGCCAGGGTAAAGTCATCATTTCCGGCATGGGGAAATCCGGTTTGATCGGCCAGAAAATTGCGGCGACATTGGCCAGCACCGGCACCCCCTCATTCTTCTTACACCCGGCCGAAGGAGTGCATGGTGATTTGGGCATGCTGGCCAGGCGGGATGTACTGATCGCCATTTCCAACAGCGGCGAGACGCAGGAGGTGCTTCAACTGCTTCCGTTCGTCAAACGTCTGAACGTTCCCGTGGTGGCGCTGACGGGAAGTATGACATCTACCTTGGCGAAGAACAGCGATGTGACGCTGGATGTGTCCGTCACCGAAGAGGCCTGCCCGTTGGGATTGGCCCCGACTGCGAGCACGACCGCCACACTCGCCATGGGCGATGCCCTGGCCGTCGCCCTGCTTCAAAAGCGCGGATTCAAGCAAGACGATTTCGCGCAGTTCCATCCAGGCGGGACCTTGGGGCGTCGATTACTGGTGAAGGTCCGGGATCTCATGCAGCAGGGAGACCAACTGCCGCGCGTGCATCAGGATGCATCCGGATCAGACACGATTTTGGAGATGACGTCTAAAAAGCTCGGCATGACCACGGTCGTGAACGGAAAAGGAACCCTTTATGGGATTGTCACCGATGGAGACTTGCGCCGCTTCATCCAGGGAAACGGGGACTTCAGCAAGGTGACGGCCCGTGACCTGGCCAGCCGCCGGCCGAAGACCATCGGGCCGGACGAACTGGCCACGACCGCGGTGGCGTTGATGGAGAGGTTTTCCATCACGGCGCTGGTTGTTTTGGAGGCACCGAATCGCCTCGCCGGCGTCATTCACTTGCATGACCTCTTAAAACACGGCATTGTATAGGCGAACCACCGGAAGGGCTGAGACGACGATGGCAGAGAACTGGAAACAAGCCGGACTGGTGCTGATGCGGTCGGCAGGACAGGAAAGCAATATCAACCTGCCCAACGTCCTGACGCTTGTCAGGATTCTGCTGATCCCGGTGTTCGTCATGTTGCTGATCGATCCCACGCCGGATCGCGCCTTGTCCGCCGCCATCGTGTTTGTGGTCGCGGCCGTGACAGACCTGCTCGACGGGTATGTGGCGAGGAAAACCGGCCAGATCACCAAACTCGGGCGTCTGCTGGACCCCATAGCGGACAAGTTGTTGGTGCTCTCCGCGTTGATCCTGCTGGTACAAGTCGATCGCGTCAGCGCGCTGGTCGCCATTCTGATCATTGCGCGTGAAGTCGCCGTGACCGGGATTCGTGCGATTGCCGCCACCGAAGGGTTGATCATGTCCGCCGAAGTCACCGGCAAGTACAAAATGGCATTGCAGGTCATCGCCATCGTGCTCCTGGTGCTTGAAGGAACCGTGGTGGAGACCATCGGCAATCTTCATCTTGCAGGCATTGTGACGTTGTATCTGTCTCTCATCCTGGGATATGTGTCAGGCGCGCAGTATGTCTGGAATTTCTGGCGCCACGTCGGGGCGAAAGGGTTGTAGCCGGATTGCGCCGTCCGCACTCGTATTCGACACCCGGTCAATAATTGATGGACAGTCCCTGGCTCATCGGGTTCCTCTTCCTTCTCGGTTACCTCATCGGGTCGATCCCATTCGGCGTCGTCGTGTCACGTCTGTTGGGTGTGACGGATCCGCGATCAGCAGGCAGCAGAAACGTGGGTTTCACGAATGTGTTGCGGGTCGGCGGGAAACAGGCCGGGTTCCTGACGCTGATCGGCGACATCGGAAAGGGGTGGCTCGTGGGCTGGGCAGCCACCCTATTGTTCTATCAAGAATCCACCATCCTGCTCATGACCATGGCATCGATCGTCGGCCATCTTCATTCGGTGTTTCTCAATTTTAAAGGGGGGAAAGGCGTGGCCACGGCGTTAGGAGTGGTGCTGGGGGTCGCCCCGTGGATCGGACTCACACTCCTGGGATTATGGGCAGGCGCGGTCTTTTTGTGGAAATACTCCTCCGGTGGCGCACTCTTCGCTTTTGGCATGTTTCCAATCGTGGCGCTGATATTTCATCGATCCTGGCTGTTTGTGGGATTCGCCTGCGTTGTAGGTCTGTTGATCTGGGGCCGGCACAAACAAAATCTGATTCGGTTGTGGAGTGGAACAGAATCTCGTATCGGACACGTAAGTTGACATAATATATCTTATCAGACATTTATTAATGCTGTCTTTTAAGCTCCTAGCTCGCTTCCGCAAAGAACTCACTCTCACCGGCAGCGCGCTGCACGAGACGATTGTCGCCATCGCAGAACGCGTCAATCGCAAAGTGCATGTGCTCCGTCTCCATGGTCAGGCCACGACGATTCTCGGTCACATCCATGCCATTCACCGGCACGTCGGCCAGCGCGTCGCTGACTTGGCCGCCATGCCTACCGGCATCGCGGAACCGGATTCGCGCGCCCTGCGCCTTCCGCTGGACGAGGCCCTCCGCATGGCCTCCGACCGCATCAAGGGACAGCGAGCGGCCTTGCAGCAGATCGAAAGTCATATTCGCGACCTCAAAGTCGAGCTCGCTCAGGAAGAATTGCTCACCATGCAGCGCGAGTTGAGCCTGCGGAATGCCACCATCGAGCGCGTCGTGGTCAGTCACGGCGCGCCGGTTATCGGTCATCCGATCGGCGAATTCGATCTGCCTGCGACGACCCGCATTGCCGCCGTCTTTCGGGGACCGTTTCTCCTTCCCCTCTCCGATTCCATGACGCTCCGGCCGGATGATATTGTCATTCTCCTCGGACTGTGCCAGGACCTTACCCATTGGCTCCCGCATTTTCAGAAAGTCATCACCTCCAAGCCCGCCCGAGACGTCCTTTCGCTGTAATTCAGGAATCTGTTATTCTGTAGCCGGATACGTCGCGGACGTGGGACGCTGCCATCATGAACACACGCGTTTCTGCCTTCACTCTGATTGTGCTAGGATTCGGGCTCTTCACCTGGCTATTCGGAAGTGTCCCGCCAACCTTTGCCGGCACCGATATCGACGCAACAGCACGCAAGGTATCCCCAGGTCTGCGACTGCTGGAAGAACTCGAAACGGTCATTACGGATTTAGCTGAGGAAGCAAGGCCATCCGTCGTGAGCATCTTTCCCATACAATCGCTCGGGCGTACGCGTGACGGGTCCGGCGACCGGGTGCCCAATTCGGCGGGGTCGGGATCGGGGGTGATCGTCGATCCCCAAGGCCACATTATTACGAACAACCATGTCGTGGGCGATGCCGCGGAAGTCGAAGTTCGCTTCTCCGATAAATCGAAATTGTTTGCTCAGGTGATTGGAAAGGATCCGGACACGGATCTGGCCGTCCTGAAAGTGACGGCCGATCACCCCCTCCCGGCCGCCCGCTTCGGCGACTCTGCCGGGGTAAAAGTCGGCCAGTGGGTGCTGGCCGTCGGAAACCCCTTCGGGCTGGATCGGACCGTGACGCTGGGGGTTGTCAGCGGGATCGGACGGGAAAACATCAATCTGTCGCGCTACGAAAACTTCATCCAGACCGATGCCTCCATCAATCCCGGAAACTCCGGTGGGCCGCTCTTCAACTTGCGCGGAGATATCATTGGTATCAATACGGCCATCATCAACTTTGCCCAGGGCATCGGCTTTGCGATTCCTTCCAACATGGCCAAGCAAGTGATGCACCACCTCATCGCGAAAGGTAAGGTCGTGCGGGCCTGGTTGGGCGTGGGCCTTCAGCCGATGACTCCGGACCTCGCGAAAAAATTCGGAGTGGATGAAAACGAAGGCGTCTTGGTCAATGAAGTCTTTGAACGGGATCCGGCAGCCCTGGCCGGAATCAAACCCGGCGATGTCATCACCAAGGTCGACGGCGCGTTGGTGGACACCCCGAACAAGCTGTCACGTCTCGTGGCGGGATTAGAGCCGGGAGCCACGACCCACGTGGAAGTCGTGCGGGACAGCAAACGAATGATTCTCCAGGTCGCGTTAACCGAACGTCGCGATGCGGTCGTGACGGCATCGATCCCCCAGACCAGATCAGATTTGAAGCTGGGCATCGATGTGCAGGATCTGACCGTCGGATTGGCCGAGAAATTTCACCTCAAGGAGAACCGGGGCGTGCTGATCTCCAAGGTCGAAACGGGTAGCCTGGCCCAAGCCGAAGGGTTGCGTGAAGGGGACCTGATCAAGGAAGTGAACCGTGTGGACACCGGCACGGTCGGAGAATTTGCCCTCGCCGTATCCAAGGTGAAACGCGGCGACACGGTTCTTTTGCGTGTATTACGTGAAGGCCGGGCCTTCTATGTCGTGCTCAAGCCCGCCGATCCCTAACAGGGCCTTAAATATTTTCCCAAGTGGACTTCTCGCGTCAATGCACTTCGACAGCCTGTCGCTCCGCCTTATGCTCTTCAATGATACGGGTCGCCAGTTCTCGCGGCACCTCTTCGTACTGCGCAAATTCCATCAGATAGCTCCCCCTCCCGCCCGTCATGGAATTCAGTGACGGCGCGTAGCTGAGCATCTCGGCTTGAGGGACCAAAGCCTTCACGGTTTCCATATGGCGGTTAGCCACGACCATGACGATCCGTCCGCGGCGGGCATTCAGATCGCCAAGGACCGCGCCGATGCAGTAGGCCGGGACATCCACCTCCACACTCATGAGCGGCTCGAGCAGAATCGGATGGGCCGCTTCCATCGCCTTCTTGACCCCCATGGACGCCGCAATTTTGAATGCCATTTCCGATGAGTCGACGACATGGTACGACCCGTCGTAGACGGTTACCTGAAGGTCCATGACGGGATAACCCGCGAGCGGGCCTTCATGGAGCGCCTCAACCACGCCTTTTTCAACGGCCGGCACGAAATTGCGTGGTATAGCGCCACCGACGATCCTGTTCTCAAACTTGAACCCCGTCCCGCGTGATAGAGGACCGACCTCCAGCCAACAATCTCCATATTGGCCATGCCCGCCGGTCTGCTTCTTATACTTGCCTTGCGCCTGGGCCACCGTGCGTACCGTCTCGCGGTAGGGTATCTTGGGCGCGTGCACTGTCACATCGGCGCCATACTTGCGATGAAGCTTTTCCAACGCCACATCGATGTGCAGCTGTCCCATTCCGCTCAGCACCATTTCTTTCGTTTCCATGTGGCGCACGAACTCCAAGCTCGGATCTTCTTCGATGAGCTTGTGGAGACCCAGACTGACTTTCTCGATATCTGCTTTGGATTTGGGTTCGATAGCAAGGACACCACTGGCCTGGCGAACGAAATGCCCGGATACCGGATCGGCACCCGTTCGTCGCACAGAGTATCACCTGTCAGACTGTCCTTCAGTTTGCCGATCCCCACGATGTCGCCCGCCGTCGCCCGGGGGATCGGCGTGTATTTTTTCCCCATGATCGAGAACAGATGCCCGCCACGTTCTTTCACCTGCCTGGTCGCATTGTACACCGTGGTATCCGCCTCCAACGTTCCCGAATAGAGGCGCACGTAGGAAAGGCGACCCACAAATGGATCGATGAGCGTTTTGAACACCACCCCCGAGAAAGGCTCATTCGCAAGTGGTTGTCGGGTGATCCGAGCCGATCCTTCGACTAGTCCCGAACCCTGCAGTGGCGCAGACTGCGCACGGCTGAACGGCGACGGCAGGAGATCCACAAGACAGTTCAAGAGTGTCGCCACGCCGATGCGGCGTAATGCTGATCCGCCGACAATAGGCACCAGCACACGACGTTGCACGCCAGCCCGCAAACCTTCCAGAAAAGCCTCCTCCGCCAACTCGCCGTCCGTCAGATAGCGATCGAGGAGTCCTTCGTCCCCTTCCGCAACCAGCTCCGTCAACCGGCGCCGAGCTTGTTCAACCCGATCACACAACTGGGATGGCACAGGCGCCTCCTGCGGGTGAGGGCGGTCAGCATGCGGGGTGATGACCAGCCTCTGCAGCAGGTCCACGACGGCGGTCAGTTGTGCACCAGTGCCAATCGGCAGTGTCAGAGGCATGGCGGCTATCTCAAGTTCCTTGACCACGTCCTCCGCGACCTGAGCGAAGTTCGTACCCTCCTTGTCGAGATCATTCACAAACACGACACAGGGAAGTCCCGCGTCATGGATGACGGCCCAGAGCCGTTCGATTTCACTGCGCACCCCCATGGAGGCACTCACGACCAGAATGACGCCGTCCGCCACACGCACCGCCGATCGCGTCTCGCCGACGAAGCTCGGCGAACCCGGGGTGTCCAAAATATTGAGCGTCCCGTGTTTGTAGGAGCAGCGAAGCACGCTGGTGTGGAGTGACGTCCGGCGATGAGTTTCTTCCGGTTCGAAATCAGATGCCGTGGTGCCGGCGAGGACGGAGCCGAGAGTGGTGAGGCTGCCTGCACAATACGCCAACGCTTCGACCAACGAGGTTTTTCCCGATCCCGCATTTGATACCACAGCCACATTTCTGATGGATTCTGTGGGGGGAACGTTCATGATGACCTCCTCCGGTGAGTCGGCGGCCACGGTGGGCCTGGTTAGAAGTGCAACGGTCGGTGATGCCATCCTTTCTCATCGTGCTCGATCGGTTCTTGCCGCGAGGGCGTGCAGCGATGTCTTTCTCGTCGGCTTATGCCGGTGAAGCCTCTCCGCTCAGCCACCCTTGATCCGCGAAGCTGACATATCGACTGTCCCCCACAATCAAATGGTCCAGGACCTGAATGCCTAAGAGAGACCCAGCCGCTACCAGCCGAGCCGTCAGCACGCGATCTTCCTGGCTCGGTGTCGGGTCTCCGCTGGGATGGTTGTGAAGAAAAATGACCGCCGCTGCCGACGCCCGCATGGCGGGAATAAACACTTCTCGGGGGTGGACGATACTCAGAGTCAGGCTGCCTTCAGAAATCGTCACGTCGCGAATCACCTGGTTCTTGGCATCCAACAAGACCACCGCAAAGATCTCGTGCCGGAGGTCACGCAGACGCGCGTGGTAATGCTTAAAGAGGTCGGCACTGGAGCTGATGCGCATCCCGGTCGTCAACGGCGCAGACACGGCGCGTTTACCGACTTCCACCGCGGCCTTTAATTGTGCCGCCTTGGCAGGCCCCACGCCGGGGATCGCGCACAGTTCTTCAACACTGCAGTGCAGGAGCCCAAAGATTCCGCCTATACGCTCCAGCACTTCCATCCCGACTTTCACCGCGGAGGCTTCCTGCCTTCCCACTCGTAACAGTATCGCAAGTAGTTGAGAATCTGAGAGGCTTTCGGCCCCTTCACAGAGCAATCGCTCGCGTGGACGTTCAGTCTCCGGCCATTCTCCGATCCCACGACCTGGTTTCTTGGGTGTCATTTTTATCGTTTACGACAAAAAAATGTCGGCTTGCACCTTTTTGTGCCGGTGACTTGACGCCAAACCGATCTCCTGCTAGCCATTTGACTTATATAACCTATTGAAACATAACGGATTGACATTTTGGTGCAGCTCTTGCTTTGAGAGAAGACATAGCTGTAAACGTCGCCACCCAGGAGGAGCAAATGGAATGTCCGAAGTGCAAAGGCATGATGATGCTGGAACGGTTCTCAGATTTTTTTCTCATTTTCTACGCCTGGAAGTGCATTAACTGTGGCGCCATCATTGACCGAACCATTTCGGCCAATCGAAGAAAGAGCCTCGCCGCTCGCGAAGCTCAACCGGTTGCGACTCGCTAGTCCGGCTGGCTCCCGGTCTTTTGTGGTGTGATGATGTGGTGATAATGTGCAGCCCAGACGCATCGACCCTCTCCTCAGCCCACGCGAACGAGTATAGCGCGGCCTGATTATAGCGAGCCTCTTCCGACGCGTCAAAGCGCGAATTCCCCGTCGTTGCTTTACACGCTCCCCGCCCCGTGGCGGGGAGAAGTCCCTCCCGAGTCACATGCATTCTCTTTTCCACGCTCCGTCACCTTGACCCCTTCAAAAACGCTGTGTTAGAGTCTCTCACTTCTTAGCCAGAGCCAAATGGCTCTCACCTGAATACGATCATGCGCATCATCGCAGGGGTTCATCGGGGCCGCCGGTTGCTTGGTCCCAGAGGACAGGCCATTCGGCCGACGTCCGACCGGGTGAAAGAAGCCCTCTTTTCAATTCTTGGTGAACGGACCAGGGGAGCCCGTGTGCTCGACCTCTATGCGGGTACCGGCTCGATTGGAATTGAGGCCTTGAGCCGCGGCGCCGCGCATGTGACGTTTGTCGAGGCCGACCGTGACGCACTTCGTCTGATGCAGGCTAATTTGCACCAGTGCGGGCTTCAACAATCCGCCAGTATCTGCGCCGTCGACGCCAGCCGTTTTGTTCTTCGTGCGAACCACGGGTCCGGTCCGTACAACATCGTCTTTTGCGATCCTCCCTACCAATTAACGCCGGAGTTGATTGCATTGATACAGGAGTGGGACCGGGATTGGCTGACAGACGACGCCGTCGTGATCTTGGAGCATGGGCGGAACACGGAGATCCCGTCGACCATGGGACCGCTTTTTCAGGTGAAGCGCTACGATTACGGAGATACGGCACTCACGCGGTTTCAGGTGACCTCGCAAGAAACTCACCCGTCATGAAGATCGCTGTGTATCCCGGCACATTCGATCCGATCACGCACGGGCACAATGATATTATCCGGCGGGGATTTCGAATGTTCGAGAAGGTCATCGTGGCAGTCGCGCCCAACCCGAGCAAGCACCCGTTCTTCAATTTGGAGGAACGACTGGAGATGGTGAGGCTGGTCACTAAAGACGTCCCGAACCTGGAAGTGACGACGTTCGACGGCCTGTTGGTGAACTACGTACGCGCGAGCGGCGCGCATGCCATCCTGCGAGGATTGCGCGCTATTTCTGATTTCGAACACGAGTTTCAGATGGCGCTCATCAATCGCAAATTGGCGGAAACCGTTGAAACAGTGTTTTTGATGCCGAGCGAAGAATATTCCTATCTCTCATCCACCATTATTAAGGATGTCGCCAGCCATGGCGGGTCGCTCCAGGACTTCGTGCATCCCGAGGTGGCCCGGCGGCTCCAAGAACGAATTCGGAGTTTGAAAGGATGAAACTTGCAGCCCGTGTTGGACGCATCGTTCCCTCACCCACCCTGAGCATTACGGCCACCGCGAAAGCGATGGCCGCGCAAGGAATCGATGTCATCGATTTCGCGTCCGGCGAACCGGATTTCGATACGCCGGAACCGGTGAAGGCGGCAGCAGAGGCCGCGATTCGTGCGGGTTTCACCAAGTATACGCCGTCCTCGGGCATCGAGGAATTGCGCCGCGCCATTGCGGACAAGTTGAACACTGAGCAAGGCCTCCAGTACGACACATCCCAGATTCTCGTCTCCTGTGGCGCGAAACATTCGCTCTACAATGTCGCGGAGGCCTTGCTGGAATCGGGCGATGAGCTGATTATCCCGGTCCCCTTCTGGGTCTCCTACCAGGATCAAACGCTCCTGAACGACGCGACGCCGGTCCTGCTGCAGACACAAGAGCATGACGGGTATACCATCGATCAGGAAGCGCTCGAGGCCGTCATCACTCCGCGGACCAAAGCGATCATCGTCAACAGTCCCGGTAATCCGACCGGCGCCACCTATGACCGGAAGACGCTCGAAGGCATCGCGGACGTGGCCTTGCGGCACGACCTCGTCATTATTTCCGATGAGATCTACGAGAAAGTACTCTACGATGGCGTCCAGCACGTCAGCATTGCCACA
Source organism: Nitrospira sp. (assembly GCA_013696305.1). Taxonomy (GTDB): domain Bacteria; phylum Nitrospirota; class Nitrospiria; order Nitrospirales; family Nitrospiraceae; genus Nitrospira_A. The sequence continues at coordinate 23,002 of JACCYV010000232.1, forward strand.
GTGAGTCCGGAGGTGGCTGCGAGAACGGTCGTCATCAACGGCGTGTCAAAAGCCTATGCCATGACCGGATGGCGAATCGGATACGCCGCCGGGCCAAAGGCCTTACTGACGGCCATGGCCAATGTTCAAAGCCAGAGCACGTCCAATCCCTGTTCGATTTCGCAAAAAGCTGCGGTCGCGGCGCTGCGCCTCGGAGATCCGTTTACCAAGATGATGGTCGAGGAATTTGACCGGCGGCGGCGCGTCATGGTCGATGGGCTCAACAACATACAAGGAGTGACGTGCCGCATGCCGACCGGAGCTTTCTATGCCTTTCCAAATACGAGCGGCGTACTGTCCCGGCGTTGGAAGGGTCAGCCGATCGGCTCCGCCGCCGGGTTGGCGACGTATTTACTCAACGAGGCCCACGTTGCCGTCGTTCCCGGGGAACCGTTCGGAAGCGGTCTTCATATTCGGCTGTCGTATGCGACGGCCATGGAGGCCATCGAACGAGGTCTGACGCGCATCGAGGCGGCGCTCGGTCGTCTGTCCTAGAAACTGAAGGAACTCAACCAGCCATCTCTCTTGATTTTTCGTGAATAGAGGCTACGATAGCCATACCTGTGCGGGATACTTTGATCAGGCCAAGCCAGGCATCGAACGCGGTGTATTGACAGGAGGACCGTCCAGTGCCGATTTATGAATATCAATGTACCAGCTGCGCCCACCGGTTTGAGGTGAAGCAAAGCATGAAAGACGAACCCATCAAGGACTGCCCACGTTGCGGCAAGGAGGTGACGAAGTTGATTTCATCCCCTGCCATCATGTTCAAAGGCAGCGGGTGGTATATCACTGATTACTCGGACAAGATGAAGCCTGTTGCAGGAAGTGAGTCGTCTGAAAAGCCGGCATCTTCCGACACGGACAAGGCAAAAACTCCAGCCTCTGCGGAGACCGCGGGTACCGGCTCTCCAGCCGCGCCCGCTCCCGCCCCCTCTACCCCTGCCTCTGCCGGTTCGACCCCGGCATCCAGTGCGAGCACGCCTAATACGGGGTCATCCAGTTCGAGTTCTTCATCTTCTTCAGCGGCCTAATCAGCCGGTGAAGCAGGTATGACTATCCCTCCGGCTTGCGCAACACGCGAAAATGATTCTCGAGCGGCCCCGCGGCTACCGGGTGAGTGCTACGGGGTGGCTCGTCTGACCGGAGCGGGTTTCGTTTTCTTGGCGCTCGTGGATTTGCTGGAGGATTTCATCGTTGGTTTGGCCGCAGACTTGACGGGCTTCTTCGCGACTGCTTTCTCAGGCGACTTGACGGAGTGACTCTTCGTCGCCTTCACCGCGTGCTCTCTCGCCGCAGCGATCGTATGCTCCAAGTTGGCGATCATCGCCGATTTTTCCTTGTTCACCCGCGTTAAATCTTCCACACGAATTTGCAGTTCTTCCTTCGCCTTGTTCGCGGCATTGAGCTGATTCTGGAGCAGCGCTTTGTCCGCCGCAGCCTGCTGTGCCTCAGAATGCAACTGTTCGATTTGAGCCTGGAGAGCCGGTGGCCAGAAGTCGCATCCCGTCAGCATGAGCATGCCGCCGATCAAGACCACAGGTAATCCCATCAACGCGCGACGTGAACGAGTATGCATAGATAACCCTCCAATGAGGTGAATTATAACGACAACCGGCCCTCAAATCATGATGAAAGTGTATAGCCCCGTTGTGCGATCGCCACACGAATCACCTCCGCAGGAAGAGCTCCGGCGCGAAGCACGCGCGGGCGATCACGGGCATCGATCAGCGTGGAGGCCAGGCCGCCGGGCGTGCGGCCTCCGTCCAAAATCACATCGAGTGAGTGCCCCAGGGTACGCTCCACTTCGTCTGCACTGACAATGGGAAGCTCAAATGTGCGATTCGCGCTGGTTCCCGTCAGTGGGCCCGTCCGTTCCAACAGTCTCCGGAGGTGGGGCAACGGAGGAAGACGAATCCCGATGGTGCCGGTCCCGGCTGTCAGTAAAGAGGACAGGCTTGACGCGGCTGGAAACACGATAGTCAAGGGTCCGGGCCAAAACAAATTCATGAGCACGGCGGCGGCAGGAGGAATCGAGTCGACCAACTGCGCAAGCTGATCCCGGCTTCCGATCAGCACCAGAATCGGTTTGTCCGACGGTCGCCCCTTCACCTCCAGCAGGCGACGCAAGGCCGACTCCCGCAGGGGACTCACGGCCAAGCCATAATAGGTTTCAGTGGGTAGCGCGATGACACCCTGTTGAGCCAGCACGCGCTGTACCTCAGGCAGAACGGTATCGCACGTCATGTCGGTGAAGGGAAGGAGCAGAGCCATGCCAACGATACCGTGATGGGAGTCAGGTTTTGTGTTGCAAGGCCCGGTGCGCGATGTCGGTTCGATAATGTCGTCCATCGAACAGGATTGAGGGCACGGCCCGATAGACCTGCTCTCGTGCTTGACGTAACGACGGAGCCCAGGCCGTCACGGCCAACACTCTCCCACCGGCTGTCACCACACGCTCCGCATCCCGCCTGGTGCCGGCATGAAAGATAGCAGTTCGGGATTCGGCAGGATGGTCGTCGAGCCCGTGAATGGGAAGGCCGACAGGGTACGAACCAGGATAACCCGGCGAGGTCATGACCACGCACACCGCGGTTTCATTGCACCATTCGACCGTGAGTTGATCCAGGCGATGATCCACCACTGCCTCGATCACATCGACAAGATCTGTCTTGAGGAGCGGCAACACGACTTCTGTTTCCGGGTCGCCCATGCGCGCGTTGAATTCCAGCACGTAGGGGGTGCCCTTCACGATCATGAGACCTGCATACAGGACACCTTGAAAGGGACAACCGAGCCGCGCCAGCGCATCGACGGTCGGCTGGAGTACTTGACGTGTCACCTGTTCACAAAGGGCGGCAGTCGCGATGGGAGCAGGAGCATAGGCGCCCATCCCACCGGTATTGGGACCGGTATCGCCATCCCCCGCCCGTTTGTGGTCCTGGGCCGGCATCATGGGAACGACGGTTTTGCCGTCCGTGAAAGCCATGATGGTCAGTTCTTCACCGTCGAGAAACTCTTCGATCAAGACACGGTGGCCGGCTTGGCCGAACACGGATTTTTCCATGGCGTCGCGCACGGCCTGCTTGGCTTCTTCACGCGTCGTCGCCACCACGACCCCTTTGCCCTGCGCCAGTCCGTCGGCCTTTACCACAATAGGAACGGGCTGCTCATCGAGATAGGCCAGCGCCTGTTCCATCTGTTCGAAGCTGCGCGCCGCAGCCGTCCGAATGCAGTTGGCCGCCATGATGTCTTTGGAAAAACTCTTGCTAGATTCCAGGCGCGCAGCGGCTTTGGTCGGACCGAATATCTTCAGCCGCGCCTTCCGAAACTCATCCGCAATGCCGAGCGCCAGGGGCGCTTCGGGGCCGACCACCGTAAGATCAATCTGCTCCTTGAGGGCGAAGTCCTTGAGTCCCGTGAGGTCGTCGACCTTGATCGGCACACAGGTGGCAAGGCCCTCAATGCCGGCATTCCCCGGCGCGCAAAAAATCTGCGGCGTCCGTGGACTGTGAGCCATTTTCCAAACCAGGGCATGTTCGCGCCCGCCGCTGCCGACTACAAGAATCTTCACAGCTCAACCTTTACTTTATGGGATGGGAACGAATGCTCAAATAGAATCCTAAGGAAGTTAATCCTGAACTTCTCAAATGGTCATCCAGCAAGGTCCGAGCGAGTCCAGACGCCGGGGCGTACGTTCGGTACGTTGAGGCGGAGGGACGAGCGAGAACGCGGGTGGGGGTCATTTCAAAAACCTATTCCCGAGGATGTTCAAACGGTGCCTCCAGCAAGGCCGCAACGAGCGAGGGAACGAGACGTACTGTCGCTTGTATGTCGCAGGCACCGAGCGACGTGAGAACGCCGCTGGAGTGCCGTTTCAACATCCGATTTAGTGGCGGAAGTGGCGCATGCCCGTCAGAATCATCGCCATCCCATGTTCATCTACCGCCTTCGTCACTTCGGCATCACGGATCGAACCGCCTGGTTGAATGACACAGGTAATCCCTGCTTCCGCAGCGGCGTCGATTCCGTCGCGGAACGGGAAAAATGCGTCGGACGCCATCACACATCCCTTCACCGTCGACTGTGCTTTCATGACAGCGAGTTTCACGGAATCGACCCGACTCATTTGTCCGGCACCGATCCCCACGATCTGGCCGGGCCGGCCGTAGACAATGGCGTTGGACTTCACGTGTTTACAGACGACCCAGGCAAAGGCGCAGGCCGCATATTCCTCTTCGGTTGGCTTTCGGGCCGTTGGAACCCCCAGGCCCTTGATGTCCTTGAGGACGCCCAAATCACGATCCTGCACGATCAACCCGCCGACTAATTTTTTCAGATCGTACCCTTCCGCGGTCGCTTTCGTGAGCGGACCGACATCCAAGAGGCGGATATCCTTTTTGCGTTTGAGTTCAGCCAGCGCATCCTCGGCAAAACCCGGCGCGATCACGACTTCGACAAACGTCGAGGTGACTTCCTTCGCCGCCGCCAGATCCACCGGACGATTGAAGGCGATCACGCCGCCGAACGCCGACACCGGATCAGTTGCGCGCGCCTTGACGTAGGCTTCGACGGGCGTGGCGCCCAGCGCGCAGCCGCAGGGGTTGTTATGCTTGATGATCGCCACGGCGGTTTGCTCAAACTCCTTCACGAGCTCGAGCGCCGAATTCGAATCCAGAAAATTATTATAGGACATGGCCTTGCCGTGCAGAATGTTCCCGCGCGACACGGCCGGCTCTTTCGCCGTGAGTTCGCGATAGAACGCCCCCTGTTGATGGGGATTTTCTCCATACCGCAAGGTCTCCACCCGCTCGAACTGCATGGACAGCATGGCCGGGAATTTGATGTCGTCACCAAGCACTTGCTTTTCAAGATACCCCGCGATGAGGCTGTCATAACGAGCGGTATGTTGAAACACTTTCATGGCGAGTTCTCGTCGTAAGGCGGGCGTGACGGAGCCGGCTTTCAGGGCTTCCAGCACGCGGCCGTAGTCGGCAGGATCGACCAGGACCAGCACATCTTCATGATTCTTCGCCGCGGATCGCAACATGGAGGGACCGCCGATATCGATATTTTCAATCGCCTCCTCGAACGGACAATTAGGCTTGGCGATGGTGGCTTCAAAGGGATACAGATTGACGACGACGACGTCGATGTTGCCGATGCCATGTTGCTGCATCTGTGATACATGGTCGGGGACCCGGCGGCGACCCAGCAGGCCGCCGTGAATTTTTGGGTGCAGCGTTTTCACGCGTCCGTCCAAAATCTCCGGGGACCCGGTATAGGCGGCCACATCGGTGACCGCCACGCCCGCTTCTCGCAGCGCCTTCGCGGTACCACCGGTAGAAAGTACTTCAGCTCCGAGGGCCGCCAAACCTTTGGCCATCTCGACGACTCCGGTCTTGTCAGAAACGCTGATCAGTGCCCGCGCAATGCTGGCCATGATGAACTCCTTCAACTATCGATATCATGGGGGTGGGAAAATAGTAGACGAAAAGCGACGTGAGAATACCAGATGACCCGAGGCCACTGCAAGCCGACGACCGCGTTGGACATCTAACCGGGCGAGAGGAGCCTCCTGAAGAATGCGGCTAGCCCGGACTATTCATGAATGCCGTCGCGAGGCGTTCGAGACCGAAGCCCGCCGGGGCTTCTCGCCAGTAAGGCGGACGCAGGCGTACGTGCAGTCCGTCGAGGAGGCCGAACGAGAAAGGCCCCGCCGGGCGAGAGGATCGGACGACGTAGCAGGCATTTATGAATAGTCCAGGCTAGCATGCACCTGAGCGATGTGATACTCTCCGTTCCATAGCGTGAGTGACGCATGAATTTCATCAAGTAACACTCTAAGTCTTGAGACGACACCAACCTTTAAAAATCGGATGCCGTAGTCGGGCCTTGCGCCCGGGGGAATAAGGGCTTGCGCATGTCGCGCGGAATTATCTTCGGAGTCGGACTCCTCGCACTCACATTCTTGATGCTCCTCTGTATTCCTCGTCATCTCCCGGGGCCGTCGGCGTCCGTCCCTCCTAGCTTCAGTGCCAGCCTCGAAAATGGACAGCTGACCCTTTCCGGTGTCGTGGGAAGCGAAGACGCCAAATTCGCCGCCTTGGCTCGTGCGCAAGAATCGGGGAAGGGTACCAAACTGCATGTGATCGATAACCTAGAGGTCAGGCCGAGCGCAAGCGCGGCCGGATGGGAAGCCGCCTTGCCCGCATTGCTCGCGCAATTCTCGATCCTGCATTCCCATCAGGCCTCCGTCTTACTCTCCGGCCATTCCGTCACAGTGAAAGGCGCCGTCGCGACCGGCGAGGCGAAAACAACACTCCTCCGTGAGGTCGCATCGCTTCTCGGCCCGTCGATCAAGGTGCAGGACCAGGTGACGGTCACTCCGGCTCTGGCGGTCACCCTCCCTCCGGGCCAGACGCCGGGCACTGCGCATGCGTCCCGTGCGCAGGTCCAAGCCGGGCTCGACGAGCTGTTGCGAGGAGAGCACATCGCCTTCGAAAGCAACAGTGCGATCATCACCTCGAAAGGGCGCGCCGTAATCGGCAAACTGGTTCCGGCGCTCAAACGTGCACCGGAGGCGGTGATTGAGATCGGCGGGCACACCGATTCGTACGGTGATCCCGACTACAACCTCCAGCTGAGTCGCATGCGCGCCGAAGCGGTCCGGCAGTATCTGGTCGAACAGGCCGTGACGAGTCGGTTGTCCGCCGTCGGCTATGGATCGACGCGTCCGCTCAGCCAGGATCGGACGCGCGCCGCGTCCAAAAAGAACCGGCGCATCGAATTCCGGGTGAAAGAGGAACGGTGAACTATGGGAGCTATGATCCTGCAGATGGTGGGGTGTTTACTGGTGGCGGCGATCATCGGACTGATGATGGGGTGGTTGCTCCGCAGCTTTGCGACTTCTGAAAAACGCCAGCAATTGTCCGAAATCGCCGGCAGGCTCCGTGGGCGCGAGCATGAGCTAGACACGCTGAACCATG
>JACCYV010000242.1 GCA_013696305.1 Nitrospira sp.
GCCTTGAATCGGGGATTGCTCGATGGTGGCGGCGATCAGTTCCGGGGTGAGCAAAGCGGACATGGTGTGGGATCCTCGTGCGACGTAAAAGATTCGTTTAGGCCGTGCCCTGATGACTGGTCTCAAGGTAGATCGCAACGTATTCCCGAATTTGCTGGATGCTGCCGCTGATAAACATCTCTCGTGGAATTTCGACACGAACCAGCTTGGCAGGGTCGACGCCTCGATCAATGGCGTATACTTCGTCGATATAGAGGGTCACGGAACCGTCGGGAAATCGGATGGCATAGACCGCGTTGTTCTCGGCCATGGAAGCTGCTCCGTCTGATGGTGTGGATCCGTAGAGATATTACAGGTAACACAGGCTCAACCCGACTGTCAAAACGAGGTGGGCTCCTATTGGATGCGAATTGTCGAGATCCGAAACATTGCCCCGCCCCGGGCAAGGAGCTGAAACAATCCGGAAGGTTAGGAAACCGACGTCAGCCCTGGCGGCGAAGGAGTAGCGACAATGGTCGAGTCTTACGCCTGGGACAGCCGTCCGGTGAGGTGCGGAAACAACATGGCCTCCGGTTTCTTACGACCGAAGGCCATAGAATGAGACGGGCCTGTGAATCGCTCTCAGCCACCCAGAGTATCGAGCGTTTCTTTCAGGCTTTTACGTATGCAGGTAAAAATAGGCGTGTCACGCAAGGTATAGCGGCTGCCTTCGGTTTCACGCAACGCCATGACGAGATCCAGGAAGTCTTCAGGCTTATCGCTCTCAAACGCGACGACCCATTCCTGGTCGTCGAGACCGAATGAATAGGTGGTATTCAGCTTGACCGACGGGAAGCGATGGCCGACCTCGATATGTTCGTCCATCATGCCCTGCCGTGCCGCCTTGGTGAGCAGGAACCACTCGCGGGTCTTCACGAAGGGATAGACGAAAATGTACTTGGCCTTGCCGGGGACGACGGTCAGTCGCTTGCTCTCTTGATTTTCGTGGGTATGATGGTCGACATAGATCGAACGTTTGGTAATGGCCAAATAGGAATAGGGGTTCAGTATGTACTTGCCCAATCCGGAGGCCATGATTTTGGTGCTCATTTCCTGGAACAGTTCGAGTTCATAACTGATACGCCAGAGCATCAGGTCACAGTCTCCTCGAATGCCGACCGTCGTGTAGGCAATGACGAGGACTTTGCCCTGGTACTCTTCCACGGCACGCAGGAACTCTTGTTTGCCCCTGGTGCGCTCATCTTCGGGGAGTCGCCGCCAAGCAGGATCGATCTTATAGAAAGTGAAATTGACGTATTGGCGGCGGGGCGGTTGTTCGGGGCTGGACATGACGAACCCTCCAGGCAAGTTCTTGATAATGTATGAGAATAAGAGTCAGTGTGTTTAGCATTTCATCTCGCGGGCTGTCAACAGAGCCGGAGTGCAAGGGTCTTGAATTGACAGGGCGAAACTGATCTGGTACTGCCTGGTCGGTATGAACAGCCTCCAAAGATTACCTATTGGGTCATGGCTCGTGCCCAGTCTGTTTGTGGCGGCGAGTTGGACGCTTCCCGCGCCGTCGATGGCGATCGAGTTCCAACCCACCATTGAACAGATCCAGACCACCGTCGAGCGAGGAAAAGAGGCCGCAAGGCAACGCCTGGCCCCGGATCAACTCCATGCCTCCTTCGGTGCCAAGGAAGACCTTGCCCCTCGAGGCTTCCTCATGACAAAGCTGGGGAGTCTGCTTGTCATGGCCAATCATCTGGCGTTGCGCGAGCTGTCACCGACTGCGCAGGACATCGCTCAGGTGATGGCGAATGACCTTCTTATGGTGAATGTCGTGTTGTACGGCGATCGGGTGAATTTTGCGGCCGATAGTTATGTGGTCATGGAACAGGCTGGCCGAACGGTGAAACCGGCCACGGTGCGATTCGATGCGCGGGGCGAACGCACGGCAGTCTGGCCGCAGCAGCCGGCCTATCGAGCCAAAGTGATCGCACAGTTTCCCTATGCCGACCTCGACCTGCGGGCCAATACCACGCTCACGGTCTTTCCTCCCGGCGGGGGACAGGTCAGCTTCGAACTGGATTTCGCTCATATCGAATAACCGCCGGTTCTTCTGGTCATTCCTATCACACAGGCTCGATCCTCATGAACAAGCCGAGACGCTGGAGTGCTGAAACGATCGCCATCGGGTCGGAACTGTTGCTCGGGGGCCACCTCGACACCAATTCGCTGTTCATTGCCGGTCAGCTGGCGATCTGTGGAATTGAACTTCGATACAAGACCACGGTTGGTGACGATGTGTCCGATATCGTGGCGGTGCTGAAAACCGCGGTGCGGCGTGCCCGCGTCGTGGTGCTGACCGGAGGACTCGGACCGACGGTCGATGACCTCACCCGCGAGGCGGTGGCGTGCGCGACGGATCGCCGACTGGGTCGCCGCAAGGTTGCATTGGATGAAATGGCGGCTCGCTTGGCCGAATGGGGGCGCACACCGACCACGTCGCAAATCCGGCAAGCCAGGATCCCCGCGGGTGCGGATCTACTCTCCAATCCGGTCGGAACGGCGCCGGGGTTTGCGGTGATCTGGAAAGGATCATTTCTCGCAGCTCTGCCTGGTGTACCGCGCGAAATGGAGCCGATGGTGAGAGAGAGCGTGTTGCCCAAGCTGCAGCAGTGGTTGCGCGATCAGAGGGCTGTGGGGGTGACACCTATGGTTCGACGGGTGCTCCACACGTCCGGTGTGCCGGAATCGGTAGTGGACCAAAAACTTATCGGTATCATTCCTAAGGGCAGTCCGATCCAGCTCGGTATCTATGCCTCTCCCATGGAGATCATGGTGTCGTTGACGGGACCGGCAGCAATCAACCAGCTGGGCGCTATGAGCATTGATGCGTTATTCGACGAGGCCCGTGACCGTCTTCGCGACATTCTGTATGGAGAAGCGGACGACACCATGGAATCGGTAGTCGGCCGATTACTGGGCGAGCAAAGGTTGACGCTTGCCGTCGCCGAATCCTGCACCGGCGGTTTGATCGGCCATCGCCTCACCCAGATATCAGGGTCATCGGCCTATCTGGACCGGGTCGCCGTGACATACAGCAATCGCGCCAAGGTGGAGATGCTGGGCGTGCCAAAGGATATGATCGGCCGGCATGGCGCCGTCAGTTCGGAAGTTGCCGCGGCCATGGCCCGTGGCATCCGCGAGCGAAGCGGTACGTCAATCGGCCTGAGCGTGACCGGCATCGCCGGACCGGGCGGGGCGACCGAGACGAAACCGGTGGGGTTGGTGTTCGTGGGGCTGGACGGCGGGACGAACGCGGCATTGACGAAGGAATTCCGTTTTCACGGCGATCGCCAAGTGATCAAGCAGCGCGCCTCCCAGGCGGCCCTCGACCTCTTGCGCCGGTGGCTGATCGGGATGAGCCATCGGTGATCCGAGCATTTCTCGCTATTGAGTTGTCAGAAGATTTGCGCGCGGCGCTGGCGATCCTTCAACATGATGTGAAACGACAATTCGACTCCACGATTGATCGACAGGCTCGAATCAGGTGGGTCCAACCGGACTCGATGCACCTGACGCTCAAATTCCTCGGCGACATGCCTGACGAATCGATCGAACCGCTTCGAGCGGCCATCGAACCGGTGGGGTTAGCGCATCAGCCACTCCGCCTTCCATTAGAACGCCTGGGAGCGTTTCCATGCCTGCAACAACCACGCGTATTCTGGGTCGGACCATCTGAGAGTTGGGAACAGGGTCACGAGGCGCAGCGGCTGATGGCGCTGCATCGCGCGGTGGAGGACTGTTGCCAGGCAGCTGGCTTTGTGCCGGAAGGACGACCAATGAATCCACATCTTACTCTCGCTCGTATTAAAGAAGGCGAGAGGCGCGTCGCGCAGGTGCTGGCTCAGAGTGGCATGGCTGATAATCGGCTGGCTTCCCATCCTGGCCATCGCTTTGATGCGGAGCGAGCTGCGATCCACAGGGTCCGTGTACCGTAAGCTATGGGAAGTTGAACTGACAGGACGGTAACTTAGTGAGTGCGTTGTCATGGTCCACAATACAGTCACGGAGTTCGCGTTCATCACCGGGAATATCGCAACGTATGTATATCGCTTCTATATTATTGGCCGTTAGTCTCCTCACTTCTTGGGGGTGCGGTACGACCTCGGATATCGAAAAGCGCGTGGCTGCCGATTCCGCCATCATCGTAGTGCCCGGCTACTATGGTGCCAAACTGGAGCAATCCGGAACCGGGGACCTCGTCTGGATTTCTGGTTGGGAGGCGCTGTTTGGAAAAAGATCGCTCGTTCTCCCCCGGATGGACTTGGGTATTCATGACGGGCTTGATCTGAAACCGCACGGGATCCTGCGCGAGGTGTCCCTGGTTCCAGGGCTCTATTCCTTAGACGTATACGGTCCATTGCTCTCCGCCCTGGAAACATTCGAGGGTGGACGCACGCGTGTGATTCCTCTGGTCTACGATTGGCGGCTTGACCTGATGGATGTCGTAGCCCAGTTAGAGCGAACGGTACGAGAACTGGGTGTGCAAGGGATCAAACGTATTGCGCTCGTGGCCCACAGCATGGGCGGCCTGGGGGCAGCCTACTATATGCGGTACGGCGGGCAGGATCCCGAAAAGGCGATCGAAAATTGGCAGGGCGCCGGTCAGGTCGATGCGGTGGTGCTGACCGGGGTGCCCTATCGCGGCAGCCTGGCGGTCCTTCGGAATATGCAATTAGGCCGCCCTGTTGGTCTGAACTCGACCCTGCTGCATCAAGAGGCAGTCGCGTCGTTTCCTTCAAGCTATTATCTTCTTCCTGCATCCGATGACCCGGTGTTCTTGTCGGTTGCCGGAGAGACCGTACCGATCGGGCTCTATGAGCCGCGGCATTGGAAGGAGTACGGATGGGGTCTGATGAAACGCAGCCTGGAGTTGTCGACTGAAGTCGCGGCAAGCAGGTTGGCGTATACTACGAGGTGGCTTCAGCGGAGCCGGCACTTCTCGGAGCGTCTGAATGCACCGGCCCTGACGCCCAATCCTACGCCTGTGCCATTGCTGGCCGTCGTCGGTACGGGAAAAGAAACCATGTCGACCGTAGTGTGGAAGGGACCGAATTCCGCCTATGGCGAACAAGTGCTCTTTGAACGGGATCAGGTGAAGCGTGAGGCACCGCAATTTGACAGGCATCGCCTCGTCAATGACGGCGATGGAACCGCTCTGGTGACCTCCGCACAGCTTCCGGATGCGTATCGTCGGGCCTTCGAGATCACGGATAGTCAGGTGGTTGAAGAGCACGATGACTTGATTCACGGCCGAACCCGACTCACGGAAATCCTTTCTTTTCTTGGGGCGGCTTTGGCAGGAGGTGGTAGTGGGGCAAGGAACTAAATCAGAGAGTTAGAAGAACCGAAAAAGAGGTTGGGAATCTTTGCCAATTAACCGCGGGCTCAGCTGGTGGCCCGAGCAGAGTATTGGTGAGAAGAGAGCTCGTGGCGACGGAGCGAGTGGCCGTGTAGGGTCTTCTGAATAATAAAAGATTACAGATCCCTTTTTCCGACCCGCGGCGACAGTATCCGCAAGCATCCGAGTGAGATGAATCATCCCCCATGGTTTAGCCTACCGTCTGGCGATACCTTTCACAGCAACTTCCGAATCAGCAAGTTCGGCCATCGGCATATTGTCTCTGGCCGATAAGATCCCGGCGTACACTTTTGCCGCGGCTATAGACCAGTGCGGGTTGAATGGCTCACCCCGAAATGCCGCTTCGGCGGCTTTCTTTTCATCATACGTCAAGGCGCGTCGGTCGTCTGAGCCTGAATCGTTCAATTTCACGATGTCTCGCGTGCATACATCTTCCATCATATCCTGTCGCATGCGGTCCTCCTTTTCGAGTCGACGTTCAAGGCTGGCTAGTCGGATGAAGGAGCAAGCTTAGTGCCAGTTCAGATCGCCTCTGTACGTGTCGTTTAAGCATATAGTACGCGACACTCAATCGGATAGTCCCGGTATGGCGGCGCGTTCTTTCATAATATAATTTTCAAACAGTTATGCGCTGCATGCCTCTGGCGATGCCCCTAGGGGCTGCCTATTTCTACCCTGGTGAGCCCTGGAAACCCTGTTTACGATACAGATTGCCGAGTGATTCCCGTGACAGTAAATCCCACGTATGTGACAGTTCAACTCATCATGCGCATTTGCGAAGGGGTACAGAGGAGTATCTACCTCGATACAGTCCGGTATCTCTTCAGATGTAATGCTCACGGCACAGGGGCATGCGACTACTCGAATATCAGGCAAAAACGTTATAGTGGGCCGGTCGAGAGACAGTCGCGTTTTTTGCTGTTCAGTGAGTGAATGCTTAGGCGTTCGTGAGGCGAGCGCATGTACTGGAGCAATGGAGAAGGAGGGGACGAGATGACACAATCCACTACCGCACGAGGAATCCGAGGGGCTGCCAGCCGTGGCATGTGTGCGGGCGATGACTCTGTCATGGACCGCTTGCGACGCCTTGAGGATCCATAATGGCTCCGGTAATCCTGTCGGGCTGCTCGTCGATGCGCAAGGATCAAATGGGACACTGAATGACCATTCCGTGGTAACCACACGTACGGATATTGGTTTTTCGAACTACAGAGGAGCGGTTGGGAGTTGAGTTTGGACCGTTCGAGGTTGGAGACGCTACCAATGACCCGCAAGCTTCGGCACCCTACGCGTTCCTGGAAGGAGATGCCGGGGATTCGGTATGGAATCCCCTCCGCGACGACATTGGATTCAGGGCCGGCAGGCTAAATATTTATTGGGTGGATACCGTCTGCGGTGGGATAGGAAGCGGCTGGTCGAATTTTGGCCCACAGGTCGTCATGGGGAAGAATACCGGAGACGAATTGCTGTCTTACGAAATCGGACACGCCTTCAGCCTGACGCACACGGACGGCAACGCGAATTTCGATGCGACGAACGTCATGGGCAGCGCCGGCAACACACGGCAATTTGTGACGGAGGGGCAACTCTTCCGGGCTCATCTGAATCCCAGTTCGGGGTGGAACATTCTGTGCCAAGCTCGACCGGAAGAGTTGACGAGAGCTTGTAGTTTTGGCGATAGCGGATCGCTGTGCATCAAGGCAGCGGAAGGATTGTGTTGAGCACCTCAAGTGCTGTCGACTCGTTCGAGCAAAAGATAGGACCCGAGGAGAGGCGGTACTTGACGGCGAAGTTTATCACCAATCCTTTCACGGCGTGGATGACGGAGAGTTGGGATTTGGAAATAATCAGATGAAGGCCTAGTCTCCTTCCGACAAGGAGTCTTTGCTTCGACCAATGTGCGGCGGAAAAAGCTGATGACCTGAGCGGAGGACTAGACGTGGTGTGTCAGTGGCGCCGGGTGCAATGGGACGCGCAGCTGACAGTCTGCTCAGAGGTGGCCGGTGCAAGGCTCATGATAAAGATTCGCGACTCCTTTTCTACTATCCCTCTTTCACCTCGGATCCAAGGCCATATCTAACAAAAAAGATTCCCGATA
>JACCYV010000293.1 GCA_013696305.1 Nitrospira sp.
TCCTACGCCTTCCCTTTCATATCGAAGCTGAAGACCGGAGCATCGTTTCCGAAGCGTTTCTTTCGCAATTCTTCCATCAGCTCCACGGTTACGAGCGCGATCCCGTTCTCCCGGGCATGGCGTTCCACGCCCTTCTTGACCATGGCGCGAAGGAAGTAGGGGATCCGGCTGAGCCGGAGTTCAGAGGCTTCGTCCCACGGGATATCAGATTCTTCCGGCGTGTTGAAGGCCACTTTAATTTTTTCGCCACCCTTGGGCGTGTACAGGCACCATTGGTCCTCATCGAGCCAGTCGCCATGGTCTACGTAGGGTCGCGCCCGACACCCTCCGCAGATATCCGTGTATTCGCAATCTCCGCACTTGCCCTTGAGATGTGGATAGCGGAAGGAGTTGAAGACATCCGACCGTTCCCACAGATCGACGAAGCTCGTCTCGCGAACATTCCCGGCCGACAGCGGCATGTAGGGACAGGGTGTCAGTTCCCCATTGGGCGTGACCCGCGCGTAGTTCGTCCCGGCCAGACAACCGCCGCCCATGTAGCCGGTGGCTTTGGTCAGAGGCGAATTGGGATCTTTTTCGTACGCCAGCCGTTTGAAATGCGGAGCGCAGCGGGCCCGTACCAACATGTCCTTGTATTGGTCCTGACAATCTACGAGATATCCCAGGACCTCTTCGTACTGTTGCGGCGTGATGTCAGTCAGTTCTTCGCCCCGCCCGGTGCAGACCATGAAAAAGACGTTGAGCACCCGGGCGCCAAGGGTATGGGCCCACTCCACCACTTCCGGCAGCTCCTGATAGTTCATCGGCTGCGCGCTGAAGTGGACCTGGAATTGAAGGCCGTTGCGCTTGCAGGCTTCGATGCCCGCCAGGGCGCCGGCAAAGGCGCCGGGGACACCGCGAAATTTGTCGTGTTTACCGGAATCGAGTGAATCGATGCTGATCCCGACGCCCATGACGCCGATCTCGACCAGTGTTTTTGCCATGCGGTCGTTGATCAACATGCCGTTGGTGCCAAACACCACGATGAATCCAAGTTTCACCGCATGCCGGGCAATGTTCAGGATGTCCGGGCGCACGAGCGGCTCACCGCCGGTGATGACCAGGAGACAGCCTTTATTCACTTCGGCAATTTGATCGATCAGGCGGTAGCACTCCTCCGTGTTGAGTTCGTCGGAGCCCCCGCCCGCTTTCGTGGTGGCATCGAGGTAGCAATGATCACACTTGAGGTTGCAGCGTTTGGTGAGATTCAGCGCCACGAGATAAGGCTTGAAATCATCGACGGTCCGACCGTCATTCGGTGCCGCCGACGGAGAGGTCGGAGAAATGAATTGCGAGATCTGTTGCTGGAGGGATTCCAGCTTTCCTCCGAGGAGAGGGAAATTGAGGACCGGCAGTGATTTACCCATCAGTGACTCGCCCCGGTCTTGCTGGAGGCACCGGTGAGGTTCGCAATCATGTCTTTCAGATTGCCGGTCTTCATCGCATCGGCCATGTAACCCTTGGCCTGCTCGATCCCCTCGGTCGCCACTTCCAAGGTGATGACGGTGGTACCGATCTTATCCGCATGTTTCTCGATCAGCGCTTTCGTGCATTCCCGCATGAACCCTTCCGGGGCACGATCCAATCGCACCTGCGCATCCGGCGTCCAGGTATAAGGAGACAGAGCTTCCTGAGGAGCCTGTGCCTGTTCCGATCTGTTTCCGTTCGGCGCATGGGCGTCGATCCCGTTGGATTCAGCCCCGGCAGCTGTCTGTTGAGGAGTGGTACCGGTGCCTTTATTCGCAAAGATGGGGGTATAGTCTTCGGATGCCGCCTCTTGAATCATGGGGCCGGCATACTCGAGCGTGATCGTGGTCATGCCGAGCTTGCGGGCACTCTTTTCGATCTTGGCTTTCGCCCGCCGGCGTTGGAATCCGGCCGGCACGGAGCGGATCGCTTCCTTGGCATCCTTAGTCCACTGCATCGGCACGTCATCGTAGGCCATGTCGGTTTCGAGGCCTCCCTCGGCTTTGGCCGCGGCCTCGAAAATCGTCTTGTCGACCTGTTTGAATCGATTGCCCTCGGCGCTGCAGACCGG
>JACCYV010000119.1 GCA_013696305.1 Nitrospira sp.
GGCGAGCAGTGCGTCTGTGACTTGATGGATGCCGTCGGCGCAGCCCAATCTCGACTGTCATTCCATTTGAAAGTACTCAAGGAGGCAGGTGTGATTGAGGATCGTCCGGAAGGTCGTTGGGTCTACTACGCTCTGAGCCAAACTACCGTGACGGAGTTGGAAGCCTTCGCACACGCGTTGAAGAGGGGCCGAGAAAAGCGCAGGGCCTCGCAGTGCGACTGATTTTTTTTGGCCCATACGTATCAACTTTTGTTGATACGCGAGGGCGACGACGGATGAAAGATGCGTCAGGCAAGGATTACGTATCAGCTGAACCATTTGAGGGTGCGGAAGACGGGCGGTCCGCATACTCTGTTAGCAGACTGCGAAAAAACTATTTGAACACCCAAAGACTTAATGACCAGGAGGTTTGAGGTCATAGATACGACCCAGCAGGATGCTCAAAAAGGCCGTCCAGCAAGGCCGCAGCGAGTGAAGGGCCGAAGCGTACCCTCTGCGGTACGTTGAGGGTCTGAACGATGCGAGAACGCTGCTGGTGGACTTTTTCAGCATCTTGAGGAATTGAGCTCGATGGATTCACGGTAAGGAGACGGAAAGATGGATGCAGAGACGGAGCGACCAGGACAAACAGAAAATTCAGCTGCTATGGGTCTCTTTGAGCGCTACCTGACCCTGTGGGTGGGGCTCTGCATGCTCCTCGGTGTGGGGATCGGCGTGTGGTTTCCTGGTTTTGTGCAGGCCTTTCGGGGCCTCGATCTCGGGCAGACCAGCCATATCAATCTCCCGATCGCCGGCCTTATCTGGCTCATGATCATTCCGATGATGATGAAGGTGGATTTTGCCTCGATTCGGCAGGTCGGCCGCCGACCGCGCGGTCTGGTGGTGACCCTGGTCGTCAATTGGTTGATCAAACCCTTCTCGATGGCGGTGCTCGCCTGGATCTTTTTCCGCCATGTCTTTGCGCCCTGGATCAGCCCGGACGAAGCGGATCAGTATATGGCGGGCGCCATCATCCTTGCCGCCGCCCCCTGTACCGCGATGGTCTTCGTCTGGAGTTACCTCACCGATGGGGACCCCGCCTATACCCTGGTACAAGTCTCCGTGAACGATCTGCTGATGCTCGTCCTGTTTGCTCCCATCATTACGCTGCTCGTGACGGGCGTCGCTTCACTGACCGTCCCGTTTAGCGTCTTATTCTATTCGGTCGTGGCTTTTATCGTCATCCCCCTCGCGGCCGGCGCCGCCCTGCGTGTGTGGTTGATACGCCGGCACGGAGTACGATGGTTTGAGCACAGGCTTTTGCCCCGCTTTACCCCAGTGACAATCGTGGCACTTCTCTTGACTCTAGTGCTGATCTTTGCGTTTCAAGCACAGAATATTACCGGCAAAGCGTGGCACGTGCTGCTGATCGCCGTTCCGATTTTGTTCCAGGTCTACTTCAATGCCTCCCTGACCTATGGCCTGATGAAATGGTTGGATGTGCCGCACAATATCGCGGCACCCGGCGCGCTCATCGGCGCCAGTAACTTCTTTGAACTTGCCGTGGCCACGGCGATTGCGTTGTATGGGCCGGAATCGGGGGCGGCGCTCGTGACGGTCGTGGGCGTGCTCGTGGAAGTGCCCGTGATGCTTTCCGTCTGTGCGGCCTGTAACCGTACGCGTCACTGGTTTTCAACGACGAACGTCCCTCAAGCACTCCCTTCGACGGTGGCCAGATGACGGGCGGATGGCACGATGCCGTTCGACGATCGTATCCGCAGGGTTAGAACGAGAGGTGGCGAGGCCCTATGAGTTCGGATTACGCCATCCTCGTCGGCACGGTGAGCGTGCTCGCGCTCATCCCGCTCTTACTTCTATACGCGCGGGACAAATGGTGGAACAAGACGTGGCCGTGGCTCGCGAAGCCGGTCACGCTCAGAGAAGTGCTTCGAGACTGGGCCGCTTATGTGCTGATTTTTACCACTCTTTCGCTGGTGCTGCGAGCCCTGCTGTGCCTGGTGTGTTCTCACTGTGAGTCGTGTTAACCGTCGTGATGAGGAGGTCGAGAGCGTGCAGGATGATTACGAGGAGGATAACTACCTGGGTTTTTTGCATAGGAAATGCACTGGTTCTTGCTTGATGGATTCCAACTGTCGAGAGCGAAGGGAGAGACAACCATGAAACGTCTTCATATTCATGTCGGGGTTGAAAAACTGGATGAGGCTATCCGCTTCTACAGTGCTTTGTTTGGCGCTGAGCCCGTGAAAATAAAAATCGATTATGCCAAGTGGTTGCTGGATGATCCCCGCGTCAACTTTGCCATATCGACGCGGGCTCACAAGGGCGTCGATCATTTAGGCATTCAAGTCGATGATGAAAGCGAACTTGCTGAACTGCGCGGACGCATCCAGGCTGGTCACCTGAACGTCGTCAATGAAGGGGAAACGGCCTGCTGTTATGCGGTGTCGGACAAATCCTGGATACAGGACCCCTCCGGCCTTCCATGGGAAGCGTATCGAACGATGGAGGATATGCAGCTTTTTTCCGGCCCAAGCGATCCGGTAGACGGTGCCTGCTGCACGCCGGACACGATGGGCAAGCCTGATTGCTGTGAACCTTCTGACCAGACGACGGGGTGCTGTAGCTGATGACTCCTCTTCCCTTCAAAATTCTGGTCCTGTGTACGGGGAATTCCTGCCGTTCGGTCATGGCTGAAGCGCTGATCAATCAGCTCGGTCATGGGCGGTATCAGGCTTGGAGCGCGGGCAGTTATCCGACAGGATCTGTTCACCCTCAATCGATAGAAACGTTGAAACGACATGGCATTGACCCTGGTCAGCCGCGCAGCAAGTCATGGAATGAATTTACCAACCAGTCTTTTGATCTCGTGATCACGGTGTGTGATCAGGCTGCCGGCGAAAGTTGTCCTCTGTTCCCTGGGTATCCAAAGAAGGTGCATTGGAGTACGCCTGACCCTGCCAAAGCCACGGGATCGGACGCCGAGATAGCATTCGCGTTTGACAAGACGTTTGTCATGCTGAAGAACCAGATCCAGGATTTAGTGAAATGACTGGAATTGTTGATCAGGCTGAAGTGCATCTCCCCGACCGCACGTGCTGACGTCAGACCAGTCCCGGATGCGCCGCCAAGCGATAGCGCGACCCCGGCAAAATCTCAATCGATCCCGCACCGCTGTTTTCCAGCTTGCGGCGGAGGAAACGGACACGATGCTCGAGTTCTTGCAGCGCGACTCCCTCTCGGTCCTCTCCGGAGAGGTCGATCAAGTCTTCACCAGGTACGAGTTCTCCTTCGCGGGTGAGAAGGCATCGAAGCAGTCTCAGTTCCAGCCTTGAGACGGTGAGTTGCCGGTTCTGCAGAGACACGACGAAAAACGGCCCCTGAACGGTCACCGAATGATCGGAGAACGGCTCTGCCTCCGGAAGCCTGGCGTGAGTTCGGCGCAGCACGGTTCGGACCCGTGACACAACCTCACGCGGACTGAACGGCTTCGCCACATAGTCGTCCGCCCCCATTTCGAGACCGGCAATGCGGTCTTCTTCGGTCCCCAACGCTGTCAGCATGATGATCGGGATATGACACGTGGACGGAGTTCTTCGTACCAACCGGCAGACCTCTCGTCCGCCTATTCCGGGCAGCATGAGGTCGAGGAGAATCAACGATGGCAAGAGGCGCTGCACGTCTTTCCAGCCGCTGGGGCCGTCGACGGCCAGCGCGGTGACGAACTGGGCCTGGCGCAATGCACGGTCGAGCAGTGCCGCGTGAAGTGGTTCGTCCTCGATGATCTGGATAATGGAGTCTGACATAGACAAGAAGGGTAGGGCGGACTCGTTGCCATCTCCTCTGAGGAACGTCGTGAATGTGTTAATTCGACCGTAATTCCGCCGCGGGGTTCAGGCACGGTGAGGCATTTAACACACCGTTAACACTGGGAAGAGGGCCGCGAAATCTAGTCGTCGTACGCTGCCTTTCGTGACTGAGAATGTAACTTTTTTCATATATTAGAGGTCTTTTATTATGGCTGTTTCGCATCGACAGATCTGCATGGGTGTCACGCTTACAGTCTTAGGTCCGTTCATGACGACAAACCTCTGGAGCGCCAGTACCGTCGAGCAGGCCGCCGTCACCGAAAACGTCAAGATTGACGCGGAGATTAAACCCTATGCCAAGAGCAGCGGCGTCTCCGGCACGATCAACAGCATCGGCTCAGACACACTCAACAATCTGATTACCCTCTGGGCCGAAGGATTCCGGAAGCAATATCCGAATGTGAAGATTCAAGTCGAGGGTAAAGGGTCCAGCACGGCGCCGCCGGCCCTCATTGAAGGCACGGCTCAACTCGGCCCCATGTCACGGACGATGAAGTCCAGCGAGATCGATGCGTTCGAGACGAAGTTCGGGTATCCGCCCACTCCCTACCCTGTCGCAGTCGATGCCTTGGCTCTTTTCGTCAATAAAGACAATCCGGTCAAGGGCCTGACCATGCCGGAGGTGGATGCGCTGTTTTCCAAGTCCCGACGGCAAGGACATAAGGTCGATCCGACGAAATGGGGTCAACTCGGATTGACCGGCGACTGGGCTGGTGCGCCCGTCAGCCTCTATGGACGGAACTCGGCCTCCGGGACCTATGGATTCTTCAAAGAGCATGCGCTGAAGAACGGCGATTTCAAGGATCAGGTCAAGGAACAACCTGGATCCGCTTCAGTGGTGCAAGGGATTAGCGAAGACCGCTATGGGGTCGGTTACAGCGGTATCGGGTACACCACGTCCGGCGTCCGAATGGTACCGTTGGCGGCCAAGTCAGGACGGCCGTTCATCGACCCCACGCAGACCAACACAAAAAACGGCAGTTATCCCCTCTGGCGATACTTATACATCTACGTCAATCAAGCCCCCGGCAAACCTCTGTCACCGATCGTCAAGGAATTTCTCGCCTATGTATATAGCCGGGAGGGGCAATCGGACGTCTTGAGAGACGGCTATTTCCCGGTTGATGCGGTCCTGGCCGGCAAACAGTTGACCAAGATCCATTGACGATCACACGAGACTGACGAATGATTACATCTCTTCAGATGCGGCCTCTGATCGATCGCTTGGCCCGTGCAGTGATCACCATCGGCGGATTGGCGACGATCCTCAGTATTCTCGGAATTTTCTTCTTCCTCTTTCGGGAAGTCACGCCGTTATTCACCGCACCAACTGCCAAAATGACTCAGCGCAAGATATTGCCCGCCTTCCTCACGGCGGATGGTCCGGTTCAGCTCGCCGTGGATGAGCATCGCGAGATCGCGCACGTGCTCACATCGGGCGGTGTTCAGTTCATCGAGCTGGCCTCCGGCCAACCGATTCCGATTGAACTGCCGGTTGAACTTACAGCCACGCGCCTTACCGCGATCGCACATAGCGGGGGCAATGCGCAACGGTATGCGGTGGGCACGGCCGGGGGCCAGGTCATGCTGCTAAAAATGGGCACGACAACGGAGTTTTCCGATTCCGGCGAGCGGCACACACGTCCGATGATCCGGGCGGGGCGACCTCTCACGCTCAACGTAGGTCCTATCACCACGCTGGCTTATCGATTCAACGACCGTGAAAGCGTACTGGCTCTCCTCTCCAAGGAAGGCCGTCTGATGGTCGTTCGATTGCCGGCGGATGAGGCGGCCGGCATCGATCCGGTCATCACAGAATTGACGAGAACGACCGGCACAGTCACATCCTTGGCTCTGGACGAGTCTCTT
Organism: Nitrospira sp.; assembly: GCA_013696305.1. Classification (GTDB taxonomy): domain Bacteria; phylum Nitrospirota; class Nitrospiria; order Nitrospirales; family Nitrospiraceae; genus Nitrospira_A. The sequence continues at coordinate 5,736 of JACCYV010000119.1, forward strand.
GAAAACCTCTACGTCGGAACGATGGAAGGACTTGTGCGGCATGTGGCCCTCTCGGACACGGAACCACCGGCCGTGAAAGATGTCTATACGGTGACCACCCCCGGCACGGCGGTGACGGCGCTCGGCTTCTTGAGCGGTGATCGTAGCCTGGTTGTCATGACGGCGGACGGCGCGGTTTCGACCTGGGGTCTCATACGACTCCCGGAGGACCCCTCTCGCTGGCGACTCACTAAGATGCATACCTTCCGGTCTCATACCGCCCCGGTCACCGCCTTTGCTCCGTCCCAGAGGGTGAAGGGGTTTGTGACGGCGGACGCGAAAGGGCAGATTTTTCTTCACCATGCCACGTCTGAACACACGTGGCTCAAACTTTCTGACGGCGACTCTCCGATCCGCGCCGTGGCCTTCGCGCCGAAAGGCGATGGGTTGATTGCCTTCGATGGGGCCGGGCAACTGGCTCTCTATCAGATGCAGAATACCTACCCGGAGGTGACATACGAGACCCTCTTCGGCAAAGTCTGGTACGAAGGGTATGACCAGCCTGCACATGTGTGGCAATCGTCTTCCGGGTCGGATGATTTTGAGCCGAAACTCGGCCTCATGCCGCTCGCCTTCGGGACGCTGAAAGGCACGCTGTATGCATTGTTCCTGGCCGTGCCCATTGCCATTCTTGCGGCAATGTGCACCTCGCAGTTCATGCACCCTGATCTGCGCGCGAAGATCAAGCCGATCATTGAAGTGATGGCAGCCTTGCCGACGGTCGTGCTAGGATTCCTCGCTGGACTCTGGCTGGCTCCCCTCCTTGAACGCTTGCTTCCGGCAGTCACCGGGATGGCCGTGGCGTTGCCGGTGCTCGTCATCGCGAGCTCTCTCACCTGGTATCTCTTTCCCCCGGCCTTCAGGCGACGTCTCCGCCCTGGACACGAGGCGCTGCTGTTGATTCCCATCCTGGCGATCGGGATCGGCGGCTGTCTCTGGGCCAATTCCTTCATTGAGGCCTGGTGGTTCGGCGGTGACATCAAGGTGTGGCTCTCGAACCGGCTCGGGATTCAATACGATCAGCGCAACGCCCTGGTGGTCGGCATTGTAATGGGGTTTGCCATCGTCCCCGTCATTTATACCATCGCCGAAGAGGCGCTCTCGAACGTGCCGAAGACTCAAATCTCCGGCTCACTCGCGCTGGGCGCCACCCGCTGGCAAACCGTCCTCTATCTGGTGTTGCTCTCGGCCAGTCCCGGGATTTTTTCCGCGGTCATGATTGGGTTCGGCCGGGCGATCGGTGAAACCATGATCGTCTTGATGGCGACCGGAAATACCCCGATCTTGGATTGGAACTGGGCGAACGGATTTCGAACCTTGTCGGCCAATATCGCCGTTGAAATTCCCGAAGCCCCCCACGGGGGAAGTCTCTACCGCGTGTTGTTCCTCGCAGCCTTGTTGCTGTTCATCGTGACGTTCGTCATTAATTCGCTGGCCGAAATCGTTCGGCAGCGACTGCGAGACAAGTACAGCAATGGGTAACGGCTCTCATCCGATGAAAAATTTCTGGCGGGGCGGCGAACTCTTCGTCTGGATGACGGCGTCCGGTGTCGCCATCAGTCTCTTGATGGTGGGATCGATGCTCTCACTGATTATGGTCAATGGACTGGGACAGTTTTGGCCGGCCACCCTGCATGAAATCCGCTTGAAGACGCAGGAGATCGTCATCGGAGAAGTGGTGGGACAGGAAGTGATTCCCAATTCTTCGACGCCGGACAAGCCGAAGGGGTTGGCCCGGTATCGGTATCGTGTCGGCAATCGCGATGTGTTCAGTTCCGAGTATCGATGGATCAATGGAGAGGATATCGTCTCAACCAGTAGCCCGAACGACCTCACATTCGTCGAACGACGCCAATGGGGACCGGCGTTCGGTCGCCTCAGCATCGTGGCCGTCGATGGCACGACAGAGAATATGGACAGTCATACTTCAGCAGCCATCGAAGCACTGGTGGCGGAGTCCACCAATCTGCGCCAACGAATTGAGCATGTGGAGCGCGACGAGATCGGCGCGATCAACTATCGCATGGAAAAAGCCAGGCTCGAGCGTCAAGCCCTGATGCTCGATGGCCAACTCAGTCCACGCGAAGTCCAAGAAGACCGCCGTCTCGTTGATTACATCGCCACCCTTGAACAGGAATACCAGGCCCAAACGGTGACGTTGGAGCAACTGCACAAGGAGGCCGGAAAGAAGACACTCCTGTTGACCCTTTCCAATGGGAAAACAGCGCGTCTTACGCTCGAGCAAATCATTGCGGTCAGCATGCCGAACGACATGAGCTGGATTCATAAGCTGAATGCCTACCTTCACAATCTGTGGCTGTTTGTGTCCAGCGAACCGCGTGAAGCGAATACCGAAGGGGGCATCTTCCCGGCGATTTTTGGCACGGTCTTGATGGTCTTTCTGATGACTATTGCGGTGATGCCATTTGGAGTGATGGCTGCGGTCTATCTGCGGGAATATGCCAAGCAGGGAGTCCTAGTCAGGCTGGTGCGAATTGCGGTGAATAATCTCGCCGGTGTGCCGTCCATCGTATTCGGCGTGTTCGGGTTGGCGTTTTTCGTCTATGCGCTGGGCGGGACGATCGACCAATGGCTGTTTCCGGAATCCTTGCCCAACCCGACCTTCGGCACCGGCGGCATCCTCTGGGCGTCGCTCACCCTGGCCCTGCTCACCGTGCCGGTGGTGATCGTCGCGACCGAAGAGGGACTCTCCGCGGTGCCACGAGATTTCCGCGAAGGGTCGGTGGGGTTGGGAGCGACTAAGTTCGAAACGATCTGGCACGTGATTCTTCCCTGCGCGCTTCCCGGCATTTTGACGGGACTGATTCTGGCCATGGCTCGCGCGGCCGGTGAAGTCGCGCCTCTGATGCTCACGGGAGTGGTCAAATTGGCTCCCTCCCTGCCGTTGGACAGTTACGTGCCCTTTCTGCACCTCGATCGAAAGTTCATGCATTTGGGATTTCATATCTATGACGTCGGGTTTCAGTCGCCGAACGTCGAGGCGGCCAAACCGATGGTCTACATGACCACGTTGATCCTGATTCTCGTGGTCGTGTTGTTGAATTGGGCGGCCGTGATGCTGCGCAACCGGTTGCGCAAGCGATTTGCGATGTCCGCGGTCTGATCACAGAGAGGAGTTCGTATGGAAGCTCGTCCCGCCGGCCTGTCGACCACTTTGCCGATGGTGACGGCCCGTCCGCCCATTCCGCAATCACGCCTGGCTCGTGATCAACAGACACAGGCATCCACCGTGGATGCCAAAATACTGGTCCGGAATTTGGACTTTTTCTATGGTGAGCGGCAGGCCCTGTTTCACGTGGTCCTCACGGTGCGAACGCATACAGTGACCTCGTTCATCGGGCCGTCCGGTTGCGGCAAGTCCACGTTGCTCCGTTGTCTGAACCGCATGAACGATCTTGTGGAGGGCGCGCGTGCCGTGGGACGGGTCGAACTCGACGGCGTCGATATCTACGACCTCGGCATCGATGTCACCGATCTTAGAAAACGCGTGGGCATGGTCTTCCAGAAATCGAATCCCTTTCCCAAATCCATCTATGACAACGTCGCCTATGGCCCGCGGTTGCATGGCACGAAGGACAAGCACACATTGGACGAGCTGGTGCATCAAAGCCTGCAGGGAGCGGGACTCTGGGACGAGGTCAAAGATCGGCTCGCGCAGAGTGCCTTAAGCCTGTCTGGAGGACAGCAGCAACGGTTGTGTATTGCGCGCGCCCTGGCGGTGCAGCCTGAGGTCATTCTCATGGACGAGCCCTGCTCGGCGCTCGATCCGATCGCCACGGGAAAGATCGAGGAACTGATTTTTAAACTGAAAGACACGTACACGGTCGTCATCGTGACCCATAATATGCAGCAGGCCGCGCGGGTGTCCAACCAATGCGGGTTTTTCCTGATGGGAGAACTGGTGGAGTTCGGCGATACGAAAACTATTTTCACGACTCCACGGGACAAGCGGACCGAAGACTACATCACGGGTCGATTCGGATAAATCGGGAGGAGCCGGACCATGCTACGACACTTCGACCAAGACCTCGCCCACCTGAAGCGACTCTTGCTCAGCATGGGCGCACTCGTGGAATCGCAGATTCAACAGGCCCTGCAAGCCCTGGTGGAGCGAGACTCCGATCTGGCCGTGACCGTAATCGAGCAGGATCACGACGTCAATGCCCTGGACGTAAAAATCGACGACCTCTGCATCCAGTTGCTGGCCCTGCAGCAACCCACGGCGCGCGATCTCCGTTTTGTCACGACGGGAATGAAGATTTCTTCGGAACTGGAACGGATGGGAGATCTGGCGGATAACATCGCTCAGCGGGCGCTGGAACTAAACGTCGAACCGCAACTCAAGCCCTACATCGACATCCCCCGCATGGCCAATTGGACGATGCGCATGGTCAAAGACTGTCTGGACGCGTTCGTCAACTCGGATCCGGTGCTGGCGCGCAAAGTCTGCACCGACGATGACTTCGTGGACGAAGTGAACGAGCAGTTGTTTCGGGAATTGCTCTCCTTTATGCTGGAAGATACACGCACGATTACCCGCGCCATTCGGCTGACGTTCGTGGCCAAGTCATTGGAACGCATCGCCGATCACGCAACGAACATCGCCGAACTGGTCGTGTATATGGTCGAGGGCAAGAACATCCGACACATCGCTCCGTCCGCAAATTACTAAAGGTCCATGCCAAAACTCGCCGTCCTCGACATCGGCACCAACTCCATCCATATGGTCTTGGCGGAAGTCCAGCCGGACTATTCCTATAAGATTCTCGATCGCTTCAAAGACATGACCCGCCTGGGCGACGGGGTCTTCACCTCCCGCCGGCTCTCCGACCAGGCCATGATGCGCGGACTGGAAGTGATTCGTCATCTCGTGATGCTCGCCAGGAACAAGGGGTATGAACGAATCGAAGGCGTGGCGACCAGCGCCGTGCGCGAGGCGCGCAACGGCGGTGAGTTCCTGGATCATGTCGCGCAGCAAACCGGCCTGACGGTGCGGGTCATTACCGGCGCGGAGGAAGCGCGGTTGATCTTCCTCGGCGTGCAGAACAGCGTGGCCTTGCCGGACTTGCCCACGCTCGTGATCGACATCGGAGGCGGCTCAGTGGAAGTGATCGTCGGTAATCGAGACACGGTCTTCCATGCCCGCAGTCTGAAGCTGGGCGCTATCCGCCTGAAAGACTTGTACCTGACCAAGACCCCTCCCTCCAAAGCGATGCTGCATGAACTCGAAGAGGCCGTGACCAGTCAGTTGAAAAGCGCGCTGGGTCCCTACAAGACCAAGCGCGTGGAACAGGTCATCGCCACCTCCGGGATGGCCGGCAACCTGGCCGAGGTGATCCATCTGCAACGCACGGGCCGTCCGCTCCCGCAATTGAATTTGGCGAAAGTGTCCGAAAAAGAAATCGCAGCGGTTGAAAAGCGTTTGGCATATGCCACGCTCAAAACCCG
>JACCYV010000297.1 GCA_013696305.1 Nitrospira sp.
TCGGGAGGCGGAATCGTGAATCAACTGCCCGCAGCATGGCGGTGTTTTGCCTGCGGTGAAATCGTTGATCAGCTCATCTGCATGAATCGGGATCGTGTTCAGGAGAACAAAGAAGAATGGCGAAAGAGAGGGGGGGCGCGCCTACGCGCCGGGTTCGTGGGCGTTACGCGCTAGAGGGGATACAGGCAGACTGAGCATAACATCGAAATTTCACATCATGAGCTTTCGCATGAGGCCAAGGAGCCTCAGGGCGGCGATTATCGGCTATTCTGCAGGGCGTTCTCTATTTGTAGCAGCTCATCTTAAAAGACAAATCACGAATCCACCGTCATTCCTCGTCATAGTCAAAATTCGGGGAGAGCCCATCGACGTACGAGCCGTCAGAAATCACGATCAAACAGGCAATTTCCCAGATATCTCCCCCGATCAAGTCTGGCCAGCGCATGGCCGTCATCTCCCACGACCTTTCGGTACCATCGGTCAATAACACGGTCCTGCACCCCACCAGTCGGCCGACTTCGATGCTGTCCAGCCTATCACCGACTAACCACGAATTCACAAGATCGATCTGCAGGGTGGCTGTCGCTTGAAGCAGGGGCGTGACTTGCGTACCGGGATTGTATCGGGGTGAGGAGATGGGACGAATCGGCCGCTCGTCAGCCCACGTCTGCTGCCCGTCTTGGCATTCCGCATAGCTGGCAGCAGTATCCGGCGTAAAAAGAACGATGGTGTAGCCGGCTAATGTCAACAAGCGGAGAGCTTTCCACTCTTCCGAGGTAATCGAGGCCGGGGGGAGGACTGAATAGAATTCGTCGCCTCCGACCATTCCCTTCGTTGCGAAGAAGACCGCTTTTTCTTTCACGTTCGCCGCCTTGACGCTGCACACCGTTGCTATGATTTCGATTTCCGGCGAGAGTTTGTGCTCTTTGATTTCGCGCCGCGTTTGGGAACCTTGACGCCGGATTTCCGCGCTTTGGACAGACCGATGGTGATGGCCTGCTTGCGAGACTTCGCCGGATGTTTCCCGGTTTTCTTGTGACCCATCTCTTCCTTCACCAATGCGCCTGCCTGCGTCGTCGCAGCCTTGCCCTGGCGTTTCGCCTTATTCGCTCGCTTGATGGTCTTTTTTTCCGGCATGGATAGCCTCCTGTGTGATGATGTGTCCCGCCGTCCTGCTGGTCCTGAATCGGGCTGCTCAGATGCGCCATGCCTCATACGACAATGGACGATGGCCGACTTTGTCTCCGGCCTCATCGGGAGGTCTACAGAACATCCCCGCCTCGGCCTGGTCAGGGGGTGAGCACGACCTTGATACAGCTGTCTTCTTTGTTGCAGAACAGGTCGTAGGCGTCCCGCGCCCGGCCAAGGGGAAAGCGATGCGTGATCAGGAACGACGGATCGATGGCTTTCGCATGAATCAGTTCGAGAAGCGGACGCATGTAACGATGGACATGCGTCTGGCCCATCTTGAACGTCAACCCTTTCCCGAACGCCGCTCCGAACGGAACCTTGTCGATAAATCCGCTGTAGACGCCCGGGATAGAAATGGTGCCGCCCTTCCGGCAGGCGTAGATACATTCCCGCAAGGCAATCGGCCGGTCAGTCTCCACGTAGGCAGACTGTTTGACCCGATCATACCAGGCGGCCAAGGTGGTCCCGTGCGCCTCCATGCCGACCGCGTCGATGCAGGCATCCGGCCCGCGTCCGCCGGTCATCGTACGGAGCCGGTCCACGACGTCATCCATCTCCTCATAGTCGATGACCTCGGTCTGGCCATATTGTTGGGCCATGCGAAGGCGTTCAGGAAACCGGTCGATCGCGATCACACGCTCCGCTCCCAAGAGCCGCGCGCTTTGAATCGCGAATTGTCCGACCGGGCCGCACCCCCAGACAGCCACGGTATCACCCGGTTGAATCGCACAATTCTCCGCCGCCATGTAGCCGGTCGGAAAAATGTCGGACAAGAACAGCACCTGCTCGTCGTTCAACTCGGGTGGCACCCGCAGTGCTCCCACGTCGGCGAAGGGCACACGCACATACTCCGCCTGGCCGCCCGCATATCCCCCGAAAAGATGCGAATAGCCGAACAGCCCGGCCGTCGAATCCTGATACAGATTTTCCAACAACGCGGCATTGGGATTCGTGTTGTCGCAGAGCGACCACAGCTGCCGGCGGCAGTAAAAACACTGGCCGCACGCAATGGCAAAAGGGATGACCACTCGATCGCCGATGTGTAAGGAAGTGACGGCCGGACCGATTTCAACCACCTCGCCCATGAACTCATGACCCAGAATATCACCGCTCTTCATGGAGGGGTTATAGCCGTTGTATAAATGCAGATCCGATCCGCAGATCGCGGTCAACGACACTCGTACGATGGCGTCGTGGGGATTCATCAGATGGGGATCGTCGACGGTCTCGACACGAACATCCCGGGTGCCATACCAGCAGACGGCTTTCATGATTGCGACCTCTTTTTTCGCACATGCGGGATAGGTCCGGCGGCTGCGCCCGATTCGGCCACCGATCGCCTGGACCATACAGTCTGCGGCCGGCTACCCCGGGGTTGACCGTCTATCGTGGGCAACTCGCCCGTTTCCATAATCTGTTTAAACGCGCGCAGTCCGTCTTCTACTTGTTGGGACGGTTCCTCTCCGAATACTTTTGCCAATGCCACCCCCGTCGTGCCGGCGAACGGTTGGTATTCCAACTCGACCCTGACTTCGGTCCCGCGCCCGGCTGGCGCTTCGGTGAACCGTACGACCCCCCAATTGGCCACGTCGCTTCCCTCACAGGATTGCCACGCAATCAGGGTGCCGGGCTTCTCATTGACGATCTCCGCGTCCCATTCCACCGTGAATCCGGCGGGAGCGTTGGCGATCCAATGGGATCGCCGGTCCGTGACGACGTCTATCGAGCGAAGATGCGGCATGATCCGGGGAAGATTGCGGAAGTCTCTCCAGAAGGCGAAGAGTTCTGCGGCGGGGCGGTTGATCGTCACGCTCTTCACGACTTCCACACGACGACCACACTCTCGCGTGTCGATAAAACGAATGCCTAATGCGCGGGCGAGTGGATTTCTGCCTGTCGCACCCATATATAGCATTCCACCCCCTGCGGCAGCCGCGACCATTCCCGCCCAGTCTCCCCGTCTCAGACCACGCCAGAGCAGGGCCGCACCACCCACGATGATTATGAGTCGCTCATTGTCACTCATCGGTTTCCTCCCTCATTCGGATCCCCTGATCGGAGACGCTCACAGACCTGTGGTCACGGGAGTGATCGTCCTGCCGCCCGTACATGCGGTAAGCCACATAGGCGGCCACTCCCGCCAGTCCGGCGCCCAACCAGGCGCGCCGGCGGTTCATCCAAAACTGCAGACTCGCCTCACGCGCCCCCTCGTCAAATCGGCCGTGCGCTCCATAATCGCCCGGCAACGGCGCAAAGAGATTATGGGGACGATTCGAGTCGATCGGCTCATCCGTTTGCTGGGCGCCATACCCGATCCAAGCCAGGTAGCGATCCAACAGCCCCGGAATGAATTTGTTCCCCACGATGGCTTTGACGGTCGGCAGGCCCACGCAGACTTCTCGACGCCGATTGTGAGATGCCCAACAAATGGCTCTGGCGATGACCTCCGGCTGATAAATCGGAGGGACCGGTTGAGGATGACGAGGCATGCGCGATTTGATCCAGCTGAATTGCGGCGTGTTGACAGCCGGCAACTGGACGGTGGTGATATGGACATGACTTCCGTCATGGATCAGTTCGGAGCGCAGGGAATCGACGAACCCCTGCACGGCGTGTTTCGCCCCGCAATAGGCGGATTGGAGCGGGATCGACCGGTAGGCCAGCGCCGATCCCACTTGCACAATGACCCCATGATCACGAGGCTGCATCCGACGGAGGGCGGCAAGTGTGCCATACACATAGCCCAGGTAGGTCACGTCGGTGACCCGTCGGAATTCTTCGGGCGTGATCTGCATGGCCGGAGATAATACGGAGACCATGGCATTGTTCACCCAGACATCGATCGGTCCGAGCTGGCGTTCAACCGCTGCCGCCGCCGCTTCAACTTGCTCGGGATGGGCCACGTCCGTAGGAAGGGCTACCGCCCGTCCGCCCGCCGCTTCGACTTCGCGGCGCGCACCCTCAAGACCCTCACGACTGCGCGCAATCAAACCGATCCATGCACCCTGCCGTGCAAATTCTCGCACCGTGGCCCGCCCGACTCCGGCGGACGCACCGGTAATGACCACCACCCTGGAACGACGACCGTTGCTCTTCATCAAGCAGGCTCTCCCCCTCCCCTCTCTCAAGAGAGGTTTACGGCGTGGTCGGGGTAGGATCGTACCCTTCAAACGGATGACGACCCACTGCAAGGACCACCGCCACTATGCCGACCAATACCAACAAATAAAACCCGAACCGAAACGCATCCGTATAGGGCGTGCTGAAGATGCCGAACGCATACAGAGCGGTCAGAAGGATACCGATCAGCACCGTGGCAACGAGCAAAGTCACCATCACAATCACCTCCACTTTCATCGGAGGATGGTCTTCCCCCGGATCCTTCTGCGGCGGTTCATGCGCCGGCGGGTCTTCCCGCGGCGGAGGATCATCCGGCGGTTCCCGACGCGGCGGTTCCTGCGGTTCTGGTTTTTTCATGGGTCCCGGTTTCGGCATTTTCACGAGATATGCCAACATTCACGATTCAGCGTGTTTCCATAACACCATCCATCCTCCGCCGAATCGTTCAGACAGAGTGCCTCGCACCAGCGCCAGCAATATCGCGATGATACCCGCGGCGAGGCTGCCGAATGCCCATTCGTTGGAATAATCCAGGATGACCGGCGCGCTCATGAGCCAGAGGCCAAGGACCAGATTGACCCACCGCACCTCTCGCATGCACTCCGAGATCGCGATCATGCCCAATGTGGCCATCCATGCGCCGACGATCTGATTATTGACCCGGGGCTGTCCGCCATACCCTAGAAGGTCTGGAGAAGCCAGCAGCCAGATGCCGAGTACTGCGGTCATGCCATGCGCCCACATCGAAGTCCTCCATACTTCCTTTCATTCAAAGATCGTTCAATGCCATACCCGATTGACCTTTCCAAAAAAAGGCTTGCCAGACCGGCATTCTCCGGTCATTCACTCTTTTCAGGAATTGAAGACTGGCCAGGACTTCATCCATCGCCGGACCGATCATCACAATGGAAATCACGGCCGATACGAGACACAATATACACCAGGCGTTCAGGAGCAACGGCTGAGCCATGACCAAGAGCACGCTCACCAGCCCCAGCGGTCCTACGGCCAGACCGAACAGCACCACGATCCAAGGCATGGTGCGCCAACGCCCGGCACCTCCCAGCGCCCCGGCCACTGCATCCAATGCATAAGCAAACGCGCCGAGCGCCGCGTCCGGAACCGGAAGTATGCGAGACAACGCCGAGTGCAGGACGACGTCACTGCCTGAACCGAAAAAAGGTTCCCACACGGCATCGACAATCCCCCATTGATACAGCGCCAGATAGGCCGATATGACGAACCCGAGCACCGCCACGCCGATCAGCCACAATCGCTCCGGCCAGCTTGACGGATTGTAGGTCCAGCCTGGTGGTCGTTGAGGAT
>JACCYV010000122.1 GCA_013696305.1 Nitrospira sp.
CTCACACCGGCCACTTCTCCTCGTTCCAGGCCATCTCCCAAAACATCCACTCATATTTCGAGCTGATCAGGAACGATTGCTCCATCCGTTTCTTCTCCTCATGCCCCGCCGTGCGCGCCCAGGTATCGACTCTGGCCCGCATCCATTCCTGTACCGCCTCGAACTCCGGCGAGGCATAGAGCAGCAGCCAGTCCCTGTAGGGATGTTTGGCCGGAGGCGGGCCCTGCGTGAGGAAGTGTTTGCCGACGACGCAGTAGATCCAGGCGCAGGGAAGGGCGACGACGGCGATTTCGGTGGCGGTGCCTCCCTGAGCGACGGTAAGCATGTGGCGGGTGTAGGCATAGTTAGTGGGGGCCATCGGCTCATTCAGCATATCGTGCGCCGAGAGCTTCCAACGCTTGCCGTAGTTCTCATGGAGGCTGCGTTCGACGGTGATGGTGTCTTCGGCGAGCTTGGCAAAGCGCAGGGCGGATTCGGAGTCCGGCGCGCGTACAGCGCCGGCGGCGAAAACGCGGGCAAGATCCGCGAGGAAGCGGGCGTCTTGCAGGATGTAGTAGCGGAACTTTCGCTGCGGCAGCGTGCCCTTGCCAAGGGCGATCACGAACGGATGGGTCAGCTGCGCCTCCCACACAGGATGGGCGAGTTTGCGAAGATGATTGGAAAATGACATCCGGTTCCTCCTTCGTCGCTCGTGAAGCGGGTGCAAGCTGTGATGCTCCATGTGCGGTGTTCAATTGATCATTGAGAATTGAGCCTTGAACCTTTTTGTGAAAGACGACATATGCTGCAAGATCTTATGCTCTGGGTGCCCAGGGTCTGGGTAACTGATTAATGCCATCCAGTGCGGCGACCCGATAACATTCCGCAAGGGTCGGATAATTGAAGACGGTGTCCACAAAGTAATCGATTTGGCCGTGGTAGGCCATGACGGTTTGGCCGATGTGGATGAGTTCCGTCGCGCCATCCCCGATCGCATGGACGCCGAGCAACTCGCGTGTCTTCTGATGGAAGAGGAGCTTCAGCATGCCGATGTCGTCTCCGATGAGCTGCCCGCGGGCGATCTCCCGGTAGCGGGCGATGCCGACGGCATAGGGAACTCCATTGATCGTGAGCTCGTCTTCATTGCGGCCGACCATGGAAATTTCGGGAATCGAGTAAATGCCGTACGGCATCAATTCCGACTGAGCCTGAAAAGGAATTCCAAAGGCGTGGCAGGCGGCGTGGCGGCCCTGTTGCATCGAGGTGGAGGCCAATGCAGGAAAGCCGATGATGTCGCCTGCCGCATAAATGTGTGGAACGGCGGTTTGATAGTGCTCGTTCACGTGGAGCCGTCCGCGGGAGTCCGCTGCCAGTCCGACCGCTTCGAGGTTGAGCCCGGCGGTCGCGCCCATGCGGCCGACCGAATAGAGCACGGTGGTGGCGCCGATCTCCTTGCCGCTCTTCAGGCCGACGATCACCTGATGCGAGGGATGCGTTTCGATCGACACCACCTCCTCGTTGAACCGGAGTGTGACGCCGATACTGCGCATATGGTATTGGAGGGCCTCGACCGTTTCCTGATCGACAAACTCCAGCAGGCGCGGGCGGCGTTCGATGAGTGTGACGTGGATACCCATGGTGGCCAGGATCGACGCGTATTCGGTGCCGATCACCCCGCCGCCGATGACGGTGATGGACTGGGGGAGCCGTTTCAGCGTGAGCAGGCCGTCGGTGTCGATGATCGTGTGATCGTCGAAAGGAATGTGGGCCGGTCTGGCCGGGATGGTGCCGCAGGCGATGATGATGAAGCCGGCGGTGTGCTCAATGGAATCGTCGGGACCTTCGACGCGGAGACGATGCGGATTCATAAAAACGGCCGTGCCAGACAACAGTTCAATTCTGTTGCGGGTCATCTGATTCTGGATGATCTCGACTTCCCGTTTGATGACGTGATTGGAGCGGAAGGTCAGGTCCTCCATCGTGATGTCATGTTTGACGCGATAACTCGCGCCATACAACCCGCGCTGATGGAAGCCGGAGAGGTAGAGAACGGCTTCGCGAAGAGATTTACTGGGGATCGTGCCGGTATTGGTGCAGACGCCGCCGACGACCAGTTTGCGCTCGACGATGCCGACTTTTTTGCCCAGCTTGGCGGCCTGAATGGCAGCCTTCTGGCCTGCCGGGCCGGTGCCGATGACTAGGAGGTCATAGTGAGCCATTACGCCTCTGTTGCGACAGCCGATACCTTCGCCCGACACCGCCGTTCTCGCTCAGGCTCCTCGACGTAGCGCAGAGACTACGCCTCCGTCGCCTTCGCTGCGAGCGACAGCGGCGGGCTTCGGTCTTGGCTGCCTCGCGACGAGGCGCGTTCATTGTTCCGCGTCAGCCGGTTCGTGCTAGTTGCGTCCGGCTTAGCTGGCCGTCACGAGCGAGTGCGCGAATCGGAAGGCCTCTTCCATGTCAGGCAGTTGTGCCAATTCCGGAGTGATCTGGAGGTACCGGACTTTGTTGTGTTTGTCCACGACCATCACGGCGCGGCTCAAGAGATGAGGGTCCTTGAGCAGCAGTCCATGTGCCTTGCCGAAATCGGCCGCGCGAAAATCGGACAGGAAGGTCACGTTCGCAATCTTCGCCTCTTCAGCAAAACGCTTTTGCGCAAAGGGCGTATCGACGCTGATGGTGATGAGTTCCACTATCCGATCCAGTCCTTTGTTCTTTTCGCTCAGATAGTGGGTTTGTTGTTCGCACACTTTCGTATCGAGCGAGGGGACGATACTGATGATGCGGACCTTTCCTTTTCCTTTGGTCTCGTTGATGTTGACCATCGAGAGGTCCGTTTGGACGAGTTTCACATCCCGCAGACTATCGCCGACCTTGATGCCCATGCCCGACAGCGCCATGGGCTTGCCTTGAAAGAGGATGTTCTTGCCTTCGCCGGCCACGGCGCTGCCGTCGGCCACAGGAAGGTTTTTATACGCAAAATCAGGCGTGCCCGGGCCGGACACTGTCCCGCAGCCGGTAAGTCCTGGGCCGGCCATCGTCAAGAGGCATGGAAGTAAGTAAGAAGCCACAGGATAGGATCGCATCGGTCGCATAGGAAGTCTCCATCGATAATAAACGGCGTCGAATGGGTCTTTGTCACTGTATGGATGCATTTGGCGCCCTGTCAAGGTTGCAGAAACTCAAGGAGATGGCGGTTGACTGCCTGGGGTTGTTCCCATTGGGGAATGTGGCCGGACTGGGGAATCACGATCAGCCGGGCGTGTGGAATAGCTGCTTGGAGATCGCGGCCGACCTGAGGCGGAAAGAGTCGATCCTGTTCGCCCCAGAGAATCAAGGTGGCGTGGCGGATTTCGTTGAGCCTGGCTCCAAACTGTTGCTCCCACAGGGGCAGGCTGTCCCGGATTGAGAGGAGCGGCGCAATGAGACCGGGATGGCGGCGATTACGATTGGAACGATCGAGCACGGCGGGCGTCAGCAAGGCATGATCGAACACGATTTCCTTGAGGACCGCCTCGGTGCCGGTGCCCGGGAACAGCCAGTTTCCCAGACGGGCCAGCCAGGCCGGCACGCGTGTGTTCACCGCGCGTTGCATGAGGGGGCTGCCCAGGCGCTCCCGCACATGGTCGGGTAAGCCATCGATCAACACCAGCCGATCGACCCGCTGCGGGTGGGTCAACACCATGCCGATCGCGACGCCGCCTCCCATGGAGTTGCCGATTAGCGTGGCAGTAGAGAGGTCCAGCGCATCCATAAGCCCGCGCACGGATTCGATAAGATCTTCCGGTCGATAGTCGAGGTCCGGCTTATCGGAGAGCCCGGATCCGATCAAATCCGGCGTGATGACGCGGAAATGTGCGGCGAGGGGATGTTGCTGATATTCCCATTGCCACATGGATCCGCCGTAGCCGTGGATCAGGATGAGCGGCGGGCCGTGCCCTTCGTCGAGATAGGCGATACGGTGACCGTTCACCGATACGGTTTTGACTGGAAATCGCTGGAGGGCGTCGAACCAGGGAGGAATTTCCGGGGATGCCGCACAGCTGCTCATGAGGATCGCCGCGACACAAAAGGTTGCAATATCACTCGATGCGCGCATTGTCAGGCGGACGAGCCACGCCAGAAGCGTCACCGGCTACTCCAGCCGCAGGACAGTCTCGTCGATCTTGACGTTGTCTCCCTCGGCGACGAGGATTGAGATGACCCGGCCATCGATCGGAGCAGGGACCTGGCTTTCCATTTTCATCGCCTCGATGATCAAAAGAGGATCACCCGTTTTCACCTGGGCACCCTCTGTGACCAACACTTTGACCACACGTCCGGGCATGGGAGGCGCGACGTCACCGGGCTTAGTCGGCTTGGGACGTTTCGGTTTGACGGAGCTGCCAGTCGCGGGTGCTTCGGGGACACCCGCAAGGACTTCCTGCAGCGGCTCGAGGGAAACCTCTTGCAGTCGATCGTTGACGCGGATGTAGTAGGGCTTGCGGCCGTCGGTTGTGCGGCCTGACCCGGAGACGACGACATGGTACGTTTCACCGTGCACGGTGAGGTTGAATTCTGCGGGGGCGAGATGGAGTTCGTGCGCCACGGCCGGACCTTTGGTCTCGGTCGGCTCGAGCGGTTCGGCTTGAAGCTCGCCGCGTTCCCGCGCCGCGAAAAAATCCCTCGCGATCGCCGGAAATAAGGCGAAGGACAATTGGTCTTCAAGTGTGGTGGCGGCTTCGGGCATGTCTTTCTTCAGCTTTTCAAACTCCGATTCCAACCGATCTGCCGGTCGCCCCTTGACGGGCTCTTCATCGCCTATGGCCCGCGCCATGGTTTCTTGATCCAGGGGGCCCGGAGCCCGGCCGTAGAGACCCAGGAAATAATTCTTGGTTTCCGTCGTAATGACCTTATAGCGCTCACCCTGCGCTCCTGTCAGCACATTGAGCGTCGCCTGAGTGCCGACGATTTGACTGGTCGGCGTCACGAGTGGAGGATACCCCATGTCCTTCCGAACGCGCGGCACTTCGTCGAGGACTTCCTTCATGCGATCGAGCGCATTCTGCTCGGCGAGCTGCGCGGCGAGATTGGACAACATCCCACCGGGAATCTGGGAGGTGAGAATCTCGGCATCCACGCCGGTGAAGTCGCTTTCAAACTGTCGGTACTTCCGGCGCACGGTGCGGAAGTGTTCGGTGATCGGCTCGAACTGCCGGAGGTCCAGCCGGGTATCGTAGGGGGTATTGCGCAGGCCGGCGATCATGGTTTCAGTCGGTGGATGTGATGTGCCGCCGGCCAGAGGTGACACCGAGGTATCCAACATATCCAATCCACCCACCACGGCCATCAACGCCGACATCGAGGCCATCCCGGACGTGTAATGGGTATGGAGGTGGATGGGGACTTTCACGGCGTTCTTGAGCCGTCGGATGAGTGTGTAGGCGTCGAGTGGCGCGAGCAGGCCGGCCATGTCTTTGATGCAGAGCGTGTCGGTGCCCAGGTCTTCCAATTGCCTCGCCATCGATACGAACCGGTCGATGCCATGAACAGGGCTGACGGTGTAACAAATCGTCGCCTCAACATGCTTCCCGCAATTCTTCACTTCGCGGATAGCCCGGTCGAGATTGCGAACGTCGTTGAGCGCATCGAAAATGCGGAAGACATCGATGCCGTTGGCGGCGGAGCGTTCGATGAATTTGTCGAGCACGTCATCGGCATAGTGCCGATATCCCACGAGGTTTTGCCCTCGCAGCAACATCTGCAGCTTGGTGTTCGGCATTGCCTCGCGCAGGGCGCGCAGCCGCTCCCACGGATCTTCCTTGAGGAAGCGGAGGCAGGTGTCGAACGTGGCGCCGCCCCACACTTCCAACGACCAATATCCGACGGCATCGAGCTTTTGAGCGATGGGAAGCATGTCTTCCGTCCGCATCCGCGTCGCCAGCAGCGATTGATGTCCGTCGCGGAAGGCGACATCGGTCAACAACAGTTTCTTGCCGGGCGCCGGGTCCAGTTGAAACTCAGGAGTCGCCGGTTTCACGTGTCTGACCGTGCGTGACGCCGCCGTGCGGGCGCTCTTGGGACGCGTTTTCTCCGGCGCAGTTTTTTTCGGGACGGGCTTCGGTGTTTTTTTCTGTGCCATACCAGCGGCCTTGGGCGGCGGACCCGCTCACATAATAGGGTGGAAGTGTGACTGCCGGGTGGCTGGAGAGGTCAAAGTCCTTCGTAGGCGGCGATCGCTGCGGAAATCGCCAAGACCAGGTCCTCAGGCTCCTCGGACTCTTCGTATTGATATAGATCCGGATGGGTTTCCAGGTACGACGTATCGAACCGTCCGGCCTGAAAATCTTGCTCCATCATAATGTTCTTCATGAACGGAATCGTCGTCTTCACGCCCCGCAGGACATACTCCTCCAGCGATCGCCGCATGCGGCTGACGGCTTCTTCCCATGTACGTCCGCGGACCGTGAGTTTGGCCAGCAGCGCGTCATAGTATGGCGGGATCGTATAATCGCGATAGACGGCTCCGTCGATCCGGACTCCGATGCCGCCGGGGGAGAGATAGGCCGTAATGGTTCCGGTGCAGGGCA
>JACCYV010000335.1 GCA_013696305.1 Nitrospira sp.
CCCTAAAGGACACTTGTAGACTACGAGTTTGATAGGCTGGGTGTGGAAGGCTCGTGAGGGCTGTAGCTAACCAGTACTAATCGTCCGTGCGGCTTAACATCCTTTGCTCCTGATAGACGTGGTCTTAATAAGAATCAACGGGTGTCCAATTGCGTCATCGTCGATCAGGGAAATTCCCATATGATTGCATGATGTAGTCTCGATCTCTGTTAATTCTTCAGAAGTTCCCGGTGGCCTTGCCGGAGGGGTCACACCCGTTCCCATACCGAACACGGAAGTTAAGCCCTCCAAGGCCGATGATACTGCTGCCGCGAGGCAGTGGGACAGTAGGACGCTGCCGGGTTACAAAAAGAGCCTGCTCGAGCAATCGGGCAGGCTCTTTTATTACGCCTAACAAAGTATGTCTATCAAATATAGGATTTGACTGAGATGCCTAAGGATTCAGCAAACTAAATCGTGTGTTTAACGCTGAATTAAATTCTGGTGATTGTCAATCTTCTTAGTCGGCCAACTGATGATGAGTGGCGTTGGATTGATGGTCGCTCATGGAGGAGCAGTGACCTTCACCTTTTTGTTGCACCAACGCTAACGAAGGTGATTCCTGTACTGCCTCGGTCCCGTTCGGATAGTTTTGGATGAACTACATCGGGGTCACATCTCCAATCGTACCGTGGGTCCGATCATCATTATATTCCTGCCGCCAGGCCTTAATCGCGACCTGCGCTTCCCGCACTGTCAGAAACCAGTGCTTATTTAAACACTCGTCTCGAAACTTTCCCTTGAAGCTTTCAATAAACGCATCCTGGACCGGCTTCCTCGGCTGAAGGAAGTGAAGGTTCTCACGCCGTGCGAGTCGACCCACGTATCCAAGACCGACCCGGAGAATTTGGGACTCGTTGTCGAGGATCACGGTCTTCGGCAAGGCCGTGTCGCAAACAGCCGATTCAGAAATCCGTCGCACTCGGGCGCCTCCAACGGAGACATGGACTTCGATTACCGGCACCTCTTTCGAGCATGGATCGGTGTTCCTCAAACTCTTGAACCGTCGGCCATTGCCCAGTCGATCACGGGCAAAGTCCATGGCATAACGGGTCTTGGCCCAGTAGGCATCGGTACGGCGACCGGGGACAACCGCAGCGTTCTTCGCACTCGGCGGCGCAACGAGAGCCCTTCCTTCCGCTAGATCCGCTCGATCTTCTTGAGATGCACTCTCCACCCTTCTCGGCGCAGCCGCATCGATACGGAGACACCTACCAGCCATCGCTTGCTCTCGGCAATCTTTCGGATCCTCGTCCGCAGGGCGGCGTCATTCCGTCTCCGATTCCGGTATCGCAGGGTGTTCCGGTCCAACCTCACTAACCGGCACGCCCGTCGCTGGCTCAGCCCAACGCGTGCCTCCAGCAAGGTGGTGACGGTCCGCTTTGTCTTGGGCCCTACCAGTTTGCGGTAACCGCTTTCAGGGTCTGGATGTCAGCGATTGCTCGGCCACCCTCTGCTTCAACCGCCGGTCTTCCTCTTCCAGCTGGCGCAGCTTGTTCACATCGCTGCCTGCCAGGCCGGCATACTTGGCCCGCCACTGATAGAACGTGGCATTTGAGGAGGCCGTGCTTGCAGGCAGAACTCTTGGATTCCCTGCCGGCCTGGGAGACCTTCAGCCAATGGTGTCACTTTGCGGGGAAAGGTCAAGAAATCCTGCCTTGCAACCCCTCATCTGACATAGGGTAGCAGGATGATCTGCCGTATCGCGTTCTTGCGAACTCACTCGAAGGGAGTCTCCCTAAGCACGAGTGATTCAGGCGAAGTGAGATTAAGTGCTCTACAAGCAGCGATTCCATAATCAGCGTGCCTATGCTGGACGCGAGGCCCGCTTGCGACAAAATGGTTAATGGCGCCATAATCATCATTTTATGCTGCCTCCCATTCCTTCAGGCTGGAAACCCTTGCTTCAAAATGAGGCAAAAAGCCTCGCCTATCGAGGGCTTGATGCCTTCCTAGAGCAGGAAGTGGCCGAAGGGCGGACGATCCTTCCGGCTCGTCAGGACATCTTCAGAGCTCTACGAGTAACGCCTTACGAGAATGTTAAAGTCTTGCTGCTCGGCCAAGACCCCTATCCCACTCCTGGCATAGCGCATGGTCTATGTTTCTCTGTGCGGCCTCGCGTCCGATCCTTACCGCCATCTCTCAAGAATATATATCGGGAACTCTGCGACGATGTCGGATGTCGCATCCCGAACAATGGATACCTGGAACCATGGGCTCGTCAGGGGGTGCTCATGCTGAATGCGGTGTTGACGGTTCGCGCGCGCTCACCCAATTCGCATCGGGGGCGAGGTTGGGAAACCGTGACCGATCGTGTCATCGAGCTGATCGATGCCAAGCCAAGTCGTGTGGTGTTCGTTCTCTGGGGCGGAGAGGCGAGAAAGAAACGAATGCTGATCACCAAGGCGCATCATGTCGTGATCACTTGCGCGCACCCGTCGCCCTTGTCGGCGAGAAGGTTTTTTGGCTGCCGATGTTTCTCGCACATCAATCAAGCTCTCGCTGAGACTGCCATGGCTCCGATTGATTGGCAGATACCGGATGTCTGAGTTTTCCTACTTGGTTCGTAAGGAACTATTCTCTCGACGGGCCTGCTGGCTGTTTTTCAAGACACCCAGTGAGTGTATTGATGAACTGGAGGTGAGTCATGGAGCGACGGAAGTTTATGTGAGGTCGCAAGGTGGAGGCGGTGAAATTAATCACCGATCGCGGGGTGTCGGTCATGCAAGCCTCGCGTGATTTTGAGCGTGCATGGGTCCGTGTTACGCCGCGATGGATGGAGGAAAACGCCGGTGATCCGCAGTAGGCCTTACCGGGCCAGGGCAGATGAGGCCCGAGCAACATCATTTGAGGTATGGTGGTTGGAAAGGGACCGTCAGGCACGCAGAGCGTCCGGGCTTGTCTGCGGCTCAGAACACAAGCCTCTGGCATCGATGGAAAGAGGGGGCAGTCATTGAACGAGATCGGCCGTGCATTCGGCAAACATGCGGGTTCCATCCATAGCGTCGTATCGCCGAATGGTGGGCTGACTCCCGCCGTTCGGAGGCGGTGGCGTTGGGCATTGACACTGGCTGAGCGAGAAGAGATTTCGCGTAGGGTAGCGATTGCGCGCTCGACCACAATCTGCAGCCTGGAAATTCACCGTCATGGGGAAGCCCCAGTATCGGACCGCTGAGACAGACGCGCAGGCTTGAGAGCGCTCGCGACGTCCGAGGTCCAGTTCGGCGGTCACGTCCCTCGCGCTCCACCGGATCGTCGCGAACAAATATGAA
>JACCYV010000135.1 GCA_013696305.1 Nitrospira sp.
GTGAGGCCGCTGAGCCGATGATCGGCCCGAATTCGCTCGATAACCTCAAACCCATCCATTCCGGGCATTCGACAATCCAGTAAGAGCAGGCCAAAGGGTGTTTTTGATTTGCGCGCTTCCTCCAGCACGTCCATCGCCTGCTCGCCGCTGTCGGCTTCTGCCACGAAGGCGCCCCAACCGAACAGCGTTTCACGAAGGATCAGCCGATTGGTCGGGTAATCGTCCACCACCAGACAGCGGAGCCCCGTCAGGTTCAGGGCGACGGATACCTTTGATGGCGGCGGAACCGCTTGTACGCCGAGCTGGACGACGCAGTGGAATGTACTTCCCTCGCCGAGGGCGCTTTCGGCCCAGATCCGACCGCCCATGAGTCTGGCCAGTTGTTGAGAAATCGACAATCCCAAGCCTGTGCCGCCGTATTGTCGGGCAATCGTGCTATGTGCCTGCGTAAACGTCTCGAAGATGGTTTTCAACTTGTCCGGCGGCACTCCAATCCCCGTGTCTGTAATTGAGAATAGAATCACGCCCGCTTCTCGACGGTCGGGATCATTGGTGACTGACATGACCACCGACCCCCGTTCCGTGAATTTGATCGCATTGCCAAGCAGGTTCAGCAGGATTTGGTATAGCCGGTTAGGATCTCCGATCAAATGGCAGGGGACGTCGTTCGACAGGTGAGAGACCAGTTCGAGGCCTTTTTCATTAGCCCGAAGCGCCAGCATCTCGCTTGTTTTATCGATCAGCTCGGAGAGATCGAAGTCGATAGTATCCAGGTCCAGGCGGCCGGACTCGACTTTGGAGAGGTCGAGAATATCGTTGATCAGGCTCAATAGACTCGCTCCCGCGCGGCGAAAGATGCGCAGGTATTTCCGTTGTTCAGGCGTGAGAGTGGTTTCCCACAACAGATCGGCCATGCCGATGATGGCATTCATCGGGGTCCTGATCTCGTGACTCATACTGGCCAGAAACTCACTCTTGGCACGGTTGGCCACATCGGCGGCGTCCTTGGCCGCCTGCAGTTCCTCGACGCGGCGTTGCAACTCATTCGACACGCGCAAGAGAGCGCGTTCGGCGCGCCGACGTGCGGTTTGCTCGCGTTGCAGTACTGTGGGCGGGCGTAAAGGAGTGCGGGGGGCACGTTTTGAAGAGGCTGATGTAGCTCGCGGGGCGCGTGCTGTGCGTTTCGCCATGTTCTGGTCCGGTCGTCTCCAGCCCTCTGCCGCGGAGGATGGGTGGAAGGCGGAATATGCTTCGCGACGGTGGGGGAGGGAATCAGTCTTTGTGAATGTGATGCACGAGCGTAAGGACCCCTGCCTGCTTGGCGCGATTGCGTCCTTCTTGCTTCGCTTGGTACAGCGCTTGATCGGCAGCCCGTAGGAGGTCGGTCGGCGCGGCCATGCGGCTCGGCACGGTACTCGCGAAGCCAAGGCTGATGGTCACGGAATCGCCGTTGGGATGTTTGATCTCTGCCTCACAGACTTTCCGTCTGAGTGTATCCGCGACCTGTGCCGCGCCTTCCACCGTGGTTCCAGGCAGCACGATGACAAATTCGTCCCCGCCATATCGTGCGACCAAGTCACCGGGACGATTCACATGACTCGAAATAAGATGCGCGACCTGACGGAGACACTCGTCACCAGCCTGGTGCCCGTGGCTGTCGTTGTATGTCTTAAAAAAATCGATATCGAGCATGATCAGCGACAGCGGAGTGGATTCGCGCGCGGCTCGCCGCCATTCCTGGTCAAGAAAATCGTCGAACTGCCGCCGGTTAGTAATCCCGGTCAAGCCGTCGAGACACGAGAGGCGCAAGAGCATCTGATTGGCTTCCTGGAGCTGGCGCATGACTTCAAGAAGTTCTTGTTCTCGCGCGCGGCGGCGTTCGATTTCGTGGACGAGGCGCAGCACGCAACGGACGCGTGTCAGGAGCTCAATCTTGCTGAGCGGTTTCGCGACGTAATCGATCGCACCGGCGGCAAAGGCAAGCTGCAGATCCACCGGGTCCGTTTTGACTGTGGCCATGATGATGGGAATGTCGCGATATCGATCGACGGCTTTAATTTGCCGGCAGGCTTCAATGCCGCTGGTGGAAGGCATGACGATATCCATCAAAATCAGATCGACCCGTCCGGTCATCTGCTTCCCGCCGTCGAGCCCCAGCAGTCGAAACGCCGCCGCGGCGGATTCTGCGACGAAGGTCTCTTCGTAACCGGCATTCGCAAGGATGGATTGCATCAACAGCCGATCGTCCGCCGAATCATCGACGATCAAAATACCCATGGCGACATGTCTCCAGAGGGTGTGTACCGGGATGCTAGCAGCTACTCTGCGTAAACACCAGGGTAAAGCTTTTTGATGCAGGGGGTGCAGAGCCCGTGGCTGAATTCGGCTTCCGAATGTTGTTGGAGATACTCCTCCAATTGTTGCCAGAAGCCTTGATCGTTCCGAATTTTCTTGCACGAGGCACAGATCGGCACGAGGCCTTTCAAGACCTTCACTTCACGCAAGGCCTGTTGGAGCTCCTCATTGCTGCGACGAAGCTCCCGCTCGCGGTCTTTGCGGCAATCCATTTCTTTCTTCAATTTGACTGCGGAGTTCACCCGGGCCAGGAGTTCCACGCTGTTGACCGGTTTCGTGATGAAGTCCATGGCTCCCGCCGAAAAGGCTGCCTGTAGGTTATCAAGGTCCGTTTTGGCGGTGACGACGATGATGGGAATATCCCGTAGTAGGTCCAAGCTCTTAATGTGGCGCGTGGCTGCGACGCCGTCCGTGCCCGGCATAAGAAAGTCCATGAGGATGAGGTCAAGGGAATGTGGACGGTCGGATGACGAGGGAGGGTTGATGCCGAGATAGTCGTAAGCAGCGAGTGCCGAGTCGGCAACCAGAAGGTCATGATAGCCGGCTTTATTCAGAATCGTTCGCAGCAACAGCTGTTGGTCCGGCGAATCGTCGACGATTAAAATGCTCATCCTGCGACCTCATCCGGTTGATGGTATGGATCAATCTGGAGATATCTGCGGGACATACTGACGAGAACATGTGGAGACTGGCATCGGCCCGGTAACCCGGCAGAGCGACTCGGAAAAATCGATGAATACGTTGAGTATAGCAGTCGGGTGGATTACCGCTGGAGCGCAGCTTTCACCAAATCGCTGATGAGTTTGCCCTCCACGGTTTGACCGGTCAGGCGGACCATGACGGCTTTCATCACTGAGCCCATGTCTTTGAGAGACGACGCGCCTGACTCCTTGATCACCGTCTCGACGATCTGGGCCACCTCGTCGGAGGAGAGCGCGGCCGGGAGATATCCTTCGATAATGATGATTTCCTGCCGTTCCTTCGTGGCCAAGTCTTGCCGATTGCCTTTCTCAAACTGCTCGGCCGCTTCTTTTCGCTGCTTGATCAGCGTGGTCATAATCCGACTCATCGCCGCATCGTCGAGGTCTTGTTTCAGCTCGACTTCCTTATACTGCACGGCGGCCTTAATCATACGGATGACGTCCATGCGGAGCTGATCCCTGGACTTCATCGCCGATTTTAGATCGTCACTCAACCGGTCATGTAGCGACATCGAATTCCTCTCACAGATGGGCAGGTCTGCTGCGCAGAATACCGTCTTTGCAGGAGTCAGTCAACGTGCCGGAAGATAGTCTGTGTGCGTGAAGGGAAAGGAGTTCGGCAACTGCTCAGGGCGTGTTTTCATGTTGTGAGCTGCGGAAGAGTGCCCCATAATGCCGTATGGATGCCTGTGAGCGGTGATACATCA
This sequence comes from Nitrospira sp., assembly GCA_013696305.1. Classification (GTDB taxonomy): domain Bacteria; phylum Nitrospirota; class Nitrospiria; order Nitrospirales; family Nitrospiraceae; genus Nitrospira_A. The sequence goes on from JACCYV010000135.1 coordinate 3,764, forward strand.
AGGAGGGCGGCATGAAGGCCATAAGCGGCAGGGTAGGATTAGGGGTGCGGCTAGTCAGTAGCATGATCGTCAGCGTGGTGCTGGTAATAGGCTGCGCGAGCGAAAAACAGAAACCGATGGCCCAGCCCTCATCTGAGCAGGTGAAAGGTAGTGCGGATCGCGCCTTTGAAAGGCTCAAGCAGGAAGAACGAGAGCGCAAGCCGGCCGGAATGTAAACGGTGATGGCTTGAAAAGATTCGTGACCAGATCACGCGGGATGTCTCCAAGGCCATAGAGCCGCGAGCGGTTTGACCAGCGGCAGTTCCCAGACCAATTGCCGGCTCGGTGGCGGGGGGAGGCGTCGCGGTTCGCCGATGGTTCCCAACAGACTCAGAGCAATCAGCAATCGCAATACCCCGGAGAGGCAGAACACGAACGGCAAGTTCGATGCGAGGGTTATTTCCAGGAGGCCGAGCGAGAGATGGGTCGGTATGACTGTCGCGAGCCAACTACCCGTCAGGGCTCCGATGCCCCATCCGATCGCGTTCATGGCATTGGCGAGCGCGACCCCTCGGGTGCGCTCTTCGGGTCTCAGTGAGTCGAACACATAGTTCTGGAGTCCGAGCGACAGTCCTGCCCAAATCACGCCGCCGAAAAAGTTCCAAATCAACAAAAATAAATAGTGTTCGCTGAGCAGATAACCCATTGGAAGAAGCGGAACCGCCAATCCGGTGACTCTCAGCAAAGTCCGGTTGCCGTAACGATCGCCGAGCTGTCCCCAGGCGGTGAGGGTGAGGAACTGAGCGGAGATGCTGCTGGCCATCCATCCGGCATACTGCAGGTAGGACCAATGGAGATCTCTGAGGAGGTAGACCACGAAGAATGGTCCCGAAATGAGCACGGCGAAATGCATCAGGCCGGAAAACAGCAAGAAATAGCGAAAGTCCCCGGTGGCGGTTTTGACGAGAAAATGGCGGAAACCATTGGTGGCCTCGAGCTGGTGCCCCGGCACCAATGTCGAGATTTTGGTCTGGCAGCGAGTGGCCCCCATTCGAGCGGCGGCGGATCCGAGAAAAATCACGACGAACCCGAACCAACTGATTTCCCATTTCTGAGCGATCGTCAGAACCGCCCCTGCCACTCCCAGGGCAACAAAACTCGTCAATGCCGTGATCCGGGCTCGGTGGGCGAAGTAGGCGCCCCGGCTGCTCGTGTCGACCAGATCAATCAGCAGACTGTTTAAGACCGGGGTCGTAGCGTACCCACAGGCGAAGTACAACACGGCGCACACGATCAAAAGCCATGGACCATGGTCCGGCATAAGCAACGGAAGAGTGAGGAGCGGGAGCCAGCAAAGAGCCTGTCCCAAGCCGCCAGCGAAAATGAGTCGGACGGGCATGCGGAGGTACTGGAGGAATTTTACCGACGACAGCTGAGCCACCATGCCCACGAGCTGCGGTAACGCGGAGAGAATGCCGATGTGAAATGGAGAGGCATGCAGGAATACGGCAAAGGCCGAGAAATAATTTTCTCCACCGCCTTGCGCTGCTGCTTGAAAGGCCGCGTCACGGACACCATATTGCCGGCTCAGGGCCCTGGCGTTTTCTTTGGGTGAAGTCTCTCGGCGACATGAGGAAGGAGGGAGAGAAGTCTGCCGATCGGCAGCCGGCTGGTTCATGAATCCACGCAGGGCATAAGGGTCTGTGCATACCTCGGTGTATAGGACAGTATCTCGGGGGGTTGCTTAAGATTATACCAGAGTCAGGGCTTCGTCTTTGAGCCTTCACGAGCACGGCAAGCCGGTTGACCCCTTGGGTAAACTGTCAGTACGATAACCCTATGGAGTTGATGATGTCAGGGCCAGGTGCAAGACGATCCGTTGGCGGACACTGCAGCCTATCGGTCTGCCGGCTCGTTTCGGCACTACTTATGGCGGCAGGGCTCGGGTTGTCGCACGGCGTGGCGGAGGGCCGCGACCTGATGGTTCCGAAAGAGCAGGCTACGACCGAGTATGAGCCGACTGAAGCCCCGTCGCTGGATGTGCAACGCAAGGGCGTCCCGCAGTCCCTCTTCACCTGGATTAAAATGGCGCGCGGTTACGATGTGGAGTGGGATACGTTCGGGCGAAAGGGCTGGTATACGCAGGATCCTCGCCTGAAACCGATTGATCCTGACACAACCGTATTCCCGCCTGACACCCAGGCGGTGTATATCGTTTTTGAAGTCGCTCCCCTTGAGGACCCGGCTCAGTTTGCCGCCCAGGTATTCCCCGTGAGCGCGGATGGTAAGACCGATAATACGGCGATCGTGCGCGATAGTCTGGAAGTGCCGGGCCACGAGCGGTATGGTTTCTTGGAGTTAAAGAAGCCGTCGAACCAGTGGCCTCAGGGAAAATACCTTGTCAAGATCTACATCACCTCGCTGGGACAGCAGCCCTTCCACGCGGTCAATCAAGTCGGCACCATGCATTTTGTCATCGCCGACCCACAGACGCCCGGTGCCTCGCCGGTCGCGCCTGATTCCACCACACGGTGAAAATTGCCTCCGCTTGGTCTAACTTGCCCTCACGTCCGCTCTACTCAAGCGACGACGGCCAGACGATTTTACCGGAGAGCAGATGTATGAAAGAAACTGATGCGGAGAAGTTGGGATTGTTATATGAGCGTTTTCGCGATGTCTGTTTGGTCGAAAAGGAGGTCTGGACGGAAATCTATATGCCCCGGATATTCAAAGACGGCACCGCCGTCCGGACAAACATGCAGGACCGGTATGACGTGATGATCGATGAGCCGGCGGTACAGGAGGCGCTAGAGGCGAACATCTCACTCGGACAGGCCGCATTAGGTGCAGCCATCCATGAGTATCGAGCACACATCAGTTTTGTAAAGAAGCCGTAACCAGCGTCAGGTCTTCGCGAGGAATCGCTCCACATCCTTCACGACCTCATCGGCCAGCGGCTTGGTTCGGTGGTGATAGCGGGCCACGACATTGCCGGAGCGGTCGACTAAATACTTCTGGAAGTTCCATTCCACTTCACCCGGAAACGGGCTCTGTTCGGTCAGATACCGGTAGAGCGGGTGTTTGTCGCCGTCCTTGACGCTGATCTTGCTGAAGAGCGGGAACCCGACACTGTACTTTGTGAGGCAAAAGCCCTTGATCTCTTCGTTGGTTCCGGGCTCTTGTTGGCCGAAGTTATTGGCTGGGAAGGCCAGAATCTCGAAGCCTTTGTCCCTGTAGGTCTCATACATCCGTTCAAGGTCCGTATACTGAGGGGTATTGCCGCAGAGACTGGCGGTGTTGACCAGCATAATGACTTTGCCCTTGTATTGACTCAATGACACCGGTTTCCCATCGATATCATTCAGCGTGTATTCGTAGACCGGTGAAGATGTCGCAGCCATTTGCAGCGCTCCTTGTTCTGCCGCACCAATCTGATCATAGCCCGCGAAGGCACCGAGCCCGAGGACTACGACGAGCACGTTCCGGGTACAGGATGGTCTGGTAACCGGCATGTGAATACTCCCTGGTTAAAGGCGTTGCAGCGCCGCGACACGTTCCTCAATCGGAGGATGGGTCGCCAGCAAATGCATGAAGGCGGAGGTGTTGCCGGAGATCTTCATGGTGGCTAACGCGTCATGCGTCGAATACTCGAACTGGGCGCGATTGACCCATCGATTGATTCCTTCCAAGGCTTTGATCATCGACTCTTTCCCGTACACCTTTGCGGAAAACGCGTCCGCGGCAAATTCTCGGCGGCGGGAATGCCAGCTGACTACCAACATCGCCAGCACCGACAAAACGACCTGTAAAAAGATGTAGACCACGAAGCCCAGGATTGGGTTCCCGCTCTGGCTCTCCTCCCGATCGCCTCCTTGCGGCTGGGCGACCATTTGGAAGACGAAGTTGCTGATGTAATGAACGAAGGTGTTCATCAAGCCGGCCAGCACTGTCGTGGAGAACATGTCGCCGTTGAAGACGTGGCCCATCTCATGGGCGAGCACCGATTTCACTTCGTCCTCGCGCAGGTTGGCGAGTAAGCCGGTGGACACGGCGACCATCGCATTGTTCTTGCTCGGGCCGGTCGCGAAGGCGTTCGGGTCAGGCGATTCGTAGACCCAGACTTCTGGCATGGTGATGTGAAGTCGTTGCGCGATCTCCCGCACAGAGCCATAAATCACGTGTTCGGCGTTTGATCGCGGCTGCGTGATTTGGGTGCAATCCAGCATGGCACGGGCCATCTGTTTGGAAAGGAGCAAACTGATAAACGCGCCGCCGAATCCAATCACGAGCGACCAGACCAGCAGTTCCTGGCTGAAGGCCCCGCGGACATCAATGCCGAAAGCGGGCAACACGACGTTGATCAAGACCCTGACGGTAATCGACAGGGTGAGATAGATGAGCACGTTGGCGATGAGAAGCAGCCCGATACCTTTCAGCGATTTCATGTAATCCTCCTTGGAAGTCCGTTCTCCTTGCTCCTTCACGGAGAGGAGGGGACCTTGGATGTCATTATACCGAATCCGGGGCATCGGGGGGGACCAATCCCGCGACGACCGTTGAGATTCAGCATGGCCAGATAATACCATTTCATGGTCTAGTCAAGGCAGGTCTCCGACGGTTCGCGCCGGTGCAGGCTCCCTGATGACGATGCCCGCATCGAGCCCGAGACGCGGATGGGGCCGGTTGACCCGCTCTCTACCCTTCTGCTAGAAAACATACATGGGCACAGGCCGGTTACATTTTTGTATGGGCATGCTTGCCCTACTCGCAATATTCAGTGTGGCCGGTCCTGCGCCTGTGGCAGGGGTCGATCAGGCGCAAGTCCCGCCATTACAGGTACCGGTCGATCAACTGGATGGCATTCAACGTGCCACCATCATTCTGGACAGCTACTCGTACACTCCGAATCATTTGATCATCCAATCCGGAAAGCCGGTTGAGTTGCTCCTGACCAGCATCACCACTATTACTCCGCATAATTTCCTGTTAAAAAACGAGGCCGCGGGGTTGTCGATCGAGCGAGATGTAGGGTCAGGGCGTACGGTCACCGTGCAGTTTACGGCGATGAAGCCCGGCATTTATCCCTTCCATTGCGACAAGAAGTTGTTGTTTTTTCCGAGCCATCAAGAGAAGGGTATGGAAGGCACGTTAGAAGTTAGATAAGAAGGTTCCTCCACGTCTATCGACTCCGCAAGACACGAACTTCTTCACGGCATCCTCAAGCAGGTTTCCCGGTCGTTTTACCTGACTCTCAACGTGCTGCCGGCGAATATGCGCGACCAGATGGGTCTAGCCTATCTCTTCGCTCGTGCCGCCGATACGATAGCGGATACCGATCTGATCAGCCGTGAGGAGCGGCTCCGGTATCTCGATCAGTTTCGAGAGCAGTTCACCACCCACCACGTGCAGCGCGGGGACCTACAGGTTCTTCAAACCGCCCTCGGTCCCCATCAAACGGACTCGGCAGAACGTGTGCTGCTTCAGCGGCTGGACGAGTGTCTGGCGCTGTATCACGAGTTCGAGCCAGGCGACCGAGAGCGGATTCGATGGTTGATGGGGCTGTTGCCCGATGGGATGGTGATGGATCTCACCTGTTTTCGGGGCGAGTCGGCGCAGGATCTGACCGCTTTTCAGACATTGGACGAACTGGACCGATACATCTATTACGTTGCCGGTTGCGTGGGGGAGTTTTGGACCAGGATGGTCTGTGCCCATCGCCCGGCGATGACGCGGTGGGATGTGGAGAAAATGTCGGTCGTCGGCGTGCGATTCGGCAAAGGCTTGCAGCTCACGAACATCGTGAAAGATATCGCGCGCGATCTCCATCATGGCCGCTGCTATGTGCCGGAGCAACTTCTTCGCGAAGCCGGACTCACGCCCTCTGATTTGTTGAACCATGACCGCCTGCCGATATTCAGGCCGGTGTTGAATCGTTTGATCAGACTTGCGGTGGAACATTTGGATCAGGGCTGGATGTATGCTCTGGCCATCCCTCGCTTTGAAATTCGCCAACGATTGTCGTGCATGTGGCCGATTCTGCTGGCCGGCGAAACGCTGGTGCGCGTTGCGACTGCTCCTGATCTCCTCGACCCCGCCGTCAATGTCAAAGTGCCGCGCTCGGTCGTCTATCGCGTCCTGGCGCTGACCACTCTTACCGGTGCCTGCGGCTATGTCGGCACCGCCTATTGGGGCCGATTGCGAAAGCAAATCGTCTAGTAGAGGTTGAAAAAGGCCGTCAGCAAGGTTCTCGCCTCGTTCAGACCTTCAACGTGCCCTCATGGGAAAGCGTCTGTCCAGGCAGACGCGTGCGGGCGGGTAAGAAGGTCGCCTTTTTGATCCCTCCTGCGGGAGTGTTCTCCCCGTTGAGCCCCTGTGCCGCTCAATAAAGTATTAGCCGGTCCACATAGGGTTTCCGTAGCCTGCTAGGCATTCCTCTCGTCGTGTCTGCGGTATAGCTGTGGCGCAAAAAGGACTCGCGGATGGGGTGATTCGACGGACGCTGGTCGTCGTGGACGCAACGGGTCGAACGAAGAGCATAGGCCCGTTCGATGCTCGGCGAGAACCCGCGCAGGTGTTGCGGTAACGTGGGAGGAGATCTGCTAGCGGGGATGGGTTCGGTGCGCTCTATTTTTGGTGGGCCATTTCAGGGGCATTGACCTTCGTACTGGTCGCCGGTATGATGCCGTCCCATCTGGTCACCGCCATCACTACCATGGCTCTTGCGATCTTCTATTTCCCCGCTGCTCGGACTCATACTCTCCCCCCCGTCGAACAGTTTCGACATTGTGCTCTACCGCTATGCCAGGTTGCGCACGATCATGCCAGGGTTCGACCGTGATCTCCTGGAATCCTCGATTGTTGGTCAGTCATCGAAGTGTGGTTCAGAAGGCCGACCAGTGCCTATTGAATTCGAGTGTCGCGCGAGCACAGGGGATCTGCCAGGTTACCCCTACTTCTTCTGTGGCTCCAATAGCTTCTCTCCCTTTTTGAAGACTGCATAGATCGCTTGGGACGGGCAGGCATCGAGACAGAGCCGGCAGCTTTCAAGGCAGCGAGAGGCATCGTACTTATACGGCGGGGTGGAGAGCCATGCGCTGGTCGGGCAGATGGGGACGCAAATGGATTGATGGGTGCACCGATCGGGATGACGAACGAGGTGATCACGAATGACCAGCATGGGCTTCACTCCTTCGAAGAGACCCTGCGAGAAGATCTCGAACATGTTTTTGTCAGGCAGACTGCTGCTCACTGCCACTCCTTGACCAGCTCTTTAAGCCGGTCTTTCAGTTCAGGGATCTGCTCCATATTGTTTCGAATCGCTCCGAGAATATTTTCAAGGCGCGCCGATCGTTGAGCGTCTTTGTCCAGCTTGACCAGCCGGTCATATCCGGCATACGCCTCTCCGTGCCTGGGTTCGAGGTAGCGGCGACTTGCCTGCAACGCTTCACTCAATTCATACGGCTCGGTTGCCAGCGCAGGGGCCACGATCAATGACCCGTCCGTGAAGACTAAACCTGCCGCTCCGGCTTTACTCTTGAGCGGCGTCACGGCTTCTACGGTTTTCCCGGTGAGCTGCTCCCAACTATGCAGCAGGCCAGGAAAAGATTTGATGTAGGCCACTTTTTCCATGTTGGCCTTCCATTTATCGTCGGCTGGCATAGATACCTCGTGAGATGCAGGGCTGTCCTGGATTCACACCTTCAATGGAGAGAGGAGCGGGAGCGGAGACTGGTCCGGCATCAAGAGTCGTTCGACGAGCTCCCCTTTCACGATATGGCGCTCCATGATTTCCTTCACGTCAGCCTCGGAGGTAACGCGATACCAGACGCCTTCGGGATAGACCACCACGCTCGGACCTTGCGCGCAATAGTCCAGACAGCCGGCTTTGTTGGCGCGCACGATCTCTTTAAGATTCAGGCGTTTCGCCTCTTGCTTGAAACAGGCGTGCAGCGTTTCGGAGCCGAGTTTGGAACAGCTCCCTCTGGGATCGTCAGGTTCCCGTTTGTTGGTGCAGACGAAAATGTGTCGTTGGTATCCTGTCATGCCGGGTATTCCAACAGTGTGATGCGAACGATCACGCCGGGCCATGAAACTGCGCGATCAATTGCGTGATGTCCGCTGGGTTGAGAAGCGGCGAGCCGGCGGCCTGCGTGCCGGCGATCGCGGCAATTTCCTGGAGGCGCAACTGCGCGCGTTGTTTGACTTCCGGTTCAGAGAGGGCCGATACCTGGCCCTTCGCAAGCTTATCGAACTCGCCACGGATATCGCGAAAATCGCGCTGCAAATGCTTCATCATCGAGCAGGGCGCGCAATACCATTTCGGGCTTTGATCGGAGGCGGGCGAGAGCCGATCGTAGGTGCGCCCGAAAAAATCTTTCCCTAACGACAGTTTCATCAAAGGTAGGCCTGCGGCGCTGCAGGCATTACAGGATCCGGCATCCATGCGGAGGTGCTCCTCTCCAGTGGAAACGATCAATAGAACGCGAATCTTACCGCACGGATCTTTGCCGTAGCAAGGTGAGTATGCCCCTTCTGCGCTCCGGAAATCGGGGTGCTCCATGTATAATGTGCATGCACGGATGAAACGCGGTGGAGTATGAGGCGGCTATGCTGATCGGTGTTCCCAAAGAGATGAAGGATCATGAGCATCGGGTGGGTCTGACTCCGGACGGCGTCCGGGTATTACGGCAAGCGGGCCATCACACTCTGGTGGAACCGTCGGCGGGGGAGGGGAGCGGGTTTTCAGACGAGGCGTATCGTCATGCCGGCGGTCAGATGGCTCGCTCGAAAGAAGACGTCTTTCGGCAGGCTGAACTGATCGTGAAGGTCAAAGAACCGCAATTGTCCGAGTGTGCGCTCTTCCGGCCTGGCCAGGTTCTGTTTACGTATTTACATCTGGCATCGTTGCCGGATCTCACCAAGGCGCTGGTCGGCGCGAATATCACCGCCATCGCCTACGAAACCGTCGAAGCCAGAGACCACAGTTTGCCGATCCTGCGACCGATGAGCGAGATTGCCGGTCGGTTGTCGGTTCAGGTAGGGGCCCACTACTTGGGGCAGGTGCAGGGCGGGCGGGGACTTTTACTGGCCGGTGTCCCGGGTGTGCCGCCTGGTCATGTGGTGGTCGTGGGAGCGGGAGTCGTGGGGACTTCGGCGGTGAGGATTGCGGTCGGCATGGGAGCGCGGGTCACGGTCATTAATTTGGATCTCGATCGTTTGCGGATTCTTGACGATCTGTATGGCGGGCGCATCGCCACCTGTGCGGCGACGGACTCGGCGATCGAACGCGCCGTAGTCGAGGCGGATCTGGTGATTGGCGCGGTGTTGGTGCCCGGAGCGCGCGCGCCGAAGGTTATTTCGCGGGGCGTCGTCTCGAAAATGAGGCCGGGTTCCGTGATCGTGGATGTGGCGGTTGATCAGGGTGGATGCAGTGAAACGACAAGGCCGACCACTCACTCCGATCCTGTGTATGTCGTGGACGGGGTCCTTCACTACTGCGTGACGAACATGCCGGGCATCGTTCCTCACACCTCCACGCTGGCCTTGACCAACACCACCCTCCCTTATCTCGTCCGCCTCGCATCGGAAGGGGTCGAGAGGGCCATTCGATCGGATCCTGGTCTTGCCAAGGGTGTGAATGTGATGAAGGGCAAGGTGACATGTCAAGGAGTCGCCGATGCGCACGGCTTGCGTTTTACCCCCGTCTTGTAAGACAATCCAAAATTCGTGCTCGGTTCTGCCCGGTCGGGGCGTAGCGCAGCCCGGTAGCGCACTGCGTTCGGGACGCAGGGGTCGGAGGTTCAAATCCTCTCGCCCCGACCACACCACACCTCATGCGACCCTGCACGTCCAAGGTGCGGGAAGTGCACCCACTCTAGATCATCCCCACAGCGTCTGTTCGACCCATCACTGTCGTTCTGCGCGGGAAAAAACTTCTCAAGATTTCTTCCTCTCATTCTGTTCGCGCCCGGCGCGCGGATGCTCCTTCTCTTAGACATCAGATTGCCGAGGCCTTGCATACATTCCTGCCGGCGGCGAATCGTATGGTGCGGCGCGGCACTTATGCTTCGCGCACGATCGTCCGATACATCAGTACAAACAATCTGATGATGACGCACAATCTTGTAAATCGCGTGACGACGTATGTCAGCTGTGAGAATATCCTGCCAGTGCGCTCCATTGAACGTGCCGATTGCCTGGCAAACTTGAGGCCTGTCAGAGATGACCCAGACCGAAGCTTGTGTGCGCGCACAAATTCTTGTCAGCGGGCACGTGCAAGGGGTGGGTTATCGCGCGTTCGCCCGCCGCATGGCAGCCTCGCGTGGAGTAACCGGAGGCGTCAAAAATCTTGATAGCGGACAAGTGGCCTTGGATGCGGAAGGGCCAAGAGACGTGCTTGAGAAATTATTGGCGGACCTCAAAAAAGGGCCGGTGGGGGCGAGGGTGTCGCACATGCAGACTGAGTGGAGCCTCGCGACCGGCCGGCATCACGATTTCACGATTTGGTACTAGGTAACACGCTATGGCTCGACGCGCAACAGTTCGGCAAGGGCAAGGGAATGATGTGAATCCGCCCGCTTCGGTGTTCCGCTCGCGCGCGGCGCGCGGTGAAGATGATGACGACACGGAATCGCAAGAAGGCTCCGAGGCGGAAGAGTCCGGAGAAAGTCGCCCAGCGGAATCGGGGAGGGCTGAAGGGCTCGATACGATCAAAAGTTATCTGCGTGAAGTGCGCAAGTCGACGCTCCTGAATTTTAAACAGGAACAGTCTCTAGGCAAACGTGTGATGGCCGGCGACGAAGCCGCACGGCAGGAGATGATCGAGGCCAATCTCCGCTTGGTCATCAGCATCGGAAAACGATACATGAACCGCGGGTTCCCTTTTGCCGACATCGTCGAAGAAGGCAATCTCGGCCTGATCAAGGCGGTGGAAAAGTTCAATTACAAGCGAGGGTTCCGATTCAGCACCTATGCCTCCTGGTGGATCCGTCAATACATTGAGCGCGCCATTATCAATCAGGGCAAACTGGTTCGATTACCGGTTCATGTCGTGGAGCGTTTGAACCGTTATCTGGGCAAGGTCGAGCAGTTGGTGCATGAGCTGGGACGGGAGCCTCGAACCGATGAAGTAGCCGCCAAGCTGAAAACGAGTGATGCGGAAGTCGACGATCTGAAGCAGTTGGTCCGTACCACCTGTTCTCTCGACAGTCCGATCAGTGACCGCCAGGATACATTTCTACGAGATGTGATTGAAGATCCGCTCTGCCTTACGCCGGCGGAGACGACCGAAGGGGTGATGCGGCGGGCGGAGCTGATGGCCTGGGTGAAGGAGTTGCCCGAGAAAGAGCGAACGGTGATTCTGGCGCGATTTGGACTTGACGGCGCCGAGTCGCGGACGTTAGAAGAGATCGGTCGCGAGATGGGACTGACTCGTGAGAGGGTCCGCCTGATCGAAACGGCCGCCCTCGTCAGGCTCCGCGGGATCATTGAACGAAAAACCATGAAGCGGGCGGATCTCTTATGAGGACGTCCCGATCTGATCGCGCCCATGAATTACAAGGCCTTCATTCGAGAAGTCCCCGACTTTCCTAAGCCCGGCATTCTTTTCTACGACATCACGACACTCCTTAAAGACCCTCAAGCCTTCCGCGCGATCGCCGATGAGCTCGCGGCACGCTATGTAGGGCAGCGCATTGCGAAAGTGATCGGCATCGAATCGAGGGGCTTTATTCTGGGCGGAACGTTGGCCGCTCACCTCGGCGCCGGATTCGTTCCCGTGCGAAAACCAGGGAAACTGCCGGCCGATATCTTTGAAGTGAAATATAATCTTGAGTACGGATCCAATGCACTGGCGATCCATCGTGATGCCGTGGCGATCGGGGAACGTGTCCTCATCGTGGACGACCTTCTGGCGACGGGCGGGACTGCGGCAGCAACGGTTCATCTCGTTCGTCAACTCGGCGGGGAAATCGCAGGATTGGACTTCCTGATCGAGCTGAAAGGCCTGAATGGTCGTGACCGACTGAGAGGGTACGACGTGCATTCGATGATCATCTATCCGTAAGTCCCCAAGATCTAGGGAGCCAGGGTACTTGTCAAACGATCAGTAGGCGTGATATACCAGCCAAACTTTTTCGCCTTGCACTCATCACGAAAGGACATGAGACTCTATGGCGACGAAAGTCCACGCGAAGAAAAAAACACCAGCAACGAAAGCAAAAGCCCTCGCTCCTGAGAAGCCTGTCAAAAAAGAGCGCCCGGCTCCCGTTACCACCATGACTCAAAAAGACGAAGACAGTGTTGCCGCGCGTGTCGTGGCGGCCCTCACGATCAAGGAAACGCCCAAAGAGCGAGAAGAGCGCCAGCGTCGGCGTGAAGTCTTGCAACGCATGCTGCTCGGCAAGCGGCAGGAAATCATGCGTGAGATCGAGGGAAACCTCGGGCAGTCCCTGACGGAAGATCAGCAGCGCCGCTTGGAATCCGCGCGTGACGTGGGCGATCAAGCCCTCATGGATCTGGATCGCGAGCTGGGTATTTCCTTGATGGAGATGCGGAATCGGAGGCGCCAAGCAATTGATGAGGCCTTGACGCGGCTGAACGAGGGGACCTACGGGATTTGTGCGGAGTGCGGTATCGAGGTCAGCGAGAAGCGGTTAGAGGCGGTGCCCTTCGCAAAGCTGTGCGTCCAATGTCAGTCCAGGCAGGAACTTCTCGAAAAGATCGAGAAGGAAGAAGATCGCGACTAGCTCCACGAGGTCTGCCGCGTCATTCTCCGGTTTGCGTGTTCTTGCTGTACCTTCGGGTGTAGCGTCTGTAACTCCTCTCGGTTGCGGTGATCCGCCCGTCCTTGCCCTTATCTATGGCTCAGGTTGCTCCGAAGGCAGTCGTCTTGCTGAGTGGTGGACTGGATTCCACCGTCACGGCCGCTATTGCTCAGCGGGCCGGGTTTTGCATCTATTGTGTGACCATCTCGTATGGCCAGCGCCACGCGGTGGAGGTTGAACGGGCGCAGGCCGTGGCTCGCGCATTAGGCGCAACAGAGCATGTCGTGGTGGCGGTGAATTTGAGAGCTTTCGGCGGCTCCGCCCTCACCGATGACGTTGAGGTTCCCAAAGACCGCACGCCAGACGAGCGGGTAGGGTCGATCCCTGTCACCTATGTTCCAGCTCGCAATACGGTTTTTCTTTCGCTTGCCGTCGCGTATGCCGAGACGCTTGATGCGCAGACGATATATTTTGGAGCGAATGTCCTGGACTATTCCGGATATCCGGACTGCCGGCCGGAGTTTATCCACGCCTTTGAGGCGGTCGCCCGGCTTGGGACTAAAATGGGCGTGCAGGGCCGGCCCATCGAGGTGCGTGCGCCGCTATTGATGCTGGCGAAGTCTGAGATCGTGCAATGTGGTCAGGAACTTCAGGTTCCATTCGAGCTCACGCATAGTTGCTACGACCCAGGCGGCGACGGCATTGCTTGCGGCCGGTGCGACAGTTGCCGCATTCGACGGGAGGGTTTTCGCCGGGCAGGAGTTGTGGATCCCATTCCCTATGCGATACTTTACCAGGGGCCGGACAACGGTTAGCTCGTAGGATGACCCAGCCGGCTCGACGGATCCCTCTACCAAGCTGCATGGAGACACCTGCTTATGACACCTGAAGAATTCTTCATGTACCTGATTATCTCCCTGGTGGTTATCACGCCGATCGCTGCGCGACTCTACCGGCGTTTGACCTTAAACCGCACGACGCGGATGCTGCGTGATCAGTTGAACCAGTCACGGGACAACCGGACAACGGTCACCCCTCCGGAAATACGCCGGTGAGGAAGTCATGTTGAGGGTAGTTCGGATGAAGGCATGGCGGCGAGGGGCCGGACTGGCCCTGCTGGTTGTGGCTCTGGCAGCGTGTGAATCCAAAGCCACCAATCCGGATGGCGCAAAGCCTACCGGAATCGCTACGCCGGTGGACGTTCAGGCGGGTGAGGCGAAATTTAGCGCTACCTGTGCCGCCTGTCATGGTGTTCGAGGAGTGGGGACGAAGCAAGGTCCTCCGCTCGTACATAAGATTTACGAACCCAATCATCACGCCGATGTCGCTTTTCAACGGGCAGTGGAGATCGGCGTTCGCGCTCACCATTGGGAGTTCGGCAACATGCCGAAGATCGAAGGGCTGAAAGCCGGTGACGTTGACCACATCATTCGGTACGTGCGATGGCTGCAACGCGAGTCCCGAATTTATTAGCGCTGTCGGCTCCCGCGCCATGAAACCATTCTCCACTGTGGCCTCGTCCATACTACAGGGCCCTCGTTTGACAACGTGCTCATGCGGTTCGTAAGGTATTTGCATGGCCGAATGAGTTCGTAGAACGCGCAGGATGCCCGGGGCGCGACTCGTTGGCCCCGACCTAACACAGGAGGAACCTATGCGACAGGGAGCGTGGTCCATGGTGGCATTAGGGGCAATGTTGCTCACGTCGGGCTGTGTGGCGATTGATGCCGGCCACGAAGGAGTTCTGGTCGAACAGCCGTTTTTCTTCGGTCACGGCGGGGTAGACGGCATGCCCTCAAAGACCGGACGGGTGTGGGTCGCGCCGACCACCAAGGTGGTAGAGGTAGATCTCAGGCCTCTGCAATATTCAGAACATTTCGACATCATCTCCGCGGAAAACGCGCCGGTATCGTTCGATGCCTTTATGATCGCTAATGTCGTCGAAAGCCGCTCACCGGAACTTATCAGCCGTTACGGTGCCAATTGGTACCAGAACAACGTGAAGGAGGCCTTTCGCACCTTCGTTCGAGAAGAAGTGCAACGGTACCCGCTCTTTCAGTTGACGACCGACCCGTCGACCAGAACGAAGTTACAGGATGCCATCGCGCGCGAGGTTCAGAGCAAGCTTATCGAGAAGCAAAACATGCCGATCCGGCTCAATCGCGTCGTGGTCGGCAGTATTTTGCCGCCCAAGGGTGTGGTGGAGCAGACGACTCAAACTATTGTGCAGGAACAACGGAAGCTCACCATGGTGGAATTTCAGAGGGCGGAAGAAGCCCGGGAAAAAGCCGAGAAGCAGCGCGGCATTGCGGATCGTGCTTACCGGGAATCGTTGGGCTTGACCGCGACGGAATTTGTCGACCTCCGCCGCATCGAAGTACAGAAGGAAATCGTCCAGCACTCGCCGGCGGCCTTGACGGTCATCATGGGATTGGAGCGTTTCGGCATCAACTTGCCCTCCCCCGGGGCTGATCGGTAATGCTCAGGGTGAACGTGGTAATGAGAAGTCGAGAGGACTGAAGAGCCGAATAATGGCAATTTTCAGCCGATTAGTTTACGAGCCAGACGCGATAGGTTTTCGCATTGAGAGGTCTGGCGACCTTGAGGGTTCCGACTTGCCCGGGATTCATTACATCCTCACCTGTGGTCGTTTTTCGGGCCGGGTGGCGAGTACTTCGTAGTAGGATGCCCTGTTCATCATAAAAATCGACCATCACATCCGCCGACTCCCGCAGCGTTCCCTGATACGCGGTGCTCAGCCAGTCAAGACGTCTCAGTGCTTGGTAGGCAATGACGACAGTGCCGTCCGGATCTTCGCGCGTGCTGAGAATTTTCAGCGCCCTATTCTGATCCATTCCTGGTTCACTTCCGGCCATCGTTTGTGCGAGGAGCACCCGTTCCACCTCGTCCGGATGGAAGACCGCCTTCACCTTACAGTACACCGTCCGGCCCCTGTCGGTTTGTTGCAGGATCTGCTGGCCGCTGACAAGCTTTGCGGCCAAGGTGTGCACCAGATCGTGAAAGGATTTTGAATCGACTATCGCGGCAGTCCGCTCGCGTACCGCTGCGGTGGTGCTGATGGCCTGACGGAGAGCTTCCAGACAGGCAATCTGTTTGGCCTCTGCCGCGGTTTCGGGTTCGTGGTAGGCGTACCGATAGTCCCCGGTTATATCGACAGCGGGGCTACCTGCAAACGCCATCGGCGGCGCGACGAGGGCCAGGCATTGTGCGGTTATTCCAAGCAGGGCGCCGCTTCCTGAAATCGACAACAGGGGAATCATGCGAGCCACCTACCTTTCTGTGGCTAGTCCCACATCGGCGTTGGACTCGAGCGTCGAGTCATGATGGTACCCTTATGCTATCACGCGTGGAGGCTCGCAGCAATGCGGCTCACTCCCGTCAGAGCGGTCAGCTATTCGATGAATGCTTGGATCGTGACGGCGCGTGGCTTTCCGGGAACTCTGAGGTAAACCCTCGATGCCTTGACATGGTCGAGGTCTTCACTCACACTCAGCCAGCACACTATGTATGACGGCACCGAGCAAGACCTGCTTCGCCTCCTCGCCTCGCGGGCCGGAATTTCCCCTGAGTATCACGACATTGCCGGGAGCCTTCACGTCACCGGTGACGACACCACGCGGGCCATCTTGTCTGCGATGGGGTTTTGCGTCGAATCGCGCGAAGCGCTGGCTCGCGAACTTACCGCCTGGGACCAAGCCTGTTGGCAGGAGCCCTGTGATCCCATTCTCATCCTACAACTGGGGTACGAAGGCGTGCAGTGGTCGCTTCGGCTCCTGTCGAAGAGAGGGGAAGAGGGTGGTGTGGTGGTGGCGTGGCACCTGACCGACGAAAAAGGTACGGTCATTCACCGCGCAGAAGCCGGTCCGCAACTGGTTCCACAAGAAGAACGAGATCTGGCGGGGTGCCGCGCCGTGCGTTTTCAACTGCCGCTGGTTCCCGATCTCCCTCT
>JACCYV010000136.1 GCA_013696305.1 Nitrospira sp.
GCGCTGACCTCGATGTCCCGCTTCTACGCGCATGGCCAGCTCGCACGCATCACCGCGCCCACCCTGATCATGGTCGGGGCGAAGGACGGGGTGGCCACGCCGACCATCGCGAAGGGCATTCAGTCGCAGATCCCCGGCGCACAACTTGTTGAATTCGATACCGGACATTTTATGATGGCGGAAGACCCGGAAAAGTTCCGCACAGTGCTCGGCGACTTTTTGAAACAGCTCAAACGGTAATCCAACCGGCGTGAATCAAAACGCAGACGGATGATTGGGATATTTGGCGGAGGTACGTCCGGTATGAACAGACATGATATGGAACAGAAGTTACCCGCGATGACGCAGGCTCAGCTCGTTGAAACGGTAAAGACCTGCTTGGACATGATCGAGCGATTGGAAACGGATCTTGCAGTCGGTGCGCGTAAGCTGGACGAGATGACGGTGCTGGTGCGCACGTTGTCGGACGCGAAACCCGAAAGTTAGGAGCGACAAGCATCACGGTTTGCTGGAGGAGAAGGCGGTGCGTCTTGTGCCAACAAGCTCCACGCTTGGTATCTCGCTCGGCACTCGGCTGATGTGTTCACGAACCGCAAAGAAATCTGGATTCTAAGTACCATGAGAATGCGATGAATTGCATGACGTGGACCACAAAACACTACAAAGCCGCGCTCTTACTGGGTCTGATGCTCTTGGTGGCTCCAGGCACAACGCCGGCCCATGAGGACATAAAGCCGGCGTTGCCCACGTTGACCGTGACCGGCACGGGCACCCTGGCGCTCGCGCCGGATGTGGCCTTGGTGACCTTCGGCATGCAGACGACTGGTAAATCGCTCGCAGAAGCGCAGCGGCAGAACCGCAGCGTGATGCAGAAGGTGATCGATCGATTAGGCGAGTTGCAGATCGACAAGGCGCGCATTCAGACCTCGTCCTTCACCGTCTCGCCTCAATATAAGCCGCCGCCCAAACGTCACAGCGACAGTCTCTCCCTGTCACCGGAGATCATCGGGTATAGGGTGAGCAACAGTGCAACGGTGGAGTTATTCGATCCGGAGAAGGTGGGTGAGGTGATCGAGCAGACTTTGGCGGCCGGGGCCAATCACTTCCAGGCTGTCCAGTGGGCGCTCAAGGATGAGCAGCAGGCGAAGCTCAGGGCGTTGAAGCAGGCGGTGGTCAAGGCTCGAGAGAAAGCCTCGACGTTGGGCGAATCGCTGAAGTTGAAACTCGTGCGGGTGATCCGTGTAGACGAAGGGGAACAGGTGGTCCGCCCCTTGTCCCATGCGTCACGATCGATGATGTCCATGAATACGGGCGACAGCGAGCCGCCGATCCTGGGAGGAGAGATCAAGGTCGAGGCCAGCGTCACGTTGGTGTACGAGATCGCGCAGAACGACGCCGTTCCAGCACCGTAACTCCGAACTCCGCTCAGACAATCGTTCCGAACAGCGCCCCGATACCGGCGGTTACCGCCATAGCCAGCGCCCCCCAGAAGGTGACGCGGATCGCGCCACACAGTACATTGGCTCCGCCCACGTACGCGGCTACGCCTCCCAGGAACGCGAGAAACAGCAGGGACATCCCTGAAACGAGGGGAATGACAATCGTCATAGGAATCAGGATCGCTGTCAGGAGAGGCATGGCCGCTCCGACGGCAAAGGCGCCTGCCGACGCGAGTGCCGCCTGAACCGGGCGGGCGCTGAGGGTCTCGGAAATGCCGAGTTCATCGCGGGATGCGCCCCCAACGCGTCATGGGACATCAGTTGCCCGGCTACTTGTTTCGCCAGTGACGGGTCGAGGCCGCGGTGAATGTAGATCGTCGTCAGTTCCTTGTGCTCGCCCGCTTCGTCGTCTTCGAGTTCCTTGCGCTCCCGCTCAAGTTCGGCTTCTTCAGTGTCGGCCTGCGAGCGAAGAGACACATACTCACCGGCCGCCATCGACATGGCGCCTGCGACCAGGCCGGCGGCGCCGGCGACCACGAGTCCGCTGCGAGTCGCCTGCGCGGCTGCGACACCCAGCAGCAGGCTCGCGGTCGAAATAATGCCGTCGTTGGCCCCCAGGACGGCCGCGCGCAACCAGCCGAAGCGCTCGGTGCGGTGCCGCTCTCCATGACGTCTGGGCATGTGAAACTTCCCTTCCTCCTGGTCATGTCGCCCTATCGAAAATAGCCCAACACGTCTTCTTCACGCACGAGCACCAACGCGTCATCGTCGTCCTCCACCGGTCTGGAGGCGTATTTTTTGTACAGGATATGTTCCCCCGGCGTAACGGTGGTCTTCACGAAGGTCTTCTTCTTCACCTTGTCCTTCGAATCTTTGTCCTCGACGAGGCGACCCACTCCCACGGCGAGGACCTCTCCTTCTTCCGGTTTCTCCTGTGCGGAGTCCGGAATGATAATGCCGCCGGTGCTCTTCTCGTTCGCCTCGCCGATACGGACCAAGATCCAATCCTGTAATGGTGTGAGTTTCATCAACAGATCTCCTTTCATGCTCGGGCGGACTGTGCGGGCCATGTCCCGCCGCTGGGAAGGGTGGGACGGCTCGCCGCACCAGCTTAGCATTTCTCTCATGAAAAGGGACGTTCCATCCTCCGCATGCGGTCGGCTCTACCCGCAGGCTGCCGCGCCTTTCGGAGGCTCGTCATGGAGAGGGCGCGAGAAGTGCGCATTATCCGGACGAGATGTTATGATGAGTGCGATCGACTAACGGCATTTCTTAACTACATTCTGAGAGGGCAGTATGGTGATGAATTCGACGCGCGTGATGATCGGCATTTCATTGGGGATAGTATTATTCACGGGGGCCGTCCATGCGGCTGAACCGGCGGAGGTGGGGAAGTTCGTGAACGCCCGCATTGAGATCGGCGAAATGATGACGAATTACTTTCAGGGCGGAGAGCGTGACGGAGCAGGGCGTCCGCCTTCGACTGAGCAGATGGCCGAAATGGGAAAAGATATCAACACGAAACTCAGCGCGTTGTTGGCGAAGTACGATCTGACGGTGGAGGAGTACAAAGGACGCAGCAAGGATGTGTTTGCCGATGAGGCGGCCGTGAAGGGCTATCTCGCGGAACATCCTGACTTGAAGAAACGCTATGAGGCGCTGCCGTTCGATCGGATGGGGCGCGGGGGGAGCAGCGGCCGGGGTTA
>JACCYV010000352.1 GCA_013696305.1 Nitrospira sp.
GAGGAATTGGAAGAAGCGGTTCCCCTGTATGCGGTCGGCGCTCTCGAACGCTCGGAGCGGCAGGCCATCGAAGCCCATCTGCTGTCCGGTTGCGCGGCCTGCCATGCCGCCCTGAAGGATTATCAGACCGTGGCGTCCCTGCTGCCGTTCGGTCTCACCCCGGCGACGCCCCCAAACACGCTCAAAGCCAAGATCATGTCGGCACCGGCTCCCACCGGCGCTGCGATCGAATCGGACAAGCCGACCGGGCGATTAAGTTTGGAGCCCGGGGAATGGATGAACCATCTGTTCCCGCCGATTGCACCCGCCCGCTCCTGGCCGTTTCGCTTCGCCATGGGGTTCGCCGGTCTCGCCATCATGGTCGGGGGCAGCTACCTCGCCTGGTTGTTTTACACGCAAACGACCCAGCACTCGGGAGAGATCCTGCAGCTGCAAGCTGCGGTGCAACAGGCGGCTTCGCGCGTGACTACCTTGCAGTCGGATTTACACCAGCGCGAACAAGCTGTCGGAACCCTCAAGTCTGAGTTGGATCAACGCGCCACTGAAGTCGCTGAACTGCGGGACCAATTACTTCAGCGGGAGGCTGAATTGGACGATGTGCGTACCCAGTTGACACAGCGTGAAAGCTCCATGCAGCGGCTCGTCCGCCAGACTGAGGAATTCACTGGATTTTTCAAGAATCCCTCGTCGAAAGTCGTGTCGCTCTCGGGGTCTGAGATGGCCAAGTCGGCCGGCGCGTTCCTCTTGTTCGACCCGGTGACCAAAAAGGCCTGGCTCTACGCGTTCAATCTTCCGGCCTTGCCGAGCGGCAAGGTCTATCAACTCTGGGCCATCGACGACAAACCGGTGAGTGCCGGCGTCTTCGGGCTCGATACCGGCCAGAAGGGCCGCATGATGATCAGGAATCTTGCCGAGTTTGCACGGGTGAAGAAATTCGCCGTGACCGTCGAACCAGACGGTGGGCTCCCGCAGCCGACGGGCGCTATCTACCTGGTCGGCCAAATCTAGCAGGATGCGCAAAAGTCGCCAGCGGCGTTCACAAGACTGCCGCCTCACCGTCTCAGCGGCGTCCACAAACGGGGCGCTCATTATTCTTCGCGCCGTGGACCTCGCTGCGGCCTTGCTGGACGGCCTTTTTGCGCATCCTGCGGGCTAGTCTGATTCCAACGACACATGAGCTGATCGCCACGGCCTTGTGATCCTCGGCGGAACCGCCCAACGACACCATGCCTCCTCACGACGATCTCGATACTCGCTTCATGCGACAGGCCCTGACCTTGGCTCGCTCGGCGCCGCTGATCGGCGAAGTGCCGATTGCCGCTCTGTTGGTGCGGGACAGCATCGTGATCGCGGAGGCCCACAATCATCGGGAAACCCGGCAGGACCCCACGGCCCATGCGGAATTGATCGTCATCCAAGAAGGGGCGCGACAGACGAAGAGCTGGCGTCTCACCGGCACCACCCTCTATGTGACGCTGGAGCCCTGCATCATGTGCATCGGCGCCATCGTGCTGGCTCGCATTTCCCGGCTGGTGTTCGGCGCCGCCGACCCAAAGGCCGGCGCCTGCGGGTCCATTATGAACATTCCTCCCGAACCTCACCTGAACCATCGCGTGGAGGTCACCGGCGGGCTGTGCGCGGAAGACAGCCGGAGCCTTTTGCAGGAGTTTTTTTGGGAACTGCGGAAGAAAGGTATACGGCGAGAGAACGCTTAGCGATCCAATATCGTCGTCGCGTCAAGGATAAAAATACGCGCGACCTCCCCTTCGACCGCAAGTGCTCCGGCAATATGATCTGCCAGACGTAACGAGTGCACCGACCAATCCTTTTCCAGAGTTCCCGAGCCGGTTGAACGCACCTGCGCCACCACCTGCCCCTCGTCGAAGAGCAATTCGAACCGTTCCAACCCGAGAGAAAGTCCCACACCCCTGCCCTTGAGATAGGCTTCCTTGGCGGTCCAAAAACGATAGAACATCCGTGGCCGGTCCTCCCCCTGAGCCTGGGCGATGTGGCGCGATTCGCCGTGAGCAAAGAACCTCTGCGCCAGTTGAACCGAGTCCACGTCGGAACGGCACACCTCTATATCCACTCCTACCGCTCGCCCCGTTCCCACCGCCACGACGACATACTCTCCCGAGTGGGAAAGACTGAATTCGATCGGCTGCCCGGCACCGGCACGGCTGTCTACAGCCGGCTTGCCATGAGGTCCCATCTTAAATTGAATATGCCCGGGCTCTTCCGACACATACCGGGACAGAATGATCCGCAGCAGCCCGTGCGACAGGGTGAAGCGATGACGATCGCGTTCAAAGGCAAAACGAGCGGCTCGACTCTGCTCATCGGTCGACAACAGCGCGGCGAGGCCATCACGTTCGCTCTGATGTCGGGAAAGGTCGCAGAACCACACATGCACATCCTGTGGAACGAGGTCTGGAGAGGGTAACGAGGCTGTGCTCGGAATCAACACGGCGGGCATGGCGTGATTGGCATGACGAAGAAACTCCTTTTCAGGCCGACGGCCGAGCAACCGGTTTCAACATCTGACCACCCCGGTGTGAAGGAGCATGGGTGCCCACGTTCGAGGCGTCCACCATTTTACCCTCTTCCAGTTTCAACACACGATCTCCCACATGAAAGTACCGGTCATCATGGGTGACAACGATCACGCCCTTTCCCCTGGCGCGCAGATCCGGCAGCAACTCACCATAAAATACGTCCTTGTATTGGGGATCCTGATCGGCCGCCCATTCATCGAATACATAGAACGGCCGATCTTCCAGCATGGCCGTGACGAGCGCCAGGCGCTTGCGCTGCCCTTGGGAGAGGTTCACCGTGGAATATTCGCCGTCCTGAATCGTGACCTTATGCTGAATGCGGAGAGTCTTCAACCATCCGTCCGCTTGGCTCGCGATTAATGAAGGATCCAGCCCCAGCAGCTTCTTGAACAAATGGAAATCGGAGAAGACTGCGGCGAAATGCTGCCGGTACCAGTCCTGGGTCGTGGTCGCGATGGTCTCACCATTGAGCCGTACGGCTCCCTGTTGCGGCAGGTACAGCCCCGTGAGCACCTTCACAAATGTGGACTTGCCGCTGCCGTTACCCCCGATGATAAAGACCAATTCGCCGGTCGTCAAGGTGAAATCCAACGGCCCCAACGTGAACGACCGGTCGTCCTCATTTTTCGGTTCATAGGAAAAGATGGCCTGTGAAAACTCCACACAAAGCGCGCCCCGGGCTACCGCACGCTGCGCTCCCCCCTCCCGGTTCCCTTCGTCCAACGCCAGCCCAAGCCCTTCGATCTTCTCCAGCGCTACCTGTCCGCGACTCAACGTCGGCACCATTCCGAGCAACCCCCACATCGGCCCGATCATATAGAGCATGGCAAACGCATATCCGGTCAGGGATTCGCCGGACAGCGACAGCAGCCGGGGAAATAGGAGGAGGATGACGCCTATCAGCCCATAGAAGAGGACTTGCGTCCATGAATCAGTGGCCAGGTACTGCTTGGTCGTCACCAAGTTGTAGTACCGCAAGGCCTCCGCTGCCTTGCGGATATCCGATGCCACGAAGGTATCGCGCCGGCCGCGATGCAGCATCAACTCTTTCATCCCCTCCGTCAGGCTGCGAAAATGCTCGAAGAGCGTCCCTTTGGCGTCGCGGACCGCGAGAGAGGATTGCAGCACTCGATTGTAGAGTTGACGATACCCCAGCAACCCCAGCACGGCCATGATCAAGACACCGATAAACGCCTGCCAGGAGAGCCAGGCCAGATACATTGAACAGCCTGCGAGAATGGCCACATTGATCGCCAAGCCAGGCAAGCCGTTCACCGCCCACGCCATGGCATACGTATCGTCCGTCAACGTCGCCAGGATCTCATGCCTGCCGCGCCGCTCCAGCGTGCGATAGGGCGCGCGCACTATCTTCCAACAAAGTTCCATGCCGAGATTCAGAATGGTTTCCTGCGCAAACGTGACGAGCAGTAGTTGGGACAGATAGTTCGAGAGGACTTTCAGCACCGCCAGTCCGATGAACGCCACCGCGAAGATCTGCGAGGTCGCCCCGGCTCCGTTGATGAGCTTGTTGATCACCGCCAGCAGCCCGACACTCGACAGCCCGGCCAACAACCCGGTGAAGACCATCAGCACCATCATGGTTCTGGCGCCGCGCAACAGGAACTGGAGGAACCGGAACATTTTTATCATGGAATGATGTGACCCGATCGGCATTAAGCCGCTCGTGAGGACGGCCCTTTTCCCTGGTCATGCCCCTTGCGACGCAGCATCACCCGGGCCTCCTCCCAAAATGTCTTCAGGTGGGTCGCCAATTCTTGCACATGCGGCGCAACGAATAAACGTCCCGAATCTTCTGCGGGCAGATACATTGTCCGGCTCATACCCTTTGCCGACTCACCGAAGACCAGCCGCGTATCGTCGGTGGAATTCGTGAGGGGGTGTTTGGATGCGATGACGTTCAAAACCTGCCCTCGAAACGGTTTCAAGTCATACCGCGCCGCGGCATGGTAGGTGGCATAGGAGACTTGGTCTTTGTATAAGAATTCATCCTGATGCTCGGCAACTTCGGTATGGTGCATGAGGTCCCAGAGCCGTTTCATTTTTCCTCTCCAGAATGTCGGCCAGTCCCGGAGAGGCAAACCAAGCATCAGGCGATGGTACGTCGCAATCTTCATCGCGACGAACAGGAGGGGCCACAGCATGTATGGCGGCCGGCTCCAATGGGTCAGATAGGATCGGGGATGCCAAGATTCGATGACGGCCAGAATCACCTCTTCCCCCTTCGCCGTGAGCTCCCGGGCAATTTCATAGGCCGCCAAGCCGCCGGTGCACGTTCCCCCGATGAGATAGGGGCCTTCTGGCTGGACTGACCGGATTTCCTCGATGTAATGGGCGGCCATGTCCTCCACTCGCATGAACGGCTTTTCCTTTCCGTCGAGGCCACGGGCCTGCAGGCCATAGAATGGCTGGTCGTGGCCTAGCAGCTTAGCGAGCCGAGCGAATACCAGAACATTGCCCCCGACCCCCGGCACCGCGAAGAACGGCGGATTCTTTCCCTCCGGCTGGATCGCGACCAGTGATCGCCAGCGCACCGTGCAACCTTCATCGGCCAGGACATCGGCTAATTGCTCGATCGTCGGCGCCTGAAAAAGCAAGGCCATCGGCAGACGGGTGCCGAAGGTCTGCTCGATCGCGCTGAACATCCGCAGCGCGAGCAGTGAATAGCCACCAAGGGCAAAAAAATTATCACGGACACCGATCGGCGTGATACCCAACACCTGCTCCCAAATCGCCGCGAGCTGTAATTCAATTCGATTCCGCGGCTCGATCGCGTGAACACCGTCCTGAACCGGCTCTGTCGATGGAGCCGGCAACGCACTGCGATCGACTTTGCCGTTAGGGGTGAGGGGGAATTCGGCGAGGGACACAATCGCGGCGGGGACCATGTAGTGCGGAACCACCTCGCGGAGCGTCTGGCGCAGCGCCTCTGGATCGCAGCGTTGCCCCTCTCGCGCCACCACATACGCCACCAATCGTTTGTCTCCCGGAACATCTTCCCGCACCATGACGACCGCCTGTTTGACGGTCGGGTCTTCCGCCAGCACGGTCTCGATCTCGCCCGGCTCAATCCTGAATCCGCGCAGCTTGACTTGATGGTCGATGCGGCCGACGTAGTCCAACTTACCCTCAGCCAACCATTGCACCTGGTCTCCGGTACGATACAGACGCTCCCCCTCACGGAAAGGACTGGGAATGAATCGTTCCTGGGTCAACTGAGGAGCGCCTCTATACCCCCGTGCGAGGCCTTTTCCCCCGATGTACAATTCTTCCGGAATTCCCACCGGCACCGGCGCACAATTCGAATCCAGTACGTACACTTGCGTGTTGGC
>JACCYV010000360.1 GCA_013696305.1 Nitrospira sp.
AATCTGAATGAAGCACGGACCCGCTTTCCACGTTCCGTCCGGCATGCGCTGAATTGGTATCTTGGCTCGTATCATAATTCGGGTGGAATGTGCTTGCGGCTCCCAACAATCCCGTCGTGAATTTCACCATGCCCTGACGAGCACGAACACGTCACTATCGCGCCACTTCTGCCTGTCCAAACGTTTCAGAAATCGCTAGAGTGTGGGGATGGTGCCGAAGCCGGAATTTTCTCGGACGACTTTATCACATCACGTGCTGGCGCACAATTTACAGCTTTTGCTCCATGATTTTAGCTATTAGGCCTTGATACTGAGCGGTATGAGGCATGGGGCATGTAGCTCAAAAAGTCTGTCATACGATCGTTTTACGACCGCGTTGCCTCAATTCACATCACTCATAGCTTAACCTTGCGCTGGTTCCAGCGCGTAAAGAGAATCCAACGTTGGGTCTGAATTTGACCCATGTCATGCACTTCAGGAGACTCCATGACAGAAAACCAAAAGAGAAACGGCCGTAGCGAAAAAGAAAAAATGCTCGCGGGAGAGTTGTATGTAGCGGACGACCCGGATCTGGAACAGGCTTCGCGGCGCGCTCACCGCCTGACCCGTGAATACGAGGCGCGTTATGCGACGGATAGAAAAGAGGCATTTACGGTTCTTAGAGAGCTGCTTGGCCAAGTGGCCCCAGACGTTCACATAAAGCCGCCGTTATATGTCGACTACGGAACCTATATTACGATAGGCGCGAGGACGTTCGCTAACTATGGATTGATGGCACTGGACGTGGCACGGATTACCATTGGCGAAGATGTGCAGATTGGACCGAATGTACAGCTCCTTACCCCCACCCACCCCATAGAGCCCGACCTTCGACGCGCGAAGTATGAGACCGCCAAGCCTATTGTAGTCTGCGATAATGTTTGGCTCGGTGCCGGTGCCATCGTATTGGCTGGCGTGACCATCGGTGAGAACAGTGTCATCGGCGCCGGCGCCGTTGTCACCAAGGATATCCCGGCTAACGTGGTGGCGGTCGGCAACCCGGCGCGAATTGTTCGATCTATACAGTAGAAGTCGGTCGCGTTCTGATACGGGAACCCCGCGGTGCCGTGAAACTATGTCGGAGCCTTGAGAGGGATAGATTGCAGAATTGGCACACTGTACTTAATTGGGCGGTCTTCCCACTTTCTCCTGTATCTTCAATGGATTCCATGGCTGAAATTTATACCTACGATTCCATTCACTACTTCCATTCCCGAATAATCCATTCTTTCTGTCACACAGGTGTCACGCTATCATTAGCAATCTTACACGTGACTTTCCTATAGATCGAGCCTGTCTGGGTACCAATTGTGTATCTAAATGCATGCTGGCGAGTGGCTAATACCGTCGACCTGCGAACGCACACAATCCCGCAACCAGCCGCAACTACGATTGGAAGAAATCAAGTGATGCGGTTAAGGCCTAAAATCATGAGATTTGTATCCGTGTTTGAAAGACGGCTATGTTTTCGACTGGTTTTGCGATGAGTTAAGTGATTTTACAGACGCGACTTAAACTTACGGTGAAAAAAGCCCGGCTAAAAACCTCCTGAAACTGGAGACTAATCCACTTTACGTCGAGCATTCAATGAAGGGATCAAACACGAAGTCGCCCGGCTTTGAACTCGCCAGGATGAGCTTGGCCACCAATTTATCAGGTTTTTGTGTCGGATGATCTGTATTTTCTGGCATAGACCAAAAAGGTATAGTTATGTCAGTCCAGAGATTAGAAGGATGGGTAAGGCGATAATTGCCATCAGTAGTCTCTTCCCAGTCTTTGGGCTCTCCAGACGGAAGGCGATATGGTGCGATTACTCTTCTCCTGAGCTTGACTGCATCAACGTTAAAGAAATATGCCTCCGAGACTGTGGCGAACCATATGTCCTCGGAACAGTTCTTCCAATTTGAATTGGCCCCCCGACCTTTTTCACGTTCCCAAGTAATTCGGCTTCTAATTACGAAGTACTTCTCAAATACTGATTGAATCGATTTCGATGACTGCCAATCGCAGCAGACGTACAGAGAAGCGATCCTTCTAAGGCACCTCTTTAGTTTTGTCATCCAAGAGTCTATCCATTCTTCATAAGAGCTCGCTGACGTCTTGGCAAATTTTCCATTACCGAACTTTTTATTGAGGTTGTACGGTGGATCTACAATTAGTAAGTCGATGAATTCATCGGGGAGAAAATCAATACAAGAAAAGAGATCCTGATATATCAATTTGTTTTCAATTTCTTCCGGCCTGCATCTTGAGCTTAGAGAAATCGTTTTGTTTATGACCAGGTTTTGTTCGCCCTCATGAATATTTAGCGTCCTATTTCTTGATGCTCTTTCTTTAATTGTTCAGAGTTTCCCCTCTTGGTATCAGTGAGGCGTTTAGTAACTCTCCCCATAAGAACAAGTTCCTCTATTACTCGTGGAGAAACCATTTCTCTGCCATGATGTTTTAGGGCTGCGAATTTATAATGGGCCAATAGCTCGTCGAAAACTGGAACGAGATCCTCGGGGAGAACTCCAAGTGCCTCAAGATATTTAGGAGACTTCGATGACATAAGTGATTAGCTTTCTGAAGGACCGGAAGTCCTAATGTTCACAGGCCCAGGATTTTTGGAAGAGCCGGAAGAAGCCGCAAACAATGTACTTGAATTTCTGATAAGAGGACAGCGGGAATATACCGATCCTAGGTCAATATTTCGAGGTTTTTCGGCGAGTGGTTCTTGCAGGTTTTATGGACAAAAGACTTGGAGGCCTTAACTGCTCGGTAATCGCTCGAATCGACTTTCCTTGAGTCTTCAGCTGGAAAACCGTCCTCAAAACCTCTGCGTGAGTTAAGGGACTTCTTCCCAGCCGCTTTCCTTGCTCCTTGGCTCGCCTAAATCCCGCCTCGGATCCGAGCGCAGAGATACCGCGGTGTAAAATCGGCACCGAAGACATTAAGCAATAGCGCATGCCTCTATGTTGCCCTCGACCATCGAGGCAATCAAGATTCAACGATCACAACAAATCCAGATTCCTGCATGCCGAAGGTGGCCCGGCAGCATTCAGACCCGGAGGCCCCGCATGGGGACACGATGCGTT
>JACCYV010000373.1 GCA_013696305.1 Nitrospira sp.
ATGCAGCGCGCCGTGATGGAGTTTCCCGAAGTACGCATGGTGGTGTCAAAAATAGGACGTTCGGAAATGGGCAACGACCCCCAGGAGCCGAATGCCAGCGACCCGGTCGTGAGTCTTCGTCCGATGGACCAATGGACCACCGCCAAAACGAAATCGGCACTCGACGATGCCGTTCGGAAGCGGATTGAACAAGTCCCCGGGGCCAATTTCTTGCTGAGCCAGCCGATTCAACAGCGCGTGGATGAACTGTTGTCCGGGGTGCGATCGGAGGCGACCATAAAAATCCTGGGAGACGATTTGGCGGTGTTAAGAACGACAGCGGAAAAGATTCAGGCCATCATGGCCTCGGTGAAGGGCGTGGGCGATGTGCGTATCGAGCAGCTCTTCGGACAGACCTACCTGACCATCGACATCGATCGCGGCAAGATCTCCCGGTACGGCATCAACGTCGCCCATATCCAGGAAATCATTACGACGGCGATCGGGCAGGAAGCGGCCACCCGCGTGTATGAGGGAAACAAGCGATTCGATTTGACCTTCAGGTATCCGGAAAAATACAGAAATAGCGTCGACACGATCAAGAATATCCTCTTGACGACGGCCACCGGCGCCCTGATTCCGCTGGGCGATCTCGCCACAATCGAGCTGCGTGAGGGACCGTCTCTGATCAGCCGTGAGGGCCTGCAGCGCAGGATCTACGTCGGGTTCAACACCCTCGGCCGGGACATCGAAAGCGTCGTCGCAGAAGCCCAAGCCAAGATCGCGACGCAGATCCATCTTCCTGCCGGCTATCACTTTGTGTGGGGTGGATCTTTTGAAAATATGCAGCGCGCGATGGCACGTTTGAAAATCATCCTGCCGATCACGATCGGATTGATCTTCATCCTGTTGTTTGCCTCGTTCAATTCCGTTCGCCATGCGGCGCTGATCATTATGAACCTGCCGTTTGCGATGATCGGCGGAATCGTCGCTCTGTGGCTGACGGGAGAATATCTGAGTGTGCCGGCTTCAGTCGGATTCATCAATCTTTTCGGCGTAGCGGTCCTCAACGGTATCGTGCTGGTCTCCTATTTTAACAAATTGCGTGAAGACGGGCTTCAGGGCGACGAGGCGGTGATCAAAGGGTGCACGCTTCGACTGAGACCGGTCCTCATGACAGCCTTGGTGGCCCTCCTGGGTTTGATGCCGCTCGCGTTCGCCCATGGAATTGGTTCGGAAGTGCAACGCCCCCTCGCCGTCGTCGTGATCGGCGGGCTCGTCAGTTCTACTTTTCTCACCTTGATCGTCTTGCCGGTGTTGTACCGATGGCTCGATCCACCCGACCAACCGGCCGCGCGTGAAGGTCAACCCGCACACTGACCACCTTCCGATCGAGCCTTTTGCAGGCCGCATTCCACTCCAACCCTGCTGTTTGTCCCTAGTGAAATGCCGAGGTTTTACTGCGCGCAGTATCGTGTACTATGCACGTTTTACACGGCCATCCGCTCACTTTTTGGTTGATGGGAAGATGCCGCGCGTCATGTCCTACGCCACGAATTTGATGAGGAAGAGAAAGATGGCGTGGACATTCCTGTTGATCGCCGGGCTACTCGAAATCTTTCGCCATTGGGTTTTTTGCCGGCACGACGATCGTTCTCGACCTGGACACAGTCGATACCATCTTACTCATCCTGACCTTCCTTATGAGCATGTTGACATTTGCCAACAGGCGCACCAACGTGCTCCTTGGGGCAGTCCATCTGCTTTTATTTTTGGCCTATCTGATGTTGATTTTCGAGAAGTGACTGAACGGAACCCGAGTCTCCCCCCACATCCTTGTCATCCTATCGAATCCCTTTTTGCACAACTTCCGATGAGCCGCGACGTTTCTGCTTTCAAGCAATCGATGCCATTCAGTCACAGAGTTGATTTGCATTGCGCCCCACTTTTAAGATCTGATTGATTCCCGGAGCCACGAGGCGCACATATCGACTGGTTTCTTTCCTGCCTGGCATGCCAAAATTACGGCACGCTACCTGACCACAGGGAGAACCGGAAGGGACCGGATCGGGCGTGACCGGCCCCCCTCACGCCAAGAGATCAGACTTTCACACCTCTCGTATGATCGGGCCGGAGTGAGGGTCGCTGCCGCAGGCGGGATTTCAAAAATCGCCGAGGGAGACGAGGATGTCAGGGAGCAAACACAAAGCCTTCACCGTTCTGCTTGTCGAGGACGATGCGGGGGACGTGGACATGTTCTTGCGGACCGTCGAGCATGAATTGCCTCGTC
>JACCYV010000376.1 GCA_013696305.1 Nitrospira sp.
ACCTTCGATATATTAGTGCTGCGCGAGCATGCTCATTTCTCAGGCCCTCTGGCGACAGTCATCTGGTTGTTGATCTTTTTCGGATTTGCGTCGATCGCCCCGATCTGGCCGTTACATTCCTGGTCGCCTGTCGGACATGCGGCCGCCCCGGCGGCGACCAGCATGCTGCACGCCGGCGTGCTGATGAAGTTGGGACATTTCTCCATTATCCGGGTCGCCTTCGAAATCCTGCCCGAGACGACTCGTGAACTCATGCCGATCGCCGCCGTCCTCTGCATCTTCAGCATCATTTATGGAGGGCTGGTTGCTTACTATGCGAAAGACACCAAGTATGTGATCGGATATTCCAGTTCCAGCCACATGGGCTATGTCTTCCTCGGCATGGCCGCACTCGACTACATCAGCCTGAGCGGAGCGGTCATATACATGTTCGCTCACGCCATGGCCACCGGGATGTTGTTCGCCATGGCCGGCTGGGTGTATGACCAAACACATACCCGCGATATTCCCTCACTGGGTGGGCTATCCAATCGAATGCCATTCATCTCCGCCGCTTTTGTCATCGGCTGCATGGCCTCGATCGGCATGCCCGGCACCGTGAATTTTATCGCCGAAGTGATGATCATCGTCGGCAGTTGGAACAAATATCCGTTTCAGGTCGTGATCGCCGTCCTGGGTATCGTGCTGACCATGGCCTATCTCTTTAAAATGATGCGCGGGCTGTTCTATGGTTCTATGGCGGAGAAATACAGCCACTCGCACGATGCCGTAACGGTCATCGATCGCCTGCCGCTCCTGATCATGATCACCGTCAGTATCAGCTTTGGAATTTTTCCCGGCCATCTGTATTCAGTCGTCCGATCTGGTGTTGATCCGTTGATCGCCCGTATTACCAAGGTCGTCCCGGTCGCGGAGCATCCGACGAACAGTCCACAGGCCATTCTGCCCGCTGTGTCACGGACCACGACTCGTGAGGCCCTTGCGCAGGGGATCCAGCGATGACGTTTTCCTTGACGCTTTCAGCCAGTGACCTTTTGCTCCTGCTTCCAGAGATGTTTCTCACCGCATGGCTTTGCGTTGTGTTGATCGTTGATTTTTCCTTCAAGCGGATCGTTCAGGAACAACTGGCTTACCTCACCATTCTGGGGCTGAGCATCACACTGGCCTGCCTAGCGTGGTTTGACGTTACCGGCATTACCGGCACCCTGTTCGGCAAGATGTTTGTCTTGGATCGTTTGGCCATCTTCTTCAAAGTGCTCATCCTGCTGGCGACGATCCTGGTGGTGCTCCTCTCGATCGACTACGTGCACCGGTTCTCTTTCTTTCGAGGCGAATATTATTTCCTGGTCGCCATGTCGGGCTTGGGCATGATGTTCATGGCCTCGGCCAATGATCTCTTGTCTCTGTTTGTCACGCTTGAATTTGCGACGTTTGGGTTTTATGTGCTGGTGTCCTATCTGCGTGACGATATGGCCTCGAACGAGGCTGGGCTAAAATTTTTTATTCTGGGCGTCTTTACGGCAGGACTGCTGGCCTACGGCATCAGCCTGGTATTCGGTGAAACGGGCAAGCTGGTTTTTTCGGAAATGAGCGGTGCGGCTCCCACAACCGGACTGGTCATCGGCTTCCTGCTCATTTTTACGGCTTTAGGATTCAAAATCGGTGCCGTTCCGTTTCATTCATGGATCCCCGACACGTACCAGGGCGCGCCTACCCCCGTGACCGCCTTTTTGTCGATCGCTCCAAAAATCGCAGCCTTTGCCATTTTGCTGCGATTGTTCCTGGTGGCACTGGCGACGTTCAAACCGGCATGGGCATTGCTGCTCGTCGTAGCCTCAATTCTCTCCATGACGTACGGCAATATCGTGGCTATTAGCCAACACAACATTAAACGGCTTCTGGCCTATTCCGGTATTGCGCAAATCGGAAATGTGCTGATCGGTCTGGCCGCCGGAACCAAAATGGGGACCGACTCCATTTTGTTCTATCTGCTGACCTATCTCTTCGCGAACCTCGGCGCCTTCGCCGTCATTATGGCGATCAGCAACGCGGTGGGAAGCGATGAGATTGAGGATTACAGCGGACTCAATCGACGTTCGCCGTTTCTGGCCTGTGCCATGTTGATTTTCCTCCTGTCCCTAGCCGGTGTTCCTCCGCTCGCCGGCTTTATCGGCAAGCTCTACATTTTTGTCGCCGCGATCAAGGAAGGCCTCTACACACTGATTACGGTCGGGCTCATCAACATCGTCATTTCGATGTACTATTATTTGATCGTGGTGAAGAAGATGTACATCAGTGAGCCGCTTGATCCATCCGCCATTAAGACCACCGGTCCCCTGCGAGCGGTTATTTACGTCGGCCTTGCCGGAACGCTCGTGATCGGCATTTACCCGCAGCCGTTCCTCGATTGGGCCGTGGCTGCGACTCTCATGTTTTCCAATTTCGTCACCCCTTCGGCATCCGTTCCTCTGCCCGTCACGCCGTTCGGCGGATAGCGTCACCGCACGATTTCATTCAAACCTCTTCGCTTAGCAAGAGCTTCTGTTAGAATGCGATTTGCAGTCACGAGCGCTCCGCGCGACAGTTCATGACGCGACCCACGCCTCCCATTGGCTCCGTCCGGATCTCATATGGGTATCGATAAACCTGGTAGCCGGCAAGCCGTCGACCCTGACGAAGAATCCTCTTTACCACCTTCGCCTTGGAGACAGCGCATCCTGACGCGGGTATCGTTTCTTTCGCCGTTGGTTCACGCCTTTCAGAATCGATCAATTGAACATCGCGTGCTG
The DNA here is from genome assembly GCA_013696305.1 of Nitrospira sp. GTDB lineage: Bacteria > Nitrospirota > Nitrospiria > Nitrospirales > Nitrospiraceae > Nitrospira_A. The sequence continues at coordinate 2,790 of JACCYV010000376.1, forward strand.
ACCGGCTTTGGACTCGTGTTTACCGGCATCCTGGTCATCTCCGCCATTTCATATCGCAACATGACGGTCCTCATTCGCAACGGCCATCAGGACCAACGGAGCCACGAATTCATCCAGCTGCTGGCTGCAACCGGTGAAGTGATGGACGATGCCGAAAGCGGCCATCGACGGTTCCTGGTCACTGGCGACGATGGATACCTGGCCTCCTACAATACGCTTCGCGCGCGCGCACCGGAATATCTTGAATACCTGCGAAACCTCACCGATGCTCTCAGCGCCCAGCGGGGACGCGTGAGCCAACTCGAAGAATTGATCGCGCAGCAACTTCAGAAGGAGCGCAGGGCTATTAAACTGCGTACAGAAACCGGTTTCGAGTCGGTGCGGGCGATGGCTTTGGCCGGAATCGCCAAGACGGAACTCGATGCTGCCCGGCATCTCCAAGTACAGATGGAACAGGACGAAAGCAAGGCCCTCGCGCAGCGAGTGGTTGAATCCACGGCGACGACCCGCTCCAGCATCATTCTGCTGACCATCGGCGCTCTCTTGCTGTTCGTATTGCTGGCCGCCGTGTATTATCTGATTCGCCATGACATTACGGAAAGGCGGCGAGTCGCCAATGAACTCCAACGCCGGGGAGAACTGCTGGAAGCTGCCAATAAAGAATTGGAAGCGTTCAGTTACTCCGTATCGCACGATTTACGAGCCCCGCTTCGCCATATCGACGGCTATGCCTCGCTTTTAGCCAAAGCCGCGACCGTCTCGCTCGATGAGAAAGCCAAACGCTACTTACAGACGATTTCGGAATCGGCCACCCGGATGGGACAACTCATTGACGATCTGCTGGTCTTTTCACGCATGGGCCGGCAGGAAATGCTGCACGGAACGGTCAATCTGAACCAGTTGATCGCATCCGTGCTGCATGATCTACGACATGACTTGCAAGATCGTGCAATCTCATGGACAATCGCTCAACTCCCTGAGGTCACGGGAGACGCGGCGATGTTACGGCAGGTCTTTGCGAATCTCGTCGGCAACGCCATCAAGTTTACCGGCACCCGGCCGCAGGCCCTCATCGAGATCGGGAGTCAGCAGAGCGGTCAGGAGGAAGCGGTGTTATTTGTGCGCGATAACGGGGTAGGATTCGATATGCGCTATGCCAACAAACTGTTCGGGGTCTTTCAGCGGCTCCATCGAGCCGATGAGTTCGATGGCACCGGCATCGGACTCGCCAATGTTCGCCGCATTATTCATCGGCATGGCGGGAAGACCTGGGCAGAAGGCGCGCTCGGGAATGGTGCCACCTTTTACGTCAGCCTTCCGATGACGAGGCCATCAGCATGACTGTATCCAAACCTATTCTACTCGCCGAAGACAATCCGCGGGATGCGGAGCTGGCTCTGGCGGCAATGGAAGAGCACCACCTCGCCGATAAGGTCATTCTCTGTCATGACGGCGCCGAAGTGCTGGACTATCTGTATTGCCGGGGACACTTCAAGACACGCCTGCAGGGAAATCCTGCTGTGGTGCTTCTCGATTTGAAGATGCCGAAGGTCGATGGACTCGAAGTGTTGCGTACCATCAAAGCCGATGCCGCCCTAAAACCCATCCCGGTCGTCATGCTCACGTCCTCCCGCGAAGAGCGGGACCTCGTCGAAAGTTATGCACTCGGGGCCAATGCCTATGTGGTCAAGCCCGTGGAGTTCCATCAGTTTCTCAAGGCTGTCAAAGAGCTCGGCGTATTCTGGGGCATGATCAATGAACCGCCTCCTGAAGGAGCAAGCCGCGCGACCGGCAGAGCCATCTAACCCTCCTTCAGATACCTTCATCTCGATACACCCCATGACTGAGCCCCTGCGATTCATTCATCTTGAAAGTCACCCCGCCGATGCGGAACTGATTTGCACCACCTTGCGAGATGCCGGCATTCCTTGTCAATCGAGGCGTGCGGAGACACGCGAAGAATTTCTGGCCGCGCTGCGGCAGGAAGAATACAGCCTCATTCTTGCCGATACCTCGGTCCCGGGATTCGAGGGAGCGGCCGCCCTCGCCCTCACGCGCACCCTGCACCCCGACATGCCATTCTTGTTCGTGTCGAGCGCGCAGGGAGAGGACTTCGCCATCGATCTGATGCAGCGAGGAGCGACCGACTACATATTCAAGCAGCGCCTGGGACGTCTCGTGCCGTCCATCAAACGCACGCTGCGTGATCTCGACGAGAGACTGGAACGCAAACGGGCGGAAGACGCCCTGCGTGCGAGTGAAAAGCAGTTCCGGCAGGCCCAGAAAATGGAAGCCGTTGGCCGCCTCGCCGGCGGGGTTGCGCATGATTTCAATAACCTGCTGACGGTGATTATGGGTCACAGCCAAGTACTTCTGGGAGAGCTTACCTCAGGCAGTCCCATCCGCGCCAAAATCGAAGAGATGCAGAAAGCCGGAGAGCGAGCGACGAGCTTGATTCGTCAACTCATGGCCTTCAGTCGGAAACAGGCCGTGGAACCTAAAGTCTTTCCGCTGAATTCGGTCGTCGGCAATGTTGAAGGTATGCTCCGGCGCCTCATCGGCGAAGACATCCAACTGGTGATCCGTCCCGATCCGCATGACGGCTATGTAAAGGCTGATCCGGGTCAACTCGAGCAAGTCATCATGAATCTGGTCGTGAATGCACGGGATGCCATGCCCAACGGCGGATTGCTGGCGATCGAAACATCGCAGGCCGAACTCACACGCACCCCGATGCACCATCTTCAACCGTTGCCGCTCGGGCAGTACGTCAAATTAACCGTGACCGACACCGGCAGCGGCATGGATACCGACGTGCTGTCGCATTTGTTCGAACCATTTTTTACGACCAAAGAGGAGCACAAAGGCACGGGGCTGGGGCTCTCGACCGTCTTTGGCATCGTCACCACCTGCGGAGGGGGCCTTGATGTCTGGAGCCAGGTCGGACATGGCACCACCTTCGATCTCTATTTTCCACGCGTCAATCCGCAAGCTCTAACGGTGCACGCCACCGAATCCCCAGGCTGCCTTCGGCAAGGATCGGAAACCATTCTGCTCGTCGAAGACGACACCAGTGTGCGCGATCTCGTCCGCAATGAGTTGGCCAAAATCGGGTATCAGGTTCTGGAGGCCAAAAATGGGATTGAGGCCTGTCTGACCGCGACGCAACAGAACTGTCACGTGGACCTTCTCCTCACCGACGTGGTCATGCCGGGCATGAACGGACGCGACCTGGCGCAACATCTCTCCGTCATCAGACCTAATTTGAGGGTGCTCTTCATATCCGGCTATTTAGACGACATCTGTGTGAATAACGGTATGGATCCGCATCGAACCACGTTTCTGCAAAAACCCTTCACCCCCGATGTGCTGCTGCGCACGGTGCGCGCATTATTAGACTCATCCGCTTTGGGCACCGGACACTCTGCACACCCGTCATCCCTCTCCGGTTCCATTCCGCGAACCGCACGAGCCTCGTGACGCAGGGCACAGACTCACTGACAACCAGCTCGCCCAGGAATTGACCCTTGTGAACATCCTTTTTATACTGAGGCCACACAGAAACGTAGGCAGCCTCTTGTATCGAATCGATAATGTGACCAGGTGTTGATGCACGGCCATCACTCGCAGACATCAGGACTCACCGGACACCAGAAGTGGCTGTACGCCTTCCTGATCGCCTTGTGTATCGGCGAATTTCCACAGACGGGATCGGCGGCCGTGAGCGACGTGTCCTGGGATCGGTTGACGGCGGGAATGCAGGTCACGCTGTGGAATCCCGTAAAAGCGTGCCCACAGGTACCGCCGCTGCTCATGCTCCAGGTCGACCCGGAACGGTTTCAATTTTCGATCTATCAATTTCGCGATGAAGGACTCCACGCCCCGCTCTCGATTTACGAGTGGCTGCAACGCACCGACGCGTATGTACTCTTTAACGCCGGATTGTTTCGTGAGGACTATTCGTACTTGGGTTTGCTGCTCAAAGAGGGACGTTCCCTCGGCGGCAAGAAACATCCTTCATGGCAGGGGTTGTTCGCAGCCGAACCGACCGATAGCAGGCTTCGGAAGGCCCGCGTCTTGGACCTTGCCTTCGAGGGGTTTACCGAAGAAAGTCCCATCTATCGGGAAGCTGCGCAATCACTGATGCTATTGGACCGAACCGGCAAACTCAGGGTACGAGATAGCGGGAAACGCGCCTATCAAACGGTGGTAGCCGAAGATGGGGAGGGCGCCATTTTCGTGATTAAAACAATCGATATCGTCTCGCTTCACCACCTCGCCGATTGCCTGCATCAGCAAATACCATCGATTCAACAGGCCATGGCGATGGACGGCGGCTCCTCCTCCGATGTCATCGCGAGCCCCGACCTGCTCCATGCCGCCCGGGAAATGACGGCGCAGGCCGGATGGCGTTCACTCTTGGAGGGCGACATCGGCGTACACATCGGCCTTCCCGCGGTCATCGGCATCAGCCCGCGAGCCGGAACACGCGCCAGGCCCTCATCGGCAGCCTCATCATCATCCCGCCGATGATCCGCGACCTACCGGCCGGGTGCAATAGGAAACCCGGCTTCGGACCAGGCGTTCATGCTCCCCGCGACATTGTACACATGCGTGTAGCCCAGATCGGCCAGCGTCTCGGCGGCAATGTTGCTGCGATGGCCGGACTGGCAATATACGACGATATGGTCATCCAGCTTGGCGCCAAGCTCTCGATGCCGCGCCTTCATCTCGCGAAAATCGATGTTCAGGTCGGTGCCTGGAATCATGCCGGAGACGTGTTCTTCCGGAGATCGCACATCCACCAGCACAAAACCCTTGGCGGTCGTCGAGGGAGCCTTGACGAGACCGGCTCGTAATTGTTGCACGCTCAGCACATAGGAATGATCGGCGAAGGCCTTCTGAGGTCCATCAACAAAAAGACCGCAGAGGATTGCGCCGCATGCGATGAAGGTCAGATATCTCATGGTCACCTCTCCTTTGCTCAGGGCAGGAAGCATCTACGATGGACCCTCTATGATAGGAGTCCTATGAAAAGTTGGTCAAGAGTGGTTTTCCTGGGCATGTGGATCGCTGTCTGGGGCTGCGGGGAGGGGGCGATCATGGTGAAAGATTTCGATAACGGCGGCGTGGTGGTCTATCCCTATCGAGCCGAGCAGGGCAACCTCCTCTCGTCGTTCAGAAAGGAGGCCGCGCGCCTCATGGAACAGAAGTGCCCGGGAGGATATACAACCGTCCGCGAAGGTGAAACGAAGGGTCGGTTACGTCAGGCCAGTCCTGTCGGAGGGTCGAGCGACGTGGTGGAAGAGCGGCGCTGGGGGATTCAGTTTCAGTGCAAGTGACGCGACGTATGGCGCACCCGCGTGACTGATGGTTCCTCCGTAGACTGGTCCAGTCGCACGGTGGGGCTTTGAACGAGGCGAGAGCCTCCGGGAAGACCTGTTCAACATGCCGTTAAGAGCGCCCCTTCATGAGATGATCGATCGTCAAGAGACTGATGACCCTTACCCCCATTTGTTCTACTCGGGCGCGACCGTCCTGCTCCTTCCGATCCACAATCACCAGCGCCTCCTTCACCTCCAACCCCGCCTCACGCGCTGCAGTAATGGCCTTCACGACGGAGCCCCCGCTCGTCAAGACATCATCGACGATCAATGCCCGATCCCCCTTCATCACGACGCCTTCCAATAACCTGCCGAGTCCATGATCCTTCGCGTGCTTGCGAACCACAAACGTTCGCCAATTCCGCTGCGGTTTGGCCCGATACGCATGGTCCGAGATGCTGGTCGCAATGGAAATCGCCCCGAGCTCAAGCCCTCCGATGCAATCGAGCTGAAAGTCCCTGATCACCTCCCACGCCAGTTGCGCAACTACGTGGCGGGCGCGAGGAAAGGCCATCAGCGTTCGGCAATCGACATAAAATGGGCTCAGCAGTCCCGACGCGAGCTTAAATCCGCCTTTTGGGTCCCACTTGAACGATTGAGTGTCATGAAACTCAGCGATGAGTTCGTCGTGCAGCATGATACGTTGTGCGCTCCGTTGGAGACCCATCTTCTTCGAACCACCGCGGCTCGTAGGGTTCATCGACAATGGGGGCTGATTCTACACGGGTTGCCGTTCAGATGAAATCAGCACACACCATTCGATTGGCTCGCGCGGGTCCTTTTATGCTTCCCGCTAGCCTCACAAGCAGGGGTAGGTTGACCCACCCACAGTGCGGCCAGAAACGATACCGCCCCGTCACACATGAGCTTGGAATGAGCGACCCTGGCCTGGCTGCAACGTGCCTCAGCGGTCCAAAGATTCTGCACGCAAGCGCCGCGAGCCAATCACGTCTCGACAACCATCCGAGGAATGACTCAAGTCTTCGCAAGCAGGCACCAGAGGGCAATCAGCCAGGCGGGCAAAACCAGTCCGACCAGGAAAAAGGGTACGAGACCCTCCGCAGTGGTTGCACGAGAGCCATATGTTCTCCTCGACGAGGCCAGGCAGCAACACAGTGGTGACTCATGGATGACTCGATTTCCCTCCAAAGATTGCGTTTCATTATCCGACCTGGGAAATGACCGCATGACAAATACGGCGGTTCATCCCGCCAGCGGATCCTGACGCCAACCGGACTTGGCGAACAGCAGATGAGCCGTCGAAATCGACCGCTCAAGAAACCCCCCTTCGCAGTAGGACAGATAGAACTCCCAAAGCCGAAGGAACTCTGGACCAATCCCAAGCTGCCGCACATGCGCCACGTTCCGTCGGATGTTCTCGCGCCAGCTCCGCAAGGTTGGCGGATAGTGCGCGCCGATGTCCTGAAGATGCAACAGACTGAAATCCGAAGCCTTCGTCATGGCCACACACAACATGCTCACCGAGGGAATGCAACTGCCGGGGAAAATGAAGCGCTGGATAAAGTCGACCGATCGTTTCGCCCGCTCGTAGTACCGTTCGTCTATGGTGATGGCTTGCAGCAGCATCAGTCCATCAGGCTTGAGCAAGCGACTGCAGACATCGAAGAAGGTTGTGTAATATTCGTGCCCCACGGCTTCGATCATCTCGACCGACACCAGTTTGTCGAACTGCGTCCCGAGGGCGGGCAAATCCCGATAGTCGGTGAGCAGCACCCGCACTCGATCAGACAGGCCGGCCTCACGAACCCGGCGCACCGCCGTTTCATACTGCGCGCGGGAGATTGTCGCGGTGGTGACACGACAGCCATAGGTCTCAGCGGCCTGGCAGGCCAAGCCACCCCACCCCGACCCGATTTCAACGAGGTGGTCCTCCTTGGAAAGATGGAGCTTGCGGCAGATCAGGTCGATCTTCGAGCGCGAAGCCTCTTCCAACGTGCTATCGGGCCGTTGGAAATAGGCGCAAGAATACATCATGGTCTGGTCCAGCATCAGTGTGAAGAACTCGTTGCTGAGGTCATAATGGGCCGCGATGTTCTGTCGGCTCCCCGTTTTTGTATTTCGGCGCAGCCGGTGAGCAGCTTTGAGAAACGGAGCAGAAAGTCGCGCGAGTCCACGCTCCATGCCGTCGACAAGGTGTCGATTCAAGACAAACAACCGGATGAGTGCCGTGAGATCATCGCACTGCCACGCACCCCGCGCATAACTTTCTCCCGCTCCGATGCTCCCGCTCCACGCGATGTCCAGATAACAGCCGGAATCCTGGATGGCAATCGTCGGCCGGAGTGGAGATGGTGACGAAGGGTCACCGAAGACGGTACGGCACTCCCCCTCGGTAACCGTCAGGGCTCCCGAGGTGATCCGGCGCAACCGTGCGAATACCAGGCGTCTTGCGATCGTGACCAGCGGACCCGGTTGCACTTCATGCGTTGCACCATTGCATGGACTGTAGTCCAGGCTTGAAGAGCATTCGGCCGACACGAGGTCATTCATCCGGACATCCTCCCTGCACGAACGGAGTGCCTGTGCGTGTTGGGATGGGGAGAGACGGGACACCGCTTCAGCCACAAACGCAATGCCTGCCAATGGATAGCTCCAATGACCCGCAATGTCATCAACGGATACAGCATCAGGACGCGCGCGAGTGAGGCCCCCGTGATTTCCTGTCGGCGCAGAACCATCGTGGCGTCAAAGAAGCGCGTCCCGTTTCGTAAATTTTCCATATGCATCGCCAATTGGCCAGCAGGGGTACTGAATCGCCAATCGTAATCCACATTCATGCCGATGAAAGGCGAGACATGGAACTGTTTGGCGAATCGATACCGGTGGCGTGGGCCGATGCCTTCGTCCAGGGATTCCCCCAACACATAGCAATGTTGTTCGCCCCAGGGCGTGTTGGTGACTTCGGCCACGATGGTCTCAACCATGCGATCGGAGGAGTCGAAACAAAAATAGAAGCTGACCGGATTGAAGCCGTAGCCGAAGTATCGCAGATGCGTCAGCAGGCGGATCGGACCGGCCGGCCGGTACCCGGTCTTCGCCTCGACGAGGTCGCGCACGTTGCGATCCAAGGGAATTCGGGGATCGCCCAGATGGTCGCTCTGCCTCAACCAGGCCAAGTTGGGTGTATAAGCGGACCAGAGCCACCGTCTGCGGAACAGGTCAGGTAACTCAGCCAGATCCAGGTACATCATAAAGATCGAATACCGGAACGCATGATGGACAGGTGCAGTGCGGCGATGCCTCACCGTTCCCTCGTAGACGCAGCTCTTCATGCTAGCCTTTCTCCAGGGGACGGCAGGCCGCCATGGCACTCTTGACGCCGTCTTCGTGAAACCCGAACCCCCAATAGGCGCCATAGTAGAAGGTGCGGTTCTTCCCGTTGATCCCTCCATGCCGCTGCTGCGCGGCAATCGCCTCGGGGGTATACAGAGGATGGTGATAGGTAATGCGTTTCAGTATCGTCGCCGGATTGATCGCGTCCGTATGGTTCAGCGTGACGCAAAACTCACAGGG